>VFZY01000367.1 GCA_016870915.1 Acidobacteriota bacterium | reverse complement strand
AGAGCGAAGCTGCTGAACTCCGCGCGTACCGACATGATTCACGCTGAGGGTCGTCTTCTTCGTGAGTTGCCGTTCGACGCCCAGGCTGAACTGCATCGTGTTCGGCAGCTGAACTCGGGAATCGAGGCTAGAATGAAGAAATCGCTTTCAATGTTTTGGGGATTGATGACCTCCGCGGGCGCGTTCGCCGCACCCGTCGCCGTCAACTCTACCTGCACGATCGACGAGGCTCAACTGGAATCGTCCCAAGTGGGCGCAACCGTGTTGAGTGTGTCCGGACCGCTGCGGTTCACCGCGAACGGCCCCTGCGAGGTGGGTTGGACGGCCACGCGTCTGGTGGAACTTACCGCGGGGACGTATGCCGTGGGGCAGGCGTTCGACTTTACCTATGCCGTTTCGACCCACGGCCCCGGATTGCTGGGCATGAACATGAACACGGTTGTCAAACACCTTGTTCTGGGAGAGGCTGGGGGGTTGGGGACAGGGTTCGGATTGCCCAGCAACGGGTCGGGGGCATTTTATTACGCGGTGGACACGAAGGAACTGGGTATCGAATACCCGCTGGATGCTGGCGCCTACGTTTTGGAGCAGCATGTGTGGATCAACGTAACTGCCGAGTTGGGCAGCACCGATCCGTTTGAGATGACGGTGGACATGCACTTTCCGCAGCTGAGCTATGTGACTCTGCTGCCTTCGACTGATGGGGTCCCGGAGCCCTCCACGTTCGCCCTGGCGGCCGCGGCCGGGCTGCTGCTGTGGCGGGGCCGCAAGCGGCGATGAATGCGGCCGCGCCGCTGGCGGCGATCCTGCGTTTGAACGAGCGCCTGTTCCTGAACTGCCTGGATGGGATGACGGACGATCAGGCCCGCCAGACGGGTCCTTTTGGGGCGAACACGGCGATCTATCTGGCGGTCCACATTGTGGAGTGCCGGTTCTTTCTGGCGGCGCACACGGGGTTGGCGCTTGAGCATCCCTATAAAGCAGCCTGGGCGGAGATCCATTCCGCGGCCGCGCTGACGGATCCTCCGCCGCTTGAAGATCTGCGGGCGCTTTGGCGCCGGGTGGCGGAACCGGTGGCCGCGCACATTGAGGCTCTTCCGGCGGAAATTCTGGCCGAGGCTTCCGGCCTCAAGTTCCCCATCACAGGCAAGGACCGGCTGGGGACTATCGCGTTCCTGGTGCACCACGAGGACGCCCATATCGGGCAATTGGGTCTGTTCCGGCGATTGCACGGGCTTCCGGCGATGAAGTACAGCGCTTAGGGAGAGCTTGCCCGCGCGAGCATTCCGGGCTGCATTCGAGCGAGAATAGATAATTTCCGCATGCGCTCCGGCCTGATCCCTCTCATACCGCTTCTTATCTCCGCTCAGGACACACCCTATCGGGCGACGGGTTCGGAGACGGGTGGCCTGGTGGTGGTGCGGCTTGAGGATACGGCGGCCGGTGTGGAGGCGGCGATCGTGCCGGCGAAGGGCGGGGAACTGGCCAGTTTCCGTGTCCGCCACAAGGGGGAATGGGTGGAGACGCTGTACCGGGCACTGGACTACTCTCCCAGTGAGGCCGCGGTGGCCCGGGCTCCGCTGTTGTGGCCGGCAACCGGCAGGAACTTCGTCCCTGCCGTGGCCGCCGGCCTCAAGCCGGGCGCGCCGGAGCCGAA
>VFZY01000366.1 GCA_016870915.1 Acidobacteriota bacterium | reverse complement strand
GTCCTTCTGAGTCTGCGCGGTAACCCGCGTGGGAAGGCCGAGCAGGAACTCCGCATAGGGCAGGCCTGTCTGCTGGGGCACCGACGGGTTGGCCGTGAAAATGGCGCCGAAGACATACGTGCCGTTCAGCGGAAAACCGGGAAGACGGTCAAAGCGAAACTGTCGGGCCTCGCCGCCCATCTTCATCGTGTGATTGCCGCGGATGATGCTGAGATGGTCGGCAAGCTGGAAATGATTCTCGAAGTTGAAGGTTGAGGAAGCGGCCCCGAATCCGGAGAACTGGGTTTGCCCTAAGGACTCGCCGGAGAATCGGAAATCGACGGAGGGGAAGCCGATCACCGCGCCGCTGGCGAGCCCGTTCTGGGCGGTAAACGCCATGGACTCGGCGAGCTTGAGGGCGTTCTGGCTGGAGTTGGAGCGATTGTAGCCCAAGCGCAATTCGTTGACCACGGTTGGGCTGAAGATATGGATATCGCTGAGAGAGGCGTTGCGGCTGTGAAAGACATTCTCCTGCGGGCTGAAGATGTAGTTGCCCTGGTTGGGCCGGTACTGCTGCGAAATCGAAACGCGGCCCGTGAGGTTGTTGCCCTCAAACAGGCGGTGGTCGATTTTGAGGTCGCCCTGGTGGCGGATGGTCTCGCGCGGGGAAGAGGCGATGAAGTTGCGCGAGGTGGATTCGGCCGCGCCGACGTTGGGCAGCGGGATCAGCTCCTGGTACTTGAGAATGGTTGGATCGATGCGGCTGCGGGGGATGGTGTTGTTGGGAAAAAGGTCCGAGGTGACGAAGCCGGCGGGGCCGGGGCGGCGGGCCAGCGGATCGTAGATCAGACGCGCGGACCGGGAGAAATCGCCGCTTCGAAAGGAAGGCGGCGCCACGTCGGACAGCGATGAGCCGGCGGCCTGGCGGACCTGCGTGCTTTCGTAGTCAGTAAAGAAGAACGTGCGGTCGCGGCCGTTATATCCGGGCAGTCGCAACGGACCGCCCACGGTGACCCCGTACTGGTTCTGGCGGAATTTCGTCTTCGACTGGCCGGCGAAGTTGGCGACGAAGTTGTTGGCATCGAGCTTGTCGTTGCGGAGAAACTCGAAGAATGTGCCGTGGAATTCATTGGTGCCGCTCTTGATGGTGGCGTTAACGGTGTAACCTGCGGAGCGGCCGAACTCGGCGGCCAGGTTGTTGGTCTTCACCTTGAACTCCTGCACGGCGTCGACGGAGGGAATGTAGGCGACACCGTTGCGGCCCACGTCGCCTCCGAAGTTGCGTATGTTGTTGTCCACGCCGTCCAGCAGGATATCGTTGGCGGAATGGCGCCCTCCACCGGCAATGAAGGGAATGTTGGTGTTGAGGCCCTTGAATGGCGTGGTGCCTCCGGCGAGCAGGCCCAGCACAAACGGATTGCGGCCATTGAGGGGCAACTCGACGATGCGCTTATTCTCGATCACCTGCCCCAAAGAGGAAGTTTGCGAATCCAGCAGCGGAGCGGCGGATTGAACTTCGATGGTCTGCGTCACGGCTCCGGTTTCCAGAACAATGCGCAGGGTGGCGGTCTGATCCACCTGGAGATTAATACCACCTAAACTATGCACGCCGCCGAGTTGAGCGGGTCGATAGATCGGGTCTGACACCACTTGGGACCCCTGAGAATCCTGCGGTAAAACAGAAGAGGCCGCCGAGTAGGCGCTCTGCGGACCCGACT
>VFZY01000365.1 GCA_016870915.1 Acidobacteriota bacterium | reverse complement strand
GGGCGCGGCGTGGCGGGGTGTGGTCGTGGCGCGGCGGGGTGTGGTCGTGGCGTGGCGGGGTGCGGTCGTGGCGCGGTAGGGCGCCGTCGTGGCGTGGTGAGGTGCGGTCGTGACGCGGTAGGGTGCGGTCGTGGCGCGGTGGGGTGCGGGCGTGGCGTGGTGGAGCCGGGTTCCGTTGTTGCGGAGGTTACCTGCACTTCCGCGAATCTAACACACCCGGGTCTATTGACAGGCTACCTGTAGTTGCGAAAGAATCGTGACGGTGGATTAGAAGACAGGATGACCATGCCGATGCGTTTTGCGATTGCTTTTTTGGGTTTGACGATGGCGGCTGGGCTGGCGTTGGGGCAGCGGCCGGCGGCGGGGCGGACGGATCTGCCTGGGATGGATGCGGGGGCTCATGCTCCTTTGTTTCAGACGCCGCAGGCTCCCAAGGCGGGGGCTTTGACGGAGCGGCTGGCGGGCAGGCTTCCGAAGCCGGCGGCGGCGGGCGGGACGATGGCCCGGCGGAACTTCGTTGATGAGCATATCTTTGGGCGGATGGAGCGGGATGGGGTGCCGCATGCTCCGCTGGCGGGCGATGCGGAGTTCCTGCGGCGGGTGACGCTGGATGTTACGGGCCGCATTCCTTCGGCGGCCGATGTGCGCGATTTTCTGGCGGACGGGCGGGCGGACAAGCGGGCGCGGGTGATTGAGAAGCTGATCGGGTCGCCGGAGTTCGCCGAGAAGTGGGCGTACTTCTACATGGATCTGCTGCGGGCGAACGGCAAGATGGGCCGGGGCGTGAACCTGTTCCACACGATGCTGAAGGAGAGCTTTCAGGCGGACCGGCCGTATGACGATCTGGCCCGGGCAGTGATCGGGTCGTCGGGGAAGAGCAATCTGGTGGTGGCGGCGGTGAATCCGATTGTCCGGGAGCATGTGGAGGGCAAGCCGGGCGAGGCGGATCATGCGGAGGATCTGAGCAAGGTGCACCAGATGGACACGCATGACGAGGTGTCGATTCTGTTCGGCAAGGTGTTCCTGGGGATCAACCTGAGCTGCATCGCGTGCCATGACGGGCAGGGGCATCTGGAGAAGGTGAACGTCTACCTAAGCCAGCAGCGGCGGACCGCGTTTTTCCAGCATTCGGCGTTCATGGGACGGTCGCGGTACATTCCGCATGTTGAGAACAAAGAAGCGATCATGGGCCACTTTTCGGTGGACGACTGGGGCCCCGGGTATCAGACGAAGAGCAACAGCATGCTGCGGATCACGCGGTTTGGCGGGTCTTCGGAGCCGAAGTTCCTGTTGAACGGAGAGCGGGGGCGTGGGGATGTGGACCCGCGCACGGAGTTGGGCCGCATTCTGACAGGGCATCCGCAGTTCGCACGGGCGACGGTGAATATGTTCTGGTCGAAGCTGATGGGGATGGGGATTGTGGAGCCGTACGATGAGTTCGATCTGGCCCGGCAGGATCCGGCGAAGGTGCCGGCGGGGTGGGAGTTGCAGCCTTCGAACCCGGCGCTGCTGGAGGATCTGGCGGCGGACTTCCGGAAGAACGGCCACAGCCTGCACAGGCTGTTTTCGGTGATTTGCAATTCGAGCGCGCCCTCCGTGCCAACATAGCTGAGACAACTCCCCTGGCCTTAATTACTGAGCAGGGCGAGAATAGGAATCAGCGTGAATTCTCAGACTCGCAACAAGAACGGGCTCCCTCCGGCTCCCACGG
>VFZY01000364.1 GCA_016870915.1 Acidobacteriota bacterium | reverse complement strand
TGCGGCAGCCATTTTGCCGCAAATTTCTGACCGAGACACCCGCGGAGGATCCGCACGAGTCATTTCGAGCTTGTCCGCGGCGTCAGTTTGGGCTGCGATCAGATGCCGTGAGAAAAGCGGGTTAGCATATCGCTTACGAGTGGATGCCAAAAAAAAGACCGGCCCACGCGGGGCCGGTCCTATTGATCCAATGAGGCTGTCAGGATCAGAACTGGATGCGCAGCGCCAATTGCAACTGGCGGGGATTCCCGACCGTGCTGGTGATGGTGCCGGCGTTGCCTGCGCCGATGGTGGCGTTGGGCAGGCCGAACTGCGGAGTGTTCCAGATGTTGAAGGCCTCGGAACGGAACTGCACCTTCCAGCGGTCGCCGATGGCGAAATCCTTGAAGAGCGACATATCCCAGTTTACGCGGCCGGGGCCAAACAGGATGTTGCGGCCGGCATTGCCGAAGCGAATGGTGGTGGGGGATGTAAAGGCCGTGGGGTCAAACCAGCGGGCGATGGTGGCGCTGGAGCCAAGCGAGGCGCTGCGCCCCACCGAATCCGGCCGGGAACCACCGGCGCCGTTCGTGTTGGCCACCAGCAGACCGGGCGTGTAGGGCAGGCCGCCCTGGATGGTGGTGATGCCGTTCAACTGCCAGCCGCCCAGCAGCGTGCGGGTGAGGCCCTTTGCCTCGCGCAGGATGGGCAGCAGATAGGTGTAGGACAGGGTCATGCGGTGGCGCAGATCGAAGGATGCATTGGAGCGGTCGCACCGGCGGCAGCGAATATCCTGGGGCGTACCGGTGCCGCCGCCGAACTCGGTGCCGACATCGTCGATGGCATGGGACCAGGTATAGCCCAGCAGCACGCTGAGACCGGCGGACATGCGCTTATCGAAAGTGAACTGGAAGGCATTGTAGTTGGACAAGCCATCGGCCACGGCGTAAGTCGCACCGGCGAGGCCCGGGCGCACGCCGAAGAACGCGCGGCGGTTCGCCACCGGGCCGGGCCCGGCAAGCGGCTGGTTGAGATCGAGCGACGTGTGCAGGCGGCGGCCCAGGTTGCCGACATAGGCGAACTTCAGCACGGCCTGGATGGGGGTGATCTCCTGCTGCACGGTAAGGTTGAACTGCTGCGCGTAGGAAGACCGGAAGGTGGGCGCGACGCCGATGACTCCGCCAGTGGGGTTCTTGGCCGCCTCGAAGTTCACCGTGGGCGGGGCGGGGAAGCCCTGGCTGATGCTGGGCCCGACGAACTCATCGCCCGGGGCCACGGTATAGATGGGTCCGAAGGGTACGTGGCGGAAGAGCCGGAGCGCCGCGCCGCCGTTGCCGCTGGGGTTGTAGAAGAGTCCGTAGCCGCCGCGGATGACGGTGTTCTTGAGCGCCTGGTAGGCGAAACCGAAGCGCGGAGCCCAGTCCTTGAAGTTGCGTTGAATCCCCATGCGGCGGTCCACGCCGTCGCGGTTGGCGATCTTGACGGTGGCCGTGGCCGGGTCGAAGTTGGCCAGCCGGTCAGCCACTTCGGTCACCGGGCTGAAGTAGTCGTGCCGCAGGCCCAGGTTGAGCGTGAGGCGGCGGCTGACGCGCCAGTCGTCGGCGAAGTAGAGGCCGGTTTCAATGAAGCGCTGGCCGGTCCACGCCAGGGTGTAATCCTGCTCCATGAAGGTCGGGTAGCCCAGGATAAAGCTCGCCATGGCGTTGCCGGAAGGGCCGGGGACGGCGCCGCGCGAATCGGTGAAGGCGCCGTTGAAGTCGGCGCGTGTCAACAACTTTGAGACACCCGGCATGGGAATTTACTGACGTTCCTCTCTGTCTGTTGGGCTGGTGTCGACCGGCTTGTTGATCCAAACCTCCGATGGCAGGGGCAAAGGCTTGGGA
>VFZY01000363.1 GCA_016870915.1 Acidobacteriota bacterium | reverse complement strand
CTAGCTACCGGGCTTGGCAGCTCCATTGCTCGGCCGACCTTAACTGCCGTCGACGCTCACAATGCGATCATAGCTGCCCCGGTTCCTTGCCTGTCATGACCCGTTCGCGGGTCCCCGGGCTAGCTAGTAAAACCGCGGCTCCGGCGCCGGTCCGTCGGGCACCTCCACCCGCCCCCTCGGCGCCACGAACTGCTCCACCTTCGCCCCTGTCAGCACTACGCCCCGGGGCCAGGGCGTAATCAGTGCGCTACTAAACCTGTCTGGTCCCGCAAAGCGGAAATCGCAAGAAGTCGACACCACCTCATAAACCAGTGTGACGGCTCGAGATGCGGGAACTCCCACCATTCCGATGCCTTGGCCCGTGGCCATAATCCCACCCGCAAACGAGCCGTCAAATCCCGAAACCCGCCGGGCGGTCCCGGCGAGTCCCGAAAGTTGATTCGGCACGCTCAGGAACAGCACCCCCGCCGGAATGTCTGAGATCGTTGCGGCAAACCTCGTCCCGTTGCTGGCCGATCCGATGTCGCCCGGAGCCGTCGTCGCAAAATCGGGCGAGAACCCGCTTTCGCTGCAGAAAAAGTCCCCAAAAGCGTAGGGGTCATTCCATTTGACAATGCTCCCGTCCACGGCGCGCTTCACGCGGGACCGGAAGGGCCACGCCGGCCCCTCCTGAAACCACAAACTCACATGAAAACGCTCAACCGAGCTCCCGAACGCCGGCGCGGATCCTGGCACGCCAATCATACCGATGGCATTGTTGAACACAACCGGAGCCCCGCCAATCGCGGTAATCCAAGCCTGCACCGGACCCGAACCAGGCGGCACGGCCACCCGGATGTTTCTGAAGCTCAGGATTCGGGGCGAGAACTGGTCCGCCGTCCCTGCCACCGGCACATCCGCGCAGGTGATGGACGCCGGCCCGGACCGGGCGCATGGGAACACGTTGCCCGAAGCGGCATTCCCGGGCGTTCCCCGTACCTGGCCGGCAAACGTATAACCATTGCTGCGATTCACCGCCGGAGCCGGATAAGGCTGATCGATCAGCAGCAGGGTCTCGATCTCGCCGGGCCTGGTTGGATTGCTTGTCACCTGATTCCCCAGGGTGATGACAAAGGTGACGTTGTGGACCAGCCCAGGATCTCCATGACACCACAATCTGATCTCGCCCGTGAGTTCCGCCTGCCCGCCCGCCCGCATGCTGAGCGGTACCATCGTGGTATCGCAGGTCATGAATGCGGAAGCGTCCCGGGGAACCAGCAGGAATACCGCCATCCCCAGGGCCGCGGGCAGCGATCTCCCTCGCCAACGCCGGCTCGCGGCGCAAAGCAGCAGGACGCCTCCCGCCGCAAGACCCGCCGTCGCCGGCTCGGGAACTCCGGCAGCCCGTGTGACGCTTCCCGAAACGATGCTTCGGAGTGTCGTGAGCGAATCACAGAACCTGTCGTCACAGAGCAGCTCCGCGGGGAACAGACCCAAGGCAATCGTCTTCTCTGAAGAGTCAAGCGGCAGGGTGAAAAGCAGCAGCAGCAGCGGCTCGCCCGTCGAATCCCTGACAATGCGCGGCGCGGCCCCCAGCCCGTCGGGAGAACCAGGGAAAACTCCCCACCGGTAACGCGCCCCGCCAAACGCCGCGCCATCCGTAGTCGTGATATCGATGTCCGTGTAATCCGCGAAGTCGCTGTCGTACCGGAAGAAACCGGTCGCCGTTCCGCCGTCATCGAACGTGACGCCGGAGAGATTCCACTGCACCGGAGCCGCGGGGCACAGACTGGCCAAAAGCGCCGCGACAAGGGATCGAGCTTGGTTGTACATGAAGTTGCCTCATCCCCATATACCACCCAGTACCATCAGTACTTATTAATCAGACCGTTGGTTAGTAGACATTGAGTTCAACCTGCGGCGTACACGGTGTCCTTGGTCAGGAAGAACATTTTGACCCACATTTCCGTTTTGAGCCGCGCGTGCGAATCTCCTGGATGCT
>VFZY01000362.1 GCA_016870915.1 Acidobacteriota bacterium | reverse complement strand
TTGGGCAACCACGCCAGGCGCGACCCCGGCGTGGCTATGCGAACATACCATGGGGTCCCGAAACGGATTCCCAAAACCGGAACTTTCTACTTGGCCGGGAATAGGAACTTTCTACTTGGCTCCGACATTCTCAGGCTCCTTATGCTGCAGAGCCGAGCCGTCCAAGAGGGCCGGAAAGGGGAAAGGAAGTCCGGCCCTCGGTGCGATCCCGTCGTGCGGTTTTCTGCCGGCGCTCCAGCTACAACAGGCGCTGGATTGCTGGCCGCTTTCGACGTCCCGAATGAGCTGCGCAACGCCTCGCGGCCATCGATACGCAACCCGCTCTTTCCGGAGTCGGCGGAGGTCCGGACGATAGTCATTCCGCGGCGCGCGGCGTACTTGCGAATGGCCTCACCCTGGTTCTCGGATGGAGTACTGCTGGTGCTCGGTGGACATCCGGGCGTACTCCGCGGCGCGGATGGCTGGTGTGGCGTGTTCGGCGCCGTCCCTTTCAGGGTTGTCGTTCATAGCAAGGCCACGCATCGAGGGACTCAGGTAGACTCGTTGGCGTTGAGACCAGATGACTGATGGGTGTGCAGCCGTTCTTTCCTGGTCCTTTCGAGTTCCACGACTTTTTTTTAGGATCCATGTCCGGTGAGACCCGCTGGAGGATCGAGAATCGAAACTCCCCAGGATCACGGTCCTGCAGCAGCACATGTCCTTCGTGTCCCGACCTGGAATAGTTCAACCATCGGCCGAGAATGTTGTCACGGCCATAGGCGGACCCAATGTAGCCATTCCCGATAGAGGCATCGAAAATGCAGTAGATTCCCTTCCATTCAGACAACTTGACCTTCCATTTTGTAGGCCGGACTTTAAGTTGTTCCCAACTCAGCACGAGTTTGTCCCAAGGCGGCATCGCCGCATCAAGCTGTCTTCGAGAATCGCCAGGACTGCCACCTGGGCCCGATGGGCGTAGCGCAACCACGCCTTCCTCGGAGGACGCCACGCAACGGCACTCAGGGGGACCGCAGCGCCTGCGCCAAGCCCGGGAGAGCGCCGGTTCCGGGCAGGGGGACTCCAACCGCTCCGCCCCCGGCGTGAATTTCGACGAACTCCGGCGCCGGGGTGAGACCGAAGCGGTGGTAGAAGGCGTGGCGGAGGAAGGTCTTGACGTCTTCGGGGTCGGCGGCGGTGCGGTCGACGTGGACCTGGAAGTAGTCGCCCTGGCCGGCGGCGTTGACTCGGACGGCGACGGCGGGGGCGCCGAAAGCCCGTTTGAGCATGGCTTCGGCGAGGTCGATGAGGGCGAGACCGCGGAAGAAGCTTCCGCCTTTGAGCTGGTGGAATTCGGGCGGGGCGTCGGCTGTGAGTGAGGCGTCATCCAGGCCGGCGTTGAAGTCGAATGGCGTGGCCGCGGTGTGTTTGAGCCAAAGGGCGAGCCGGGCGGGTCCTTCGGCGTCTTGCTCCCAGGGAAGGGTGGATTCCAGGGCCTGGCGCGCGGGGAGGGCTTCCGGATGGATGGCGAAGCTGGTGTCGCCGCGCTGCGAGCGGGTGACGCAGTCAATCCATTCGGCGGGATTGTGGATGAGGTAGAAGTTCTTCGCCACCTCGCCAAACAGGTAAGCCACCATGGCCCGCAACGGGACTCCCCCGGGGGGCGTGCGCCAGCCGGCGAAAATGCTGCGGATGAGCGTGTCGGCTTTCTGAAGGGCCGTGGCACGATCAAACCCGTGGGCCTCGGTGAGCTGGGTGGCTTACCAGGTGTAGTGATCAAACGCCAGGTTACGGAGTTCGTCCTGAGTGGCGGCGAGCGGCAGTTGGCGCAGGAGCGCGGCGATGCGGAAGCGGCTGGCGGGGCTGAGCCGGCCGGTTTGGACGAGTTCCGGCTCGATCTCCTGGAAGAAGTCGGTATCAACCCACATTTCCGTTTTGAGCCGCGCGTGCGAATCTCCTGGATGCTCGTCCGCATCAATATCGATAGGGGTTTGAAGGCAGCGAAGACCCCTGCGGAGGACAGCACCCAATGGGTGACAAAC
>VFZY01000361.1 GCA_016870915.1 Acidobacteriota bacterium | reverse complement strand
GAACGAGAGCTGAAAGGGCTGGTTTTGTTTGTCACCCATTGGGTGCTGTCCTCCGCAGGGGTCTTCGCTGCCTTCAAACCCCTATCGATATTGATGCGGACGAGCATCCAGGAGATTCGCACGCGCGACTCAAAACGGAAATGTGGGGTAACACGCAACACTGGCCTTGGCCCGGGCGCGGCCATTGTGGATCTCCGATGGTACCGCGACTTCCGGTTCCAACAAACAAAGAAGGACAAGAGCCCGAGCCTCACGATCGCGGTGGATGCCTTCAACCTACTGAACCGAGTCAACTACCAGAATTTCATCGGTTCACTCACTTCGCCGTTTTTCGGCCACGCTGTCAGTGCTCTTCCACCGCGCAGATTGCAATTGGGCGTGCGATTCCAGTTTTGACCGTGCACCTCAGAACGTTCAGCGTACGAGTGGGGCCGGGAGAAGTGGTTCTGCGTGGTGGATGGGCAGAAGGCGCCGGTGGCGCGGCCGAGACTGCGAAGCAAGGGAATGTGGGCGCGCACCAGGACGGGCGGCCGGCGGCGCGTGGGCCGGTCAGCTTTGGCGCATCAGCCAGCGCACGGCGTTGTGCTGGAGCTTGATGTATTCGGGGTTGTTGTGGACGTGGAGCAGGTGCCCGGGCGAGAGGTAGCAGACGCGGCCCTTCCCGTAGTCGAAGGCCCAGCCGGCGGGGGCTGAGACGCCGCGGTCTTTTCCGTCGTGCTGGTGACGGAGACCTTGTTCGTTGACGGACTCCAGGAAGATGTTCTTGGGGTCTTTGTCGTAGTCCATGTAGTGCTGTTCGTCGGTGACGATGAAGTCCCTGATGCCCCGCGTGATGGGGTGATTGGGGTTGGTCACCTTGACCTTGAACGTGCGAATCGGCGGATGGCCGGCGTAGGCGCCGCCGAGCACGTGGCGGAAGTCGGGATCGGTGAGTCCCACATGGGTCACGTTGTGGAGGAGGAACGCGCAGCCTCCGTCTTCGACGAACTTGCGGACTGCTTTGCCCTGTTCCGGCTTGATCCAGAAGGCGGGTTTGGGCCGGGTTTCCGGCACGGGCGGATCGCTGATGAGCTTCGGCTTGCTTGTGCTGACCCAGCCGGCGTTGGTGCCTTCGTCGGGATAGCCGTCGGGCCAGATCATCCCGTCGCGGTGGACGATCAGCATCTTGTAGCCCTTCAGGGTTTCGGCGGTGAGGTTCCTGGTTTCGTCGCAGAAGTCGATGGTGACGCCGGTGCCGCCGGTGATGTTGCGGGCGAGCGCGGTGCGGATGTAATCGGAGTTGTGATAGCGGTCGCCGATGAGGGCGAAGGCGGTGGCTTTAGGGGCGCCGGGAAGCAATCCGGCAGCGAGGGTGGAGAGGGCGGCTCTTCTTGTGGTGGGCATCGCGTGAGCAGTTTATCATGGGTGTCGTCCGGCGCGCTTTGCCGGCGGCAGGATGCGACTTCCGCGCCACCAGCAACACTTGCTTCAGGTTGGCCACGCACTGCTGGGCCTGCAACATTTGCCCGCCGGTCCGAATCATCGCAACTCGAACACCAGTTTCGCGCGAGCGGCGTCGAAAATGTCCCGTGCCTCGGGCGGCAACACCCCGACGGAGAACTCGCTACTCATGATGAGCAGCACATCCGGGTCTCCGCCCACATTTCCGTTTTGAGCCGCGCGTGCGAATCTCCTGGATGCTCGTCCGCATCAATATCGATAGGGGTTTGAAGGCAGCGAAGACCCCTGCGGAGGACAGCACCCAATGGGTGACAAACAAAACCAGCCCTTTCAGCTCTCGTTCAACGGCCTTCTCAAGATCGACTTCCAGGGATCGCGCGTTACTTCCGATGGTGGTCTGATCCTGGTGCGTGAGTTGGATGAACGGCTGGGCTTCGGTGCTCTCATTGCCCAACACCTGACTGACTCACGGCGCGGCAAGAATACCCAGCTTCCGCTGGCGGACCTACTGCGCCAGTCCGTCTACAGCCGGATTGCCGGCTACGAGGATGTCAACGATGCCGAGCGGCTCTCGCAGGATCCAACCTTCCGGCTGA
>VFZY01000360.1 GCA_016870915.1 Acidobacteriota bacterium | reverse complement strand
AACCGTGGGAGCCGGAGGGAGCCCGTTCTTGTTGCGAGTCTGAGAATTCACGCTGATTCCTATTCTCGCCCTGCTCAGTAATTAAGGCCAGGGGAGTTGTCTCAGCTATGTTGGCACGGAGGGCCGGGCCCGCGCGCATTGAGATTGCGCCTGGCGTGGCGTTTGGCCAGGGGGCGCCGCTTGCGCTGGTGGCCGGGCCGTGTGTGATTGAGAGCGAGGAACACGTGTTGTGGCTGGCGGGCGAGATCCGGAAGCTGGCCGGAGCCTTTGTGTTCAAGGCGTCCTTCGACAAGGCCAACCGGAGCAGTGTGGGGGCCTACCGGGGACCCGGGTTGCGGGAAGGCCTGCGGATTCTGACTGCTGTCCGGGCGATGGGGATCCCGGTCCTCACCGATATCCACGAACCGGGGCAGGCCGAAGCGGCCGCGGAAAGCGTGGATGTCCTGCAAATTCCGGCTTTTTTGTGCCGCCAGACGGACCTTCTGGTGGCGGCGGGACGCACCGGCCGCGTGGTGAATATCAAGAAGGGGCAGTTCGTGGCCCCGGCGGATATCGGCCGGGCAGCGGACAAGGTGGCATCCACCGGGAATCTGAAGATTCTGCTCACTGAGCGCGGAACCACCTTTGGATACAACAACCTGGTGGTGGACATGCGGGGTCTGGCGACGATGCGCGGCTTGGGTTGGCCCGTGATCTTCGACGCCACGCACAGCGTTCAGTTGCCGGGCGCGGCGGGCGATTCTTCGGGCGGGGCACCGGAATTTATCGAACCGCTGGCGCGGGCGGCGGCGGGTACCGGTGTGGACGGTATCTTCGTCGAAACCCACGAGGACCCGAGCCGCGCATTGTCAGACGGGGCCAATGCCCTTCCCATTCAACAACTTGCACCTCTTTGGGCACGCCTTCAGGCCATTGGCGCCCTGGTCCGGTCACCTTCCTTCTAAAGCCATTCTCCCGGTACCCTGACCTTCTGATCCGGTACCGAACCCGCAAAAGTTGGATCGACCGAGAGCGCAAGCCACCCTATTCTGAACTCGTAAGCAATTCACAAAAACGGGGCGATTGAGAGCGTCCCGAGATAGAAATTCTGGAGGAATACAACCATGAGAGCTTTCTTAACCCTCACTGCGGGCCTCGCGATCACTATCGGCGCCCAGGCGACCATGATCACGTTCAATGATGCCTACGGCAACCCGAATGCAACAGTCTGCCCGAACAGCGGACCGCAACCCTACCTGGGCTGTGACGTGGTGGGCGCCCGCCGCAACTTTGACATCAAGAGCGCGGTGGTCGACCGGACGGGCAACGACGCCAAGATCACCCTGAACTACAACTACGGCAACAGCACATTGAACCAGTACAGCCTGGGCGGCCAGCCGATCAACGTGGGCGACTTCTTCATCACCGACAAGACCGGCGCCATCAAGTACGGTATCGCGCTCAAGACTCGCGGTGCTATCCAGGCGGGACACCTCTACGCCGTGAACAGCGCCGGTCTCACGATGTCGACCGCCGCTTTGATTGAAGATGGCGGCCCGGGCACGGCGGGACACCGCACCAACCAGGTGGTCCGCATGGGCCAGGCTGGCAACACGGACCTGGCCACCGGCAGCGTCATGCTGGGCTACGCCGGCTTCCAACACGGAACCGACAACTACCTGCCGACGGCAAACACCGAAATGAGCACGATGATCAGTTTCGTCAACAACACGCTGGTGAACTCGATCTTCGACGGCCACTTCGGCATCCACTGGGCGGTTGCGACCTGCGCCAACGACGTCCTGGATGGCATCCACATGGTCCCTGAACCGGCGAGCTTCGCTCTGTTCGGCGCGGGCGCCCTGGCGGTGGCCTTCCTGCGGCGCAAGAAGTAAACGCCAAGGCGAGTCGAACAGCTCTCAACTTCAAACGACACCCGCGTCGGAGCCGTGAGCGTCTCAATGGTGAAGGCCGCGTAGTCGAGATCGGCCGTCTGTGCTGGACCTGTCCCCTTTTTTGAGACAAACGGTTAAGACTCAAAATCCAACGAATGGAGAATTGAGTCATGGGTCAAGTACGAAGGCGATTCAGCAAGGAGTTCAAGTTGGCGGCGGTGCGGCGGCTTGAGCAGG
>VFZY01000359.1 GCA_016870915.1 Acidobacteriota bacterium | reverse complement strand
CACTCCTGTCCAAGACGCCGAAATAAACTGCAGGAATGACGTTGAGCCATCCAGCGGTGTATGGTGCCGGTGAATCGCCAAACCCACCTGCCCCACAACGCCGCGGGAGGCCCAACGTGAGAGCATCATGCAGCATGTTCAGCCAGATACTCAAGTTGATTTCGCGCAGCGACTTCGAGCAGGCGGTCAAGCGCACGCAGGCCGAGCGGGCGAGCAAGGGACTGTCGAGCTGGAGCCAGTTCGTGGCGATGCTGTTCTGTCAGCTTGGTCGTGCGCATAGCCTGCGCGAGATCGAGGGTGGGCTCAGGAGCTGTGAGGGCAAGCTCGCGCACTTGGGGATCGAAGCGCCGGCGCGCTCTTCGCTGGCGTACGCCAATGGGCATCGGCCCTGGGAGCTGTACCAGGAGGTGTTTCTGGGGCTGTACGCGAGGGTGGCCGCCAGCGTGCGAGCGCCGCACAAGTTTCGTTTCAAGAACAAGCTGGTCAGCCTGGACTCCACGGTGATCGATCTGTGCCTGTCGCTGTACGACTGGGCGAAGTTTCGGCGCACCAAGGGGGCGGTGAAGCTGCACTTGGTGCTCGACCACGACGGCTATCTGCCTTGCTTCGGGATCGTGACCGATGGCAAGGTGCACGACGTGAAGGTCGCCCACGGTCTGCAGTTCGCCCCGGGCACGGTGGTGGTCGATGATCGGGGTTACAACGACTACCGATTGTTCGCCAAGTGGACCGATGCGGGCGTGTTCTTCGTTACCCGCATGAAGGACAACGCGCTGTACGAGGTGGTGGAGGAGCGTGAGCCGCCGCAGAACCGCAACATCCTGCGTGATCAGACCATCGTATTGAGCGGCGCAGGTGCCCGGGACAAGTGTGCCCATCGGCTGCGCCGCATCGAGGCGGTGCGCGAGGATACGGGCGAGACGATGGTGTTCCTGACCAACCACCACGGCCTGGGCGCCTCCACCGTCGCGGCGGTCTACAAGGACCGCTGGCAAATCGAGTTGTTCTTCAAGGCGCTCAAGCAGAACCTGAAGATCAAGACCTTCGTGGGCACATCGTCAAACGCGGTGAAGACTCAGATCTGGACGGCGCTGATCGCGATGCTGCTGTTGCGCCACCTTCAGTTGTCCTCGCGTTTTGGTTGGAGCTTGTCGAATCTGGTCGCGCTGCTGCGCATGAACCTGTTCACCCACCGAGATCTGATGGCCTGGCTGGATGCACCCTTCGCCACGCCTCCCGACCCACAGGGGCTACTCGCGCAGGGCGCGCTGACCTTTGCTTGAATCTTGGACAGCACCCAACAGGGGCTCGATCTTCACATCGCGTGAAAACCCAGCCACAACGCCCGTCAATCCGCGCGCATCACCCGCTGCTCGTGGTTATTTTGGACAGCAGTGGGCTGAGATATTGCTTCGCAACGAAGTCGTGAGCGCGAACGATCAGGAATGCGTCCACGCCACGTGCATGCAACGCATGCCTGAGCTTCCACATCTCGCCCGAATTCCGTCGTGCCGGTACGTGGTGGTCAAGCACTGCCTTGAAGTTCACGTCTGGAGCCATCGTCACGGTGGTCGTTGAAGGAACCACCACGAAGCCACGCTTGGCAAGCTCGCTACCGATCGCTTCAGCCAGAACACCTCCGCCCGGTACCAGTGCGACGACCCGAATCGGGGCAGCCCCCCTTTCCGCCCGGCCCCAGTTGAGAGGAAAGCGATCGAACGTAGCGGTCTCCCAGCGCGGCGCCGCGCAGCCCGCCAGAAGAAACAGCGACGCCATGGCCGCGATCGCGACGCAGCGACTCATCAGTGGACCCGACGCGATGGATCGGTGTCGAAGAGGGAGCAGGAACACCCGATTCTTCGCCCGATCGGCCACGTTTGCTCATTGAACTGCGATGAAGGGACGACCAGTTCTGGGTTCTCCCGCAGCCGCAATGTCGTGGCCGAACGGTGGCCGCTCGCTCGAGTCACCGGCTCGCCCCCCCTTCGCTCACTTGGCGCGCATTCTGTTGTTCTTGGGGTTGTGCTCGAGCTCACACAGCCCGAGCGCCTCCATGAGCGGAGGCACATAGACGCCGAAGCGGCCGCGCAGCCCCTTCTTCAGGCCGTACCAGCCACCGACGGGGTTCGCTTCAGAACGCCCCCATGCCTCGACCGTTCCGTCCTTGGCTGGCTTCTGCTCGTCGGCTCCGCCAAGTTCCACCCAATCGCCTGCCTTCTCGAGCATGGCGTGCAGGTCGTCAATGCACCGCGCGTCGTAGTGCAGCACCGTACTG
>VFZY01000358.1 GCA_016870915.1 Acidobacteriota bacterium | reverse complement strand
GCAAAACCGTGGGAGCCGGAGGGAGCCCGTTCTTGTTGCGAGTCTGAGAATTCACGCTGATTCCTATTCTCGCCCTGCTCAGTAATTAAGGCCAGGGGAGTTGTCTCAGCTATGTTGGCACGGAGGGGGGAGCTGATCTTCCAGTTGTCCTGAAAGTACGGCGCATACTCGTGCCCGCGATAGTACATGTAGTTTCGCCCATACTGCGTGTTGTAGTTCATCACGCCCAGAAACATGTTGCCGAGGTCGCTGCCGGTGAACGGAGTGGTGAGCGGATTGGTCCGCGCCGACGCCGGATCGAAAAGGGACGTCGCCTGCGTGCTCCAGTTGTAGCTGGTCACAGGCGGATAGTTGTTCATGTCCAGCCGGTCGTAGCGGTAGTGGAAGCCGAACTGGAACTCGTGGCGGCCGACGATCTTCGTCGCGTTCTCCTGGATCTGTGTGTACCAGGAGGGCGAGTCGAAGATGGAATCGCGGAAGTAGCCGTATCCGGCCAGTCCTGTGCCGGTCAACTCCGGATAGCTCACCGCGCCAAACGGATTGGGCAGGCCGAAGTTCTTCGAGTAGTCCGTCTTGAAGTCGCCGTTGCCCCGCGTCTGATTGTCGCGCGAGACACTGACCATGGTCTCCGCGAACAGCGTTGGGGAGAACATATGCACCCAGGTTCCCGAAATCGACTTGTTCGGCGCCTTGCGGTTGACGGCTCCGGCGAGTTGATCGAGCATGATCTGTCCGGCAAACTGGTAGACCGCCTGCTGCCCACCCTGGGTGTAGCGGCCGAAGAAGTTATCCTTGTCCGAGAAGCGGTGGTCAATGCGCGTACTGGTCGTCCAGTTCTTGTTCCAGTTCGGGGACAGTCCGGCCCAGTTGAGATCCACCAGCGGGTTTACGTCGGGCATGGTCGGCAGCGGCGTTACCGCCCAAAGAGCTTTGGTCACGGGATTGAGCCGGGCCGGGTCAATCATGTTCGGGACATTGCGGTAGGTGATCTGATCCCGCGCCCATGTCGTCGGATTCGTCGTCCACGGATCGTACAGGCGGGTCAAACGTCCCTGGGAATCCACCAGACCGCGAAAGTCGCCGTTCCGCATGGCTTCGGTGGGGACGCGCCACCGCAGCGTGCTGGGGTTGATTTGCCGGGTAGCTTCCCAGGCGCTGAAGAAGAAGGTGCGATTGCGGCCATTGTAGAGGCCGGGCAGGTAGACCGGCCCTCCCGCGGAGGCGCCGAACTCGTTGCGGTTGAGGAACGGCGCTTTGGTGTAGGTGTCCTGCCGTTGCCGGGCTTTTCCAATCGCGTTGTTGCGGTTCGTTTCAAACAGCGCTCCGTGGAACTGGTTTGTCCCGCTGCGGCTGGAAACGATCAGCGTCGCCGGGCGCGTGAACTTGGCCGACGCGCTGTTGATCTCCACCTTGAACTCCTCGACGGCGTCAAGACCCGGTGGCCGCTGCTGAGCCCAGCCTTCCCACGATTCGTTGTGTTGCGTGCCGTCGAAAACGAAGGCCATGGTGCCCTGGCGCATGCCGTACGCCCGCATCTGGCCCGTCTCCACGCCGGGAACCGTTTGCAGCAGGGCAGTGATGGCGCGGCCGTTGATCGGAAGCGTCTCGATGCGTTTGCGCTCCAGCACGTGCCCGATGGACGGCGAGTCCGCCCGCACCACCGGCGTGACGTCCTGCACCACCACCTCCGACGCTGTCTGACCCACGCGAAGAATTGCATCCACCGTTGCGTCCTCTTGCACCTGCACCGTCAGCGTGCCTTCGAACCTCTGCATTCCCGCCGCATCCACGGTGAGCCGGTAGGGCCCCGGGTTCACTCCTGGAAACACATACACGCCGGCTTCGTTGGAGACCACCGTCCGGCTGATAGTGGTGCGGGTACTGACGAGAACAACCGTCGCACCCGGAATCACTGCGTTCGACTGGTCGCGGACAATCCCGCGGACGGTGCTATTCGAAGCCTGTGGCCAGGCTGGCCACGCGGCTAGCAGAACCAGCAACGCCAGACATCTTCCAGA
Organism: Acidobacteriota bacterium; assembly: GCA_016870915.1. Lineage (GTDB taxonomy): Bacteria > Acidobacteriota > Terriglobia > Bryobacterales > Bryobacteraceae > VFZY01. The sequence continues at coordinate 302 of VFZY01000358.1, read as the reverse complement.
ACTCGAGTGGATGATGACACCCCCCCAGCTTGATTCGAGATCGCTCTCGTGGTTTGGATTCTACCACTGAGCCGGGATTTCCATTTTGGGTCTCCCGGACCCCAACAGTCTACACCAACGCCTCACTCCCGTGCCGGATTTGATCAGAATCCCCTTTCCGAGGGCGGGCCAGTGCCTGCGGATGGCTTCTTTCGACCATCGCACAAAAACGAAAACTGACAACATGCCTGTTTCCAGCAGTTCTTTCGACACCTCTCCCTCCCAGCCTCCTTTCTCTCAAGATTTCCACCTCTCCGGGCCGA
>VFZY01000357.1 GCA_016870915.1 Acidobacteriota bacterium | reverse complement strand
TCAGCCGGAAGGTTGGATCCTGCGAGAGCCGCTCGGCATCGTTGACATCCTCGTAGCCGGCAATCCGGCTGTAGACGGACTGGCGCAGTAGGTCCGCCAGCGGAAGCTGGGTATTCTTGCCGCGCCGTGAGTCAGTCAGGTGTTGGGCAATGAGAGCACCGAAGCCCAGCCGTTCATCCAACTCACGCACCAGGATCAGACCACCATCGGAAGTAACGCGCGATCCCTGGAAGTCGATCTTGAGAAGGCCGTTGAACGAGAGCTGAAAGGGCTGGTTTTGTTTGTCACCCATTGGGTGCTGTCCTCCGCAGGGGTCTTCGCTGCCTTCAAACCCCTATCGATATTGATGCGGACGAGCATCCAGGAGATTCGCACGCGCGGCTCAAAACGGAAATGTGGGCTAACAAGACGCTGGCACGGAGATTTTTACGACAAGAAATTTTCGCCGTCTTCTGGCTCAGGGGTTGATCGCACGCCCGGACCCCAGAGCCAAACCCGCGGATGTCCGGCCGCAGTGTGCGCCAAGCTCGGCGAGAACCGCGTGCAGGCTGGCCGCTGCTTTGGCCAACTCCTCCTGCGGCAGCGATTTGCCGCCGAGCAAGCGGCGCGTCAAGGTGTCGGCTATCTCGACGGCGCGGCCGAGACCTGCTACCTCGGCTTGCCAGGGTGCAGAGGCGGTGGAAACCTGCTCGCGACCGATTCGACCCGGCGGCGAGGCCAACCCGCCGGCAGCCGCATCCGCCACATCCCGCCACATCGTCATGTGGCTCTCGATACGAGTGACGTAGTCGGTGACCATGGTCCGAAGGAGCCCGCTTGCGCGGGGAGGCAGTCGCGAGCAAACTGCAACCGGGTATCTTCCGGCCAGTTTTTGCAGGGCCTGAGTTTCCACGACGGCCGTGCGAGAATCGTGGAGAGCGAGTTCGGCGGCCAAAGGCACTGCGGCGAACGCTGCCCGTTCCCCACCGGGGGCGAAATAGGCGATCAACTGCCGGGAGAATTCGGCTCCTCCGTCAGCCGATGCCTCTGATTCCGCTCCCGGCCTTGGGCCGCACGGAAAAAAACGCGATTCGGCGCTCTCCTCGTAGGTCCTCACCTTCAGTTCGACGTTGGTCATGCCCTGCAGGGCCGCCGCAACCGCATCGCGCCGGCGGAAATCGGTCACGACGCCTTCCACCCTGATCCTGCCGTTTCGCGTGGTTACCTCGAGAGGTTGCCCCAGGCATTCGCACGCGGTGTGTACGGCGTACCGCGCGTCGATTTCCGCGGAGTCCCGCTCGATCGCGCCCGGCAGGGGGGCCCCCGAGAACGCGTTCGCCGCGGCGACGCGTTTGAATGGCGGTGACGACAGGCCGGCCGGGCCGGAGGCGCGCGGTTCCGGTGCGACGACTGGAAATCCCGGTGGAGTCCGGACGGGCGCGGCATCAGGAAAGAGTGCGAACGTCAGAATCGAACCGGCGACAGCGGCAACGCTGGTGAGGCCCACGGCCCATCGCCAGGAGACTCTCCGGGGGGCGGGCGAAAGGTCGAAGCTGGCATGCAAGCCCGGCGCCAAGGCGATGTCCAGCAGAGCGCCTTCCATTCGCGCCAGATCCAGACGGCAACGTTCGCAACGACCCAAGTGGCGGCTTGTTCTGTCTTCCGGAGCGGGACGCCGTTCCGGATCGAGAAAACGCACCAATTCCCTGTCGGAAAGATGCAGCCGGTCGAGCCAGCGGAAGGGGTTTACTGGCATCGTCAGCAGGCTTCCGTCATCATCTTCCGAATCGCCCGGGCCAGGGCCGACTCAACCGTGGAAATCGTCACGCCGAGCGCGGCGGCGATCTGGCGGTAGAGCATCCCGGCGGACCTCATTCGAAGGCACTGTGTTTCAAGTGGCGATAATCTCTTGAGCGCCCGTTCGACGCGGGTGGCGCGCTCGGCATGCAGACATTGCTGCTCTGCGCTTGGCGCGGGGTCTGCCTGCTCGCGCCGCCATGCGCCGCTGGCCGGCTCCTCGATACTGGTGTAGCGTGCCTGATCGGTCAAATGGTCCGCCACCAGATTGCGGCCTACCGCGAAGAGCCAGGCTTGCGGATTCGCAATCGGAACGCCGCTCTTCATTTGGCGAAGCAGCCGCACGAACGTCTCCTGCACAATGTCGTCCGTGGCAACCGCGTCCCTGAGGATGTGCAGCACGTATGCTCGCAAGGATCCGTTGTGGAGATCGAACAACTGTTTGCCATGAGCCTCCACGTCACTGGCAGAGGCACAGACGGATAATTTCCAGGGGAGGTCAACACGGCTCGAGAAGGTCACCTAGGTCGAAGTTCCTTTTCAGCCCACATTTCCGTTTTGAGCCGCGCGTGCGAATCTCCTGGATGCTCGTCCGCATCAATATCGATAGGGGTTTGAAGGCAGCGAAGACCCCTGCGGAGGACAGCACCCAATGGG
>VFZY01000356.1 GCA_016870915.1 Acidobacteriota bacterium | reverse complement strand
TGAGCAGGTGTGGAACTACGTGAAGAACCACGGAATCGGGCGGATGTTGCTGCGCCAAGCGGACGACCTCAAGTGCGCCGTCCTGGCGCGCCTACGATCCCTGCAACGCCTGCCCTGGACTATCAAAATGTTCTTCCTGACCAAGGACACCGTGTACGCCGCAGGTTGAACTCAATGTCTACTAACCAACGGTCTGATTAATAGCACCGGAGCTTCGCCCGGCATGGAGAAACACGCCGAAGCCATCCGCCGGGAAATCACCGCCATGGCTCTGGACGGCACTCTGAACCGCATCGTCTCCCAGTACGCGTTCGGACTGGGCAGCCTGGATTGGATCATTCAACTTGGCGCGGCTCGCCAGACCGAGCGGCTTCTTGGATTCGGCATGTCCGTCTTCGCTCTGCTGGCCGGCATAACCTATTGGCAGGTGCGGCGTGTGCGTTTCGCCCGGCGCCAGATGCAGAGCGCGCTTCGTGCGGCTGAGCGCGCCAACCAGGCCAAATCGGAGTTTCTGGCCACCATAAGCCACGAAATCCGCACGCCGATGAACGGAGTCATCGGCATGACGGGCCTGCTGCTCGACACCGAACTCAGCCCGGAACAGCGCGAGTATGGAAACACGGTCCGTTCCTCCGCCGTCTCACTGCTCGGTCTGTTGAACGATATCCTCGATTTTTCAAAGATCGAGTCGGGCAGCATGCAACTCGAAAGGCAGCCCTTTGACCCCGCCGCCGTGGCCGGGAGGCCACCGAGATTTTCCAGTACGCAGCCCGCCAGAAAGGGGTCCAACTGCAACTCGCGTGCTCCGGACTGCCGCGCCTTCTCCTGGGCGACGCACTGCGTGTCCGGCAGGTCCTGAACAATCTGGTTGGCAACGCCGTCAAGTTCACCCAGTCCGGCTCGATCTGCGTGACTCTCCGGGTTCTCCGTAGCGATCCCCACCGGGCTCTCATTCGGGGCGAAGTCTCGGATACCGGCATCGGCATCGAGCCCGCGAAACTCCCGCTCCTGTTCGAGAAGTTTCGCCAGGCCGATGCCTCCACCACGCGCCGTTTCGGCGGCACCGGCCTGGGCCTGGCCATCTCAAAGCGTCTGGTTGAGATGATGAACGGCCGCATCGGCGTCGAAAGCGCATGCGGTTCGGGCTCCACGTTCTGGTTCGAGATCGAACTCCCCACGGCCGCCGAAGACTTCGCCCCGAAGCCCGAATCGGTGCACCCGTCGATCGACCTCTCCGGCCCCCCGCTCAAAGTCCTGGTGGTGGAAGACAACGCCGTCAACCGGCGTGTTGCCGAGAAACTCCTACGCTCCATGAACTGCGAAGTTCATCTGGAACACAACGGCCGTCTCGCGGTCGAGCGCACCGCGCGCGAAAGCTTCGACCTCATCTTCATGGACTGCCTGATGCCCGAAATGGATGGCTACGACGCCACCGTCGAGATCCGCAAACGGGAAGGCAACGGCCAACGGACACCGATCATCGCCATGACCGCCAGTGTCCTCGAAGATGAGCGCCGTCGCTGTTTTGACTCCGGCATGGATGACTTTCTCGCGAAGCCCATCGACGCCGCTCTGCTCCGCGAAGCCGTCCGCCGCTGGAGAAAACAGGCCGCCCCCGCGGCATGATGCCGTAGGTTCCAGTGAAGCCGGGGACGAACACGAACACCGGAGCAAGCCATGATGGTATGCCCTGGGCAGCACTCAAGCGGGACTCATTCCCGATGTGCAGCCTGTGCTCGGGCACGGCGCAGACTCGTAGGCGCTGAAAGCAGCCCGCGGCGGCCAGACCCTCCCCGCCACCGTCCGCTTCAAGGTCACGGGCGGTAGCCGGAAACCACTCCAGTGCCTGATCCGGGCCTAATCCCGCTCAATCGCGAGCGTCGTCACCGCCGCTTCCATCGTCTCCTCAAACTCAATCCGCCCCGGCACCTCCGCCTCCAGCCGGCTCCGCCGCAGCCACACCCAGATCGCCGTCAGCGCCCCAAACTCAACCAGAAACGTGTGGGGAGTCTCCAGGCAGAACACCGTCACCGCTCCCAGAAGGGTCACGTACAGCGTCACCGCCGCGCCGTACAAGATGACCGTCTGAATCACCGGCCGCCGCCCTGGCAGATACGCGCTTGTGAAAGCGATGCCGCGCAAACGAAACAGCAGCAACTCCCTCAGCAGCAGCGCCAGCAGCGCCGCCAGCCCGCACGCGCCCGCCGCAGCCCACGGTGCAAACGCCGAGAACAGAAACGGAGCCGCCGCCAACACCGCCGGCGCCACCCCCCAACGCAACAGAAATCGATCTGTCGCCGCAATCGCCGGGCGTAGAATCAGCGGCCCCGGCACCCGGAAAATCCAGCCGGGATTTCCATTTTGGGTCTCCCGGACCCCGACAGTATACACCAACGCCTCACTCCCGTGCCGGATTTGATCAGAATCCCCTTTCCGAGGGCGGGC
>VFZY01000355.1 GCA_016870915.1 Acidobacteriota bacterium | reverse complement strand
CCACGACGATCAAATCGCCGACAACCAGCGGCGTCGCGTTCAGCCCGATGTTGGCTCGCACCAGGTCCAGCTTCTGATCGTTGTCTTCTTTCAGATCGACGATGCCGTTCTTGCCGAACGAGTCGATCAGATGACCCGTCTTCGCGTTCAGTGCGATCATCCGGTAGCCGGGCGTTACGAAAATGATGCGGCGGTCGACGCCGGCGACGCTTGCCCAGTACGACAATCCCCGGCCCGCGCCTCTACGAGGAGCGAACTGCCCGCGCTCCCCCTCATCGAGCTGATACATCCAGAGCATCTGGCCGGTGCCGGGGTTCAGCGCGACGACCGATCGCGCCGAACCCGCCGTGGTGTACATAACGCCGTCGACCAACAGCGGCGTAGCCGAATACAGCCGGTCCGGAATCGGTCCGAGATTATTTGTCTTCAGCCGCCAGGCCACCCGAAGCTGGGCGAAGTTGTCTTTGTTGATCTGGTCGAGCGGCGAGTAGCGCGTGCTGGCCAAATCGGCGCCGTAGGTTGTCCAGGAGGTATTGGCGCCGCCTCGCACCGCGGGGCCGCCGAGCGGTAGATTCAGCGCGACGCCGCCCGGCTTCACGTCGTTCATCCTGAGGAGGTAGCTAACCAGGTCGGTGACTTCAGCGGTCGACAACGAGCGGGGCGCGGCCGGCGGCATCGTGATGCGGATGCGATTGGCGAGGCTCAGCAATGGCTGCCGGTTCCAGTTCGCGGTAAAGCCGGAGCCGGTCAACGCCGGCGCCATCTCGACTCCCTGCAGGACGTCGCCATGACAGCTCGCACACTTCGCGGCATAGACGCGCTCGCCCCGCGCGGCTTGTTCGGCCGCGAAGGCGCCTTCGCGGAACGTGGCCGTTGGCTGGGCATGTAGGCTGGGGAAAATAACTAAGGCGAGGCAGACTCCAAACGCGTGCTTCAAATGGATGCGGTGCTCCTAACCGCTGTCGGGCCATTATATCGTTGCGGGAATGACTGTCCTTCTTTTTGCGAGTGATTGCAAGCGAAGGTTCCGCGATGCGGGACGTTCCGGGGCTGGCTGTGCGCGGGAGACCTGTCTTTACTGGTCGCGGAACGCCTGTTCTGGGTCGACGCAAGGAAGAGCGGCGAGGTCGCTGTACTCCTGCCGCTCGACTCCGCTGTGAATCGGTGTCCGCGGCGCTGCCGGTCGGCAATCGGGCGGAGGAAGTGTTGTTTTCAGATAGGGCCTGCGTCGCATTGGCAAGTAGTACTATCGCGAACCGGTTCACAAGCTTCTCACTAGCGAACTCGGCGCTAGTGGCTATCGAAGGTGATAGCTCGCTTGGAGTCGGCTCGTGTAGAGCCGTTCCTCCCAAACTCCGCGCCACTCGTCAATTGACTGTTCTGGAACTATACAACAAGCATCTCGGTTGAGCGCTGAGATCCTTGGGCGGATCAACGACCGCTGGAGACGCCAAATTAGGAGTGCCTGGCGCCTTCAGCCAGCCTTTTGCAGTTCGTCGCGCTCGCCAACGATTTGGGCGTACATGGCGTCTGGAGCCAGATCGATCTCGCCTGGCCACGCCACCGCACCGTAGTCGATAAAGGCCTGCGCGAAGAACTGCTCATCCCGCAGGGGCGCAAGGACGCCAGTCAAGTCTTCCGGTCGCAATTGCACGCGTCCCTCTACCCCGTCCTGAAGCCGGACGAAAAGGCGGTGGTGGGGTTCGGGTTTGACTTCGACAACGCTCCACTTCATTAGGTATGGGCTCCATTTATCCCAGTGGCTCAATCCTCGCAGGCACCCTGTTTTCGCGGCACAATCGCCCACTCTCGCACCAGATGGAAGGCCCGGGTGGGCAATTCGCCTTCGATGATCTCGAGGGTCTCGATGTCGACCGTTGCTTCGAACTCGCCGTAGCGCGCGTGAAAATGAGGAGGAGGGTGGTCGTTATACTACATGCGGACGAAGATCCCGTGGAAGGCGCTAATCGTTGGCATTTCGTAGCGGTGACGCAAGCACATGTTACTCCACTTGGTCCGCATGCTTCCAGATGTTCCGCGCGCAGGACGCTGGACCGCCAAGTCCCGTCGCAAGGATCTCGCGCCGGCTCAATTGAAGTTAGCGGGAGCGCACGGCGGGGAGACATTTCGTAGAATGACATTGCAATGAGAGATCGAAACGAACTGATTACGTTCGATGCCATGGTTAACAAGGCCACCCACACGGTACGCTTCGGGTTCGATTGGCGCAATCTCCGTGAGAACCGCAACCGTTTCCCAACCAGCGCCTCGCCGGACCTCACTTTCAACTCCGCGTTTACCCGGGGCCCGCTCGACACGTCGGCCCCGCCGCAGGTGGGAGGCGAAATCGCGGCGTTTCTGCTGGGCATTCCGGGCGGCAATATGGCCGTCAACGCCAGTTACGCCGAGCGCAACTCGATCTACGGCTTTTACGTGCAGGACGACTACAAGTTGTCG
>VFZY01000354.1 GCA_016870915.1 Acidobacteriota bacterium | reverse complement strand
ACCTGCTGGTGAGCGATCTGCCGGACTGGCGGGCCATGTTTGTGGAGCCGGGTTACGCGCGCGTCTGCAATCCCGCCAGCGCCGCCAGCATCGCCGACGCCGTCCGCTGGTGGCTCACGCACCCCGCTGAGGCCGAGGCCGCGCGGGTGGGAGGCCGCCAGCGAATCATGGAGGAGTGGAACTACGAGCGGCAATTCGCTCCGGTCCTCAACTTTTTAGAAATAACATGAAAGGAATCATTCTCGCCGGTGGTGCTGGCTCGCGGTTGTATCCGCTGACCCTCGTGGCCAGCAAGCAACTCCAGCCGGTGTATGACAAGCCGATGGTTTACTATCCGTTGACCGTGCTCATTGCGAGCGGCATCCGGGAAATCTGCCTCATCTCCACGCCGCAGGACCTGCCGCGCTTCCGCCAGCTCCTTGGCAACGGCTCCGCGTGGGGCGTGAGCCTCGAGTATCGCGAGCAGCCCCGGCCCGAAGGCATCGCGCAGGCGTTTCTTATCGCGGAGAGCTTCATCGCCGGCCAACGCGTCGCGCTCATACTCGGTGACAATATCTTCTCCGGCGGCGATGCGTTTCCGCGCGCGGTGGCGGAGTTTGAAGGTGGGGCAACTGTCTTTGCCTACCATGTGCATGACCCGCAGCGCTACGGCGTGGTGGAATTTGACGCGGCTGGCCGGGCCATTTCCCTCGAGGAGAAGCCCGCGCAACCGAAGAGCAATTACGCTGTGCCGGGCGTTTACCTCTACGATGAGCAGGTCGTGCCCATCACCAAGGCCACCCGCCCCTCTGCCCGCGGTGAGTTGGAAATCACCAGCGTGAACCAGGAATACCTCCGGCGCGGCCAGCTTCATGTGCGGCGGCTGCCGCGGGGCTTCGCGTGGCTGGACGCCGGCACCAGCACGAGCCTGCACGAGGCGTCCGCCTACGTGCAGACCATCGAGCGCCGGCAGGGCGTCAAAATCGGCTGCCCCGAGGAGGCCGCCATGCGACGCGGCTTCATCACCGTGGACCAACTCGAAGCGCTCACCCGCACTTTGCCCAACTGCGAATACCGGGACTACCTCGCCAACCTGGTCACCGACTCCCGTCGCCTCGGCGCGATGGCCTGACCCGCATGAATCTCCTCGTCACCGGCGGTTGTGGTTTCATCGGCTCCCACGTGCTCGACCACGTGCTGGCGGAGCCCGAGGTCACGCGTGTCGTCAACCTCGACTGCCTCACCTACGCCGGCCGCCTCGAAAACGTAGCCACTGCCGCGCGCAGCTCGAAATACCGCTTCGAGCAAGTGGACCTGCGGGACAAAGCCGCCGTGCTGCGGGTCGTGCGCGAACACGCCATCACCCATGTCCTGCACCTCGCCGCCGAGTCGCACGTGGACCGCTCCATCGAAGGCCCGGGCGACTTCATCCAGACCAACATCGTCGGCACTTTCAACCTGCTCGAGGCCTGCCGCGCTGTCTGGATCCAGACCCCAGACCCCAGACCCCAGACCCGTTTCGTCCACGTCAGCACCGACGAAGTCTTTGGCAGCCTCGGCGCGATCGGCCACTTCACCGAGACCACGCCCTACGCGCCGAACTCGCCCTACTCGGCCAGCAAAGCCGCCAGCGACCTGCTGGTCCGCGCCTACCACCACACTTACGGCTTGGACGTGGTCACGACCAATTGCTCGAACAACTACGGCCCGCGGCAGTTCCCGGAGAAACTCATCCCCGTGGTCATCCACAAAGTCGCCGCGCGCCAGCCCATCCCTGTCTATGGCGACGGCATGAACGTGCGCGACTGGCTCTACGTGACCGACCACGCGCAAGCCCTCTGGCAAGCCCTCACGCGCGGGCGCAACGGCGAGACCTACTGCATCGGCGGGCACAACGAATGGGCCAACCTCCGCATCGTGGAACTCATCTGCGACCTCGTGGATGAGCTCGCCCCGCAACTCGTGGGGCGGACACTCCTGTCCGCCAGTCCGGGGACACCCACCGGCAACTCACGTTCGCTCATCACCTTCGTGAAAGACCGCCCCGGCCACGACCGCCGCTACGCGATTGACGCGGCGAAAATTGACCGCGAACTCGGCTGGCGGCCCGCGCACACCTTCGAGACCGGCATTCGCGAGACGGTGCGGTGGTATTTGGACAATTCGGGCTGAATTTAGGCCGTCGCAGCTAAATACATCAAACTGTGATCATTCTATTGGGAGCTACAGGCTATGTCGGACAAGCGTTCGAAATGGAGTTGCGTCGTCGCGGGTGGGAGCACTTACCCTGTTCTCGGGCGGAAGTGGATTACACCCGTTTTGAAGTGCTGCGAGAGCTCTTGCGGAATGGGCGTCCCACCTTCCTGATCAATGCCGCTGGTTACACCGGAAAGCCGAACGTAGATGCCTGCGAAGAGCACAAGGCAGACACACTCGCAGGAAACACGCTCTTTCCGCTTACGGTCGCGCATGCCTGCGCCGAGGC
>VFZY01000353.1 GCA_016870915.1 Acidobacteriota bacterium | reverse complement strand
CTTACAGAGAGGCACCGGAAAACATCACCTCAGCAAGACGCTACGCCAAGTCAACAGCCCGATCAAGCACCGACGCGACGCCGATCACTCAGGTGGCCCGCGTCTCCATCGGTGCATAATTTAGGTGTCAAGGTACCGGTCAAGCCCGGCCTTCCCGGTACGGGAATCGGAAACGGGCGGTTGAAATCGAACGTCGCGAACCGGTTGTAGCGCTCCGTGCGCGCGGTCTCCACCTCCCACCGAAGGCCCAGGTTGAGCGTAAGGCGGTTCGAGACCTTCCAGTCGTCATTCACGAACGCACCCCAGTAGAGGTTCCGGACCGCCAGGCGCGGGGTGCTGGTGATGCTACCGCCTCCCGTTCCCAGAAGGAAAGACGCAAGCCCATCGCCGGCAGTGAGTGTGGCGCGCTGCGGGTCCGGACCCTGTGTCCACGACACCGGGAAGGAGAATTGCCCGTTCTCCGAACCCGCCTGGTAGGCGTTTTGGTTGTAGAGGCGGCCTTCGCCGCCCGTCTTGATCGTATGGGTTCCGCGGACCACCGTGAGGTCGGAGTTGAGATGCCAGATGTCGTTGGCCAGGCGAATGCGGTCGCCGCCTTGCGGTCCTAGCCCGTCGTACCCAGCGGGCCGAAATCCGGGCAGGCTGTTCTCTTCGCGGATCGAGTCGAGCATCGGATTGAACCCGAATTGCGCCAGACCGATCCCGACGTGCAGTGGTGTGCGAGCGCTGAAGTCGCGCGCGAATCCCAGCCGCGAGTTCAATAAAACCGTCGGACTGAAGGTGTAAGTGTCGTTCACCGTTGCGCTCTGCGATACCGATCCGGGGTTGAAGCCCAACACCGAATCGCCCAGCGTTCCATAGTCGCCCAGAGCCGCGCTGGTTCCGGTCGAGCGCGTATAGCGCCCGAAGATGCGGTGAAAACTGGAGAATTCGTGGTCGAGCCGCCCGGTGTATTGATAGGAGCGCGACTTTGACGGCTGTTGAAACACGAAGTTGTCCACACGCGCCGGACCAACTCCAGGGCGGTTCGGCTCCGGGTAGAGCTTCATCAGATTCCGTGCCGCCGGATCCTGGCGGCTGGCTGGAATCACGTTCCCTGGAAATGGCGTTCGCACGAATCCGGTCCCCTGGGAAGCCGTCGTCACCGGGTCGAAGATCGCCATCGGCTGCCCGTTCCGGTTCACCAGATTCCGGAAATCGCCCGTGCGGAACTCCCCCAGCGGGAGCGTGGCCGCGCCAGTGCTTCCGGCCGACGAAGCGCGAGTGTCCTGATAGTCGCCGTAATAGAACGTCCGGTCGGCTCGCACCGGTCCGCCCATCGCGCCTCCGAATTGATTCCGTCTGAAGTTGCCCTTCCGCTGACCGCGCGTATTGGCGAACCATGCGTTGGCGTCCAGGTTGTCGTTCTGATGAAACAAAAACACGCTTCCATGGATCTCATTCGATCCGCCGCGCGTGATCACGTTGAAAACGCCGCCGCCGGTTCGCCCGAACTCGGCGCTGTATGCGTTGGTGTGGATCTTCATTTCCACCACGCCTTCAGGCAGCGGCATCACGCCGAAATCGTTGTTCTTGGGCATCGACGAAGAGACGCCGTCCACCAACAAGTCGTTGGTCCGGTAACGGCCGCCATTGACGGAAAAATCCGCGTTTGTGAGCCCGCCGCCGCCGGCGTTGACGGCCTGCGGATTCACTTGAACGCCCGGCGTCAGCGCGGCGAACTGCAGCACGTAGCGTCCCTTCAAAGGCAGTTCCTCGATGGCGCGCGAGCCCAACGACGCCGAGAGAGCCGCCGTGCCGGACTCCACCATCTCGGCGCGGCCGGTCACCACGATCGACTCCGTCGTGGTTCCGATCTGGAGGGCGAGATTCACCTGGACACGTCCACCCACGCTCAGTTCGATGCCTCGCCGCTCGAGCGTCTGGAAACCCTGCGCGGCCACGATGATGCGGTATGCTCCCGGCCGCAGCAGGGGAAGTTCGTAGTTGCCCCGGCTATCCGTCTTCGTCTCGCTCCCGGTGTTGGTCGATTCCTGCACGGCGCGTACACCGGCGCCGGGAATCGGTGCGCCGGAAGGATCGCTGACCGTGCCTAGCAGCGATCCCGTGATCGACTGCCCGCCAGCCACGGAACGCAACAGCAGGAACAACACCAGGCAACGCCCGGCCGCAGCTTCCATTCGCATCGTAAGCATTCAAATCATCCTGGCCCAGCCTGGATCCGTCCTCGGAATTCCAAACCAACGAAGTATGTATCCGGGATTTCCATTTTGGGTCTCCCGGACCCCAACAGTCTACACCAACGCCTCACTCCCGTGCCGGATTTGATCAGAATCCCCTTTCCGAGGGCGGGCCAGTGCCTGCGGATGGCTTCTTTCGACCATCGCACAAAAACGAAAACTGACAACATGCCTGTTTCCAGCAGTTCTTTCGACACCTCTCCCTCCCAGCCTCCTTTCTCTCAAGATTTCCACCTCTCCGGGCCGA
>VFZY01000352.1 GCA_016870915.1 Acidobacteriota bacterium | reverse complement strand
GGGCGGCACCATGCCCGCCACGCAGTTCTTCAATCGCAAAGGTCTGGTGAAGGGGTAACAGGAGCGCACCATGGCAAAGAAACCCTACGCATTTGCGCAACTCGAGGCGGTCGCCCTGGAGATGCGGCGCAACCAGGACATGGTCTTCTTCTACGAGTACGAAGTCCCTGTCGCAACCTCGCCCACCGGCGAGGTACTCGACCTCATCAAGGAGTTCGGCAAGGTGCGCACATCCGGCCGCGGCTGGGCCATCGATGAAACTTGGCTCGTCGGCGCCGCCGTCGGCGTTGCCGCTGCCGGCTCGCCCGCCGTCGTCCGGCTGCCGTCCATGACAACCCTCTTCGGCATCGAGTACGTATATAACCAGGCCGGCAAGCTGCGTTCCATGACCGGTGGCCAGGCGTCCATGCCGTTCGTTCTCTGGCAGGGCGGCGGCGGCCGCACCAAAGGCTCGGCGGGACAGCACACCGAAGTGGGCCAGGAAGGCATTTATGCAAACCTGCCCGGCGTGAAGGTGGTGGTGCCGTCGAACGCTTACGATGCCAAGGGCCTGCTGATCGCCGCCATTCGCGATCCCGATCCAGTGGTCTATTTCGACTACTCCGAAGTCAAATCCGGCGAACAGCCAGACGTTCCCGACGATGCCTACGAAGTGCCCCTCGGAAAGGGAATCGTGCGGCAGCCCGGCACGGACCTGACCCTGGTAGCCTGGGCGCCGGCCACCGTCGACGTCAAACGCGCACTGCCGGATATCGCCAAGGCCGGCATCAGCGTCGAATACATCGATCCGCGCACCTTGAAGCCGCTCGACGTCGACCTGCTGGCCGCCTCCGTTCGAAAAACACGCCGGCTGCTCGTCGTTGAGCATGGCCACTACACCAACAGCTTCGGCTCCCACGTCATCGCCGAAGTGGTGCAGGCCGTGCCCGGGGCCAAAGTCCGCAAGATCGCCTTCCCCGACGTGCCCGGCCCGGGCGCGCAGGGAATGATGGCCTGGTTGCGCCCCGATGCCCCCAAGATTATCGATGCGGCCATTCAAATGATGAGGATCTGAGTGCCGCCGGAACCCTGTCCCCGCTGTGGCGAGAACATGCGGCCGGCGGTTGTGAAAACCGCCATCTGGCGCGGCGAGCAGGTCTGTCTGGTCGAAGGCATCCGCGCGCAAATCTGCGATTCATGCGCCGAGCAGTTCTACGACGAGGAAACCACCGACACACTCAGACGGCTGACGGAAGAAGGATTCGCCTCAGCCACTCCCGTCCGCGAGTTGACCGTGCCCGTCTATTCCCTGGAGGATCGATGAAGCTTTTCCTGTTGTGCGCGGCCGCCGTGCTCGCATCGTGCGGCGGCGGCGCCCCCGCGCCGGCCGCTCCCGTGAAAGCCGCTGAAAGCAAGCCGTTCAAGCTGACGGACCTCTTCCCGGAAGGAGCCGGCCGTGACAAAGTCATGAATTCCTGCGGAACCTGCCATGCCCTGGTGTGCGTCACGCGCGGCCAGCGCAACACGCAGCAGTGGGACGGCATCAAGGGAAGCCATCGCGATAAGTTGGCCGATACGCCTGCCGCGGACCTCGACAGCATGTTCACCTACCTGGCCGCGAACTTCAACAACACGAAACCGGAGCCCGCCATACCCGCGGAGCTGGCGCAACAGGGATGCACACCCTTCTAGGCCGTCGCACCGCCCACGCTGGTCCGCTGCTGCTCGCCCTCGTCTCCGCGGCCTGCACCCAGTCGCCGCCGCACGCCCCTCAAGCGAAGGCAACTCCGCCCGTGCAAGCCGCCGCGCCCGCTAAGGTTGACCTCAACCGGATCTTCCCCGCCGGGCCCGGCCGCGAACTCGTTCTCAACAACTGCACCACTTGCCACACCTTCGTTCCCATCGTCATCCTCCGCATGAGCAAAGACGCCTGGACTCGCAACTCGCGCGACCACCGCGAACGCGTCAAAGCGCTCAGCGACACCGATTTCAAGACGCTCTACGAATACCTGGTGGCGAATTTCAATCCCGAAAAACCGGTGCCTGACCTGCCGCCGGAGCTGCTTCAGACCTGGACCACCTATTAGCTGTTCCAACCATCGACACCGCTGACGCGTCCGGTTGATATATCCCACATTTCCGTTTTGAGCCGCGCGTGCGAATCTCCTGGATGCTCGTCCGCATCAATATCGATAGGGGTTTGAAGGCAGCGAAGACCCCTGCGGAGGACAGCACCCAATGGGTGACAAACAAAACCAGCCCTTTCAGCTCTCGTTCAACGGCCTTCTCAAGATCGACTTCCAGGGATCGCGCGTTACTTCCGATGGTGGTCTGATCCTGGTGCGTGAGTTGGATGAACGGCTGGGCTTCGGTGCTCTCATTGCCCAACACCTGACTGACTCACGGCGCGGCAAGAATACCCAGCTTCCGCTGGCGGACCTACTGCGCCAGTCCGTCTACAGCCGGATTGCCGGCTACGAGGATGTCAACGATGCCGAGCGGCTCTCGCAGGATCCAACCTTCCGGCTGA
>VFZY01000351.1 GCA_016870915.1 Acidobacteriota bacterium | reverse complement strand
TTTCGGTAGAGTGACCCATGTTTATTTATAGAATTCCGACTGATTTGTCCCGCACAAAATCGTCAATCCCAGAAATTCTCTCCCCAATGCGGATGCCGGAATTTGACTCGCACTTCCAATTGCACCCGGCCCTGCACACTTCTGGAGGTTGTGTTGATATACTGGCGATTGGTCCGGTCCAACGTGCTCGACGAAAAACGTTCTGCTGGCTTGGCTCTGAGCCGAGCGCCTGCCGCGTAGAAACCCCCAAGCCTGGCGCCTGGGAACGGTGAGCACTAGCTTCGTGGAGCGTTTGCCGTGAATTGCTGCTAATCCGGCGTGGTAGAGGTCTTCGGCTTCCTCTAGTCGTAGCGCACACATGGGCGCGCGGTCTCGATCAACGAGAAGTATTCGCGTCGCGTTTTGTAATTGGGGATTTGCGAAGGGGGAGACTATAAACGGCGAGTGCTATCTGCCGGTTAGCAGTGGATCAAAAGCCGCTATCCACAAGCATCAGTTCATCTGAGGACTTAGGCACAATCTTTTTGAATGTCAAGTAACTTTTTTTCACACAGTCATGATCTGGATCGCTCCATCCGAAAAAGACGCCGCCACCACCTCGCTTGAAAAGCGACTCTGGGACGCGGCCGACCAGTTCCGCGCCAACTCCGGCCTCAAGGCCCAGGAATACTCCGGCCCCATCCTCGGTCTGATCTTCTTGCGCTTCGCCGAGGTGCGCTTCGCCGCCAAGCGCGCCAAGTTGGAGAAGGCAGGCGCATCCTCCCGCCGCGGCAGCCGGGTCGATGAGCCCGCCGCCTACCACGCCGACAATGTCCTCTACCTCGCCCCCGAGGCCCGCTTCGACTACCTGCTGACCCTGCCCGAGGCGGCCGACATCGGCGCCAAGGTCAACGCCGCCATGCGCGAGGTGGAGAAGCACAACCCGACGCTAGCCGGCGTGCTGCCCAAGACCTTCAATCTCTTCACCGGCACGCTGCTCAAGGAGCTGCTCAAGAAGATCTCCGAGATCCCGGCCACGCTCGACTTCGACGCCTTCGGCCGCATCTACGAATACTTCCTCGGCGAGTTCGCCATGAGCGAGGGCCAGGGCGGCGGCGAGTTCTACACGCCCGCCAGCATCGTGCAGCTGCTCGCCCAGGTGATCGAGCCCTTCCATGGGCGCATCCTCGACCCCGCCTGCGGCTCGGGCGGCATGTTCGTGCAGTCGGCCCGCTTCGTGACCGAGCACCACCAGAACCCCGCCGCCGAGCTCTCCATCTGCGGCGTCGAGAAGACCGACGAGACCGGCCGCCTCGCCCGCCTCAACCTCGCCGTGCACGGGCTCGAGGGCGACATCCGCCACGGCGGCAACGTCAACAGCTACTACGACGACCCGCACACGGCCACCGGCCAGTTCGACTTCGTGCTCGCCAATCCGCCCTTCAACGTCAACGCGGTGGACAAAGAGCGGCTCAAGGACATGGTCGGTGCCGGCCGCCGCTTCCCCTTCGGCCTGCCCAAGACCGACAACGCCAACTACCTCTGGATCCAGCTCTTCTACTCGGCGCTGAACCCCACGGGCCGCGCCGGTTTCGTCATGGCCAACTCGGCCTCCGACGCGCGCAGCAGCGAGCAGGAGCTGCGGCAGAGGCTGATCGAGGCGCGGGCGGTGGATGTGATGGTCGCCGTCGGCCCCAACATGTTCTACACGGTCACGCTGCCCTGCACGCTGTGGTTCCTCGACCGGGGCAAGGCGAAGACCCAGCGCGCCGACACGGTGCTCTTCATCGACGCCCGCCACATCTACCGGCAGGTGGACCGCGCCCACCGCGACTGGACGCCCGCGCAGATCGGCTTCATCGCCAACCTGGTGCGCCTCTATCGCGGCGAAGTGCCCGACCTGACCGTGGGCGGCGCGGAGACGGCGGCCAAGCTCGCGGAAGTCTTCGGCAAGAAGCCCGCGTATGCCGACGTGCCCGGCCTGTGCAAGGCGGCGACGCTCAAGGAGATCGAGGCGCAGGGCTGGTCACTCAACCCCGGCCGCTACGTGGGGGTGGCCCGCGAGGACGTGAGCGACGAGGATTTCAAAGCGCAGCTCCAAACGCTGAACGAGGAACTGGAAACCCTCAACGCCCAGGCGCGAACGCTGGAGCAGACCATCGCCGCGAACGTGGCGGGGATTCTGGAGGCGTGAGGATGGCGAGTTTCGACATGCTAACGATCGAAGAAGCCACCGAGCGGCTCATCGACTATCGGGGAAAGACTCCGCCAAAGTCCGACTCAGGAGTTCGCCTCGTCACCGCTAAGGTTGTGAAGGGCGGGCAGATTCACGATGAGCCTGCCGAATTCGTTGCCGCCTCTTCTCCGAGAACCCTGCGAAGGACTCGCTTCCGGAAGCGAACTGTCGTTGGATTCGGCAGATCCCGTCTGAGAGGGTGTTTAAAAACCCTCTGAATGCTGCGCCAGGCGGCGGAGCATCAGGTGAATCATGGCGATCTTGATGAAAGCCTCACTGGTTTCGGGCAAATACTCGTAGTCCTTGCTGAGTCGGCGATAACGGCCTAGCCAGGCAAAGGTCCGTTCCACGATCCAGC
>VFZY01000350.1 GCA_016870915.1 Acidobacteriota bacterium | reverse complement strand
ACAGAGAGGCACCGGAAAACATCACCTCAGCAAGACGCTACGCCAAGTCAACAGCCCGATCAAGCACCGACGCGACGCCGATCACTCAGGTGGCCCGCGTCTCCATCGGTGCATAATTTAGGTATCACATGGCGTTTCGGCTCGTCAAGCTGGACTAACGACAGCTGAACTAACGACAGCTGGACTAACGACATACCGTTCTGACAAGGTGGGAAGGCGATCGAACCGCCCGAACAGGCACTCGTGTAATGCATAATGGTGTCACGAGAACGGAAACGAACACCGTGAGTTCGCCGCCGGCCCGCAAAAGGCCGCTGAGGAGAATATCTAATCCGAGATAACCTGGTTCGTCCGGGTGAAGGCAAGTCCGTCCGGGGAAACCGCGGTCATCAGCCGCTTCTGCCATGCGCCATCGTCGGGCTGGCCGCGCCCGAACTGCGCGCCCTGCGGAGGCGTGAAGCCGTTGCTGAGTATGCCGGTCCCTGTCTGTCCGGCGCACCCCGAGGCGACCGCGAGCGCCACCACGAGGCAGCGCGGAAAGGTATTTGCGAGTTTCTCAACCTTCATCCGGATCGCCTGCCGCATAATCAACCCGATTATTACTTCCAGGTTCAAGGGCCGCGGCTGCGCGGATCCGGCGACCCCTTCGAATGGGCTGTTGCCGATGCCGGCTGGTGAACTCTAGCGTTCGTACACTGCCGCCGCGGACGTGAACGCACTCACATCCGCGGCGCGCTTTCCGGGAAACGCTTCCACCCTGATGCGGCGCGCTTCAAGCATCTCCACGAGGAGTACACCCTGCACCTGGTTGTCCTGCAACCTGTAAACCAAGGTGGTTGATTCGCGGCCTTGCAGAGAAAGGCCGACCGGAACCAACTCGAACTTCACCCGGCCGGAATCCACACTCACGGCCGCCGGATCCGGCGCATTGCCCCGGGCCCAGAACTGCCGTGAGCGGCCCTCGTAGTCGCCCAGCGAGATCGTGAAGTAAGCGGGATCGAGATAATGCGGCGCCAGCGACAGGTGCCCGGCCCAGGATCTTTGCGGATCGGTTCCGGCGTAGCCGTTCGTGCCTTCCCGGAACCAGTTCCCGATCAGCCGGCCGTCGACGTCATAGTCGATTTTGCCGCCACGGGGTTCCGCGCGGCGCGGATTCACGGCCATCAACTGTGCGCGAAGTGGCGCGGTGAAATAGTCCAGGGAGTCGACGGTGTGGATCTTCCAAGGTTCGCGGATGTAGTGATCGGGAACGAGCAAGCCGGGCAGGATGGTCTGGGTGTTCACGGAAGCCAGATCGAGTGTTTGTCCGCCGATGCGTCCGAGTGTCTGTCCCGCCTCGACGGGGATGCGCAGGTTCGCCGTCCATGGCCCAGTGCCGGGCTGCGGAGAAATGCGTGCCAGAATGGCCGGGTCGATGCTGGTGAGTAAGTCGAAATAAGTCCAAAACGTGCAGGAGTGCTCGATGACCAGGCGGTATTCATCCGTGGGGTTGGCAGGCATGTTGTCTCCAACGAAGTTCGTCCGATGCTGGATGCTGACGATTGTGCCCGAAGCCGGGGCACGCACGGCGTAGGCGTCCCTGCCGAGCGCGAGATTTTTCGGCGCCAGGTACTGATGGTCGATGGGCGTGACGTGGGCGTCGGTCACCAAGCCCAACGGCAGGAAGACGGCGATGTTTTCCGCGGCCATCGGTAAGACGGAATAGACTGTTGGGCCTTCGCCAGTACAGCGATTTTGACCCCATTGCTGGCGCAGCAAATCCGCGGATCGAGTGGAGGCAACGCGGAGGCGCGCCGCCCGGCTCTCCACGTCGCCGACCGTTACTGTGACATCGTGCACCCCTGGCGGCAGAGCCGGCACCTTGAGGTTCCATTGAGCGACACCGGCAAGGCCTGGAGTCAGCCCGGCGAACACAACGCTGGCACTTTGGCCGCCGATGCGGGCCGAGACCGTGGATGTGGCGACCGCCAGCGGCGAGGCGGGTGCGGGGTCTCCCGCCCGAATCGGCGAGGCAACCTGCCCGAGCCCCGACCCGTATACGGCAACTGTCCCCCTGGCATCACTTCATTGGGCCAGGCCAGTTCACCCCCAAAACGGAACAGGCCCGGCGCTGTTGGCTGGACCCTGGCTGTTCCGGACGCCCCACCAATGCTGATGGTCAGGATTCCTGATGCGACGTCCGGAGGAAGTTGCGCGTTGATCTGCCCCGGACTGACGAACAAGAGCGGAATTGCCCTTCCGCCCGCCTTCACCTCGACACCATCCAAGACAAGCGGCAACGGCAGCGATTCCGCGCGACGCGTTGTGCCGGACAAGCCACTGCCGAATATCGTGATGAGGGAACCTGGTGCGACCACGGCGCTGTAATCCGCCGAGTTCACGATGGTGAGTGAGTCCGCGCCGGCAGCAGCGGCAGATAGCAGCATGACCAGCAGGAGCCCAGTGGGCCATCTGCCGTTGGGGTTGAGGTGAAGCGAGGCCATTACGCTCCTGTTCTCCCGCATCTTATCCGGGATTTCCATTTTGGGTCTCCCGGACCCCGACAGTATACACCAACGCCTCACTCCCGGGCCGGATTTGATCAGAATCCCCTTTCCGAGGGCGGGCCAGTGCCTGCGGATGGCTTCTTTCGA
>VFZY01000349.1 GCA_016870915.1 Acidobacteriota bacterium | reverse complement strand
CGGCGGCATGGGCGGCGGCATGGGGGGCTACGGCGGCATGGGCGGCGGCTATGGCGGGATGGGCATGGGCGGCTTTCCCATGGGAGGTGGTTTCGGCGGTGGATTTCCGATGGGTGGTTTCGGCGGCGGTTTCCCGATGGGCGGTTTTCCGATGGGCGGCTACGGCGCTCCGGGAGCGGGACCGGCCACCGGCGGAACGGGAAGCGCTGCCACTTCTAGCGACATGACGGGCGGGTATCTGGGCCAGATGTCCGCGATGATGGCGAAGATTCCGAAGGTGGTTCCGAACCCATACGACAATACGCTGCTGATTCAGGCGACACAGCAGGAATACGAACAGGTGGCGAAGCTGCTGGACAAACTGGACGTTCCGCCCCGGCAGGTTCTGATTGAGGCCAAGATCTATGAGATTTCGCTGACCGGCGCCTTCGCCAGCGGTGTTCAAGCGTTCCTGCAGCGGCAGGGGACACCGCGCACGGGGGCCGCGGCAGCGCTGACCCGGCAGTTGACTGGTACGATGGGCGGCGGCGGCATTGCGTTGAGCGCCGGTTTGCTGGTGGGCCGGAGCCGCGAGTTGCTGTCGTTCCTGATTGCGCAGGAGGACACGCGGCGGTCGAAGGTGATCTCGTCGCCGAGCGTGATTGCGACAGACAACATCCCGGCGACGATCACGGTGGGGTCCGAGGTTCCGACACTCGCCTCGCAGGCCGTGACGGGTATCCAGCAGGGCGGCAGTTCTCTGTTCGCCAACACGATTCAGCAGCGGCAGGCGGGTACGACGCTCAACATCTCGGCGCGTGTGTTGCCCAGCGGCATTGTGACGCTGGTCATCAACCAGGAAGTGAGTTCGCCGATTGCTCCCTCCGCCAATGCGGCGATCCAATCGCCGTCGTTTTCCAAGCGCAGCGTGAACACACAGGTGACGGTTCAGGATGGCGATCTGATCGCGATTGGCGGCATCATCCAGGAATCGGACACACTGAGCCAGAGCGGGGTTCCGGGACTTAGCCGCCTGCCGGTGGTGGGCGGGCTGTTCGGCAACCGCTCGACGTCGAAGGAACGCACGGAGATGGTGATTTTCATGACTCCGCGGGTGATCTACGACACGACCGAGGTGGCCGACGCTTCCGAGGAACTGCGCGGAAAACTGCGGCGGCTGAGCAAGATCATCAAGGATTAGCGCGCCGGCTTGACGGGTCATTTGACGGCCTCCGGCGCGGGCTTGCGAAACGAAGCCAATGCGGCGGGGAGGGCGTGGGGCGGGAAGGCTTTGTCGAAGCTGGCGAGGCGGGGACGGGGGAGAAGCGCGGGGTTGAGTCCTGACTTGCGCGGGGCCTGGGTGCGGTCAATGACTGTGGGGATTGGGCCGGGCGCGGGAGCGGCGGTGGCGCGTTCGCGCTGAAGGGTCTGGAGCTGGCGGTAGGCGCGGTGGAAGAGGCGGTCCCAGTAGCCGTGGTAGCGGCGGAGACGGTCGAGGTCGCGGAAGGCTTCCGGGGTGTCCTCAGTGACGCGGGCTTCGAGGAAGCGGGCGCGGCGTTTCTGCCAGGCAGCGTGGACGATGTCGTTGAAGAAGACGGTTTCGAGGGCGCCTTCCGGACGGAGGTCGCGGGTGAAGGATTCGAGGAAGGCGTTGAATTCGGACTCTTCGCCGGGGGCGATGATGAGTTCGGCGCTGGTGAGTCCGTGGCGGAGGGAGTTGCGGGCGGCGGTGGCCTTGCCTTCGGGGGTACGGGGTCCGGTGGAGAGCTGGGCGTTGGATTGATTGGCGGCGAGTTGGGCGGCGGTGGACATGGGGTTGCGGTTCCTTTCCAGAAATAGAAAAGCCCCTGGATTTTTGGTCCAGAGGCTGGTGAGGAGCCGGTGTGGAGTCCCGTATTCATTATAGGGACACGGGGATTTTGTCAAGAGGGGTCAACTTATTAAGCGCTTGAAACAAGAGGAAAAATAAATTTTCGGGGCCCGAACTGGTCGAGAGATTGTCCGGAAATTCGTTAGGAGATCGAGAACTGCTCCGCTCGAAGACCGATGCAGCGTATACGATTTAAGCCGGACAAGGAGCGTTCGCCGACGGCCACCGTTTCCACAGAGATCCCCGCCGACCTCATGGTCATGGCTGATAGTGACTATCTTTCGTGGGCTATGGGCAATGTGGTCCGGAACGGATTCGCTACGCGGGTGACGCTGGTCCGATCGTAGTCTCCGCGCGAAGCGCGGGCGCGAAGACTCAAGTCAGTGTGCAAGACTGCGGTCCCGACCGCCCAAGTCCGATTTGGAGGCCATCTTCACCCTCTTTTACCGGCCCGATAGTCAGAACAGAATTTTGAGACCGAGCTGAATGATGCGGGGGTCGAGCGCCGAACTGATCACGCCGAAGTTGGCATTGCCCAAAGCGTTGCCGGGTGAACCGAAGTTCGCATGGTTGAAGCCGTTGAAGAACTCGGCGCGGAACTGCGTGTTGATGCGGTCGTTGATCCGAGTGTTCTTGGTCAGAGAGAAATCGAAGTTGGTCAAGCCGGGCGGCGCGTGTCAACAACTTTGAGACACCCGGCATGGGAATTTACTGACGTTCCTCTCTGTCTGTTGGGCTGGTGTCGACCGGCTTGTTGATCCAAACCTCCGATGGCAGGGGCAAAGGCTT
>VFZY01000348.1 GCA_016870915.1 Acidobacteriota bacterium | reverse complement strand
CTCCCAAGCCTTTGCCCCTGCCATCGGAGGTTTGGATCAACAAGCCGGTCGACACCAGCCCAACAGACAGAGAGGAACGTCAGTAAATTCCCATGCCGGGTGTCTCAAAGTTGTTGACACGCGCCGAACCCAGGCGAGAGGAGTGATCGCGTGGCTGCTCAGGTCCTTGATGCCATTCGAAAAAAGGCGATGAGGCTTGAGTGGAGTCTTGTATGCCATTCTGCTGCGACCATGGCTTCATCCGACCAGCTCAATAGGTCTTATGCGCACGTTTCTGGCCGGTCTCGTTCTCATCACTCTTCCGCTGCCCGCGAGGCGAGGAGATCTATGAGAAGTGGTACAAGCAACGCATGGCCGAAAAAGGGATCAAGGCAAAGGAATGAAGTGGAGCTTTGGCCCGCCGATGGTTCGGCCGTCCCATGCAGTTGCCACAGCGGAGAATCCCACGTCGAGGAAGTCCCAGGACCCTCTAACCCACATTTCTACAGTCTGTTGATAGACTAGTCCTTAACTGTCATACTGGAGGCGTGTGGGAAGTCGAGTTCACCGACGAGTTCGAGGATTGGTGGGCCGGGCTCGACGCCGGGGAACAGGACAGTGTCGATTTTGTTGTCCAGTTGTTGATCCGGGAAGGGCCTGTGCTGCCGTTCCCCTATAGTTCTGACATTTCGGCCGCGAAGAAACACGACGTTCGAGAGTTGCGCATTCAGCATCAAGGCCGCCCTTATCGCGTGCTCTATGTTTTTGATCCGCGCCGCCACGCGATTCTGCTCATCGGGGGCGACAAGACCGGCCAAGATCGCTGGTATGAGGAGCACGTGCCACTCGCCGAAGAGATCTACTCGAAGTACTTGCAGGAGTTGAAACGGGAGGGACTCATCCCATGAAGAAGTGGAACGAGTTGCGAGACAAGATTCCGGCCGACCGGCGCCAGATCACCGACGCGCGGGTAGCGGCTGCCTTGAAGGAGATGCCGCTTCACCGCTTGCGGGAAGCCCGCCGCCTTACCCAGAAGCAAATCGCGGAAGCCATGCGGATCGATCAGAGCCGCGTTTCCAAGATCGAACGCCGCACCGACGTGTACGTGAGCACCCTGCGCAACTTCGTATCCGCCCTGGGCGGCGAACTCGAACTGGTGGCGCGCTTCCCCGATGGAAGAGTGAGGATTTCGAGCCTCTCCGATGAGCAGCACGTTGGGACGGTGGAGGAAGAAGAACGGCGACTCCAGTAGCAGCCAGCCGCTGTTGGGCGGTGTAACGCCGCTGCATTGATAACCAGCGCCGGTCCGGTGATCCCCATCGTGCGGGTACGGAGGGACGACGAAGAGTACGGCTCCGGTCCCTATGTGTGGGTTGGCCCGGCCGCTGCTGGAGGTGGGCTCTCCGAGTCAGGATTGGGCGGGGGGCCGTTGCCAGAGGCCGAAGGGCATTCCCTGGGAGTCCTGGAGGATGCTGAGTGAGCCGCCATCGGGCAGGACGGAGCAGGGATGAGGACCTTGGCTCCGAGTTGTTCGGCTCTGGCGGCGTAGGCTTTGACGTCGTCCACGGCAATGAAGGGCTGGACGAAGTCCGGCGATTGCGGGGGCGCGGGCCAGATGCCGCCCGGGATGCTCTCCGTGGATCCGGTGTCGATCTCGCGGCTTACTTTCCAGCCGCACAGGCCGGTATAGAAACGCGAGGTCTCTTGCGGATGGCTTGGACAGGTTTGGACTTGAAGAACGGGATTCCTCACGAGTGGGTGCCTGTTCGAATTGGGTTCCCTGGGCGGCCTGCCGGACGCGATCGAGGGCCAGTTTCCGGGCCTTGCGTCTGGTCTTTCCAGGCACCGGGCTCCATTTCAAGAGCCTTGAGCCGGAGCAGGCGCGCGAGGGCGATGTTGACCTGATCGATGCCGGCGCCGGTCTGGCCGCTGAGCCGATGGATCCATGGCGGACATCGGGCTGGAAGCCGCGGGTCCTGGTGATGCGCAGGAGTTCGAAATGAATGGGTTCGTTGATGACGGCCAGGGCTTCGGTGGTCCAGTGGAGGAGTTGATGGGCTCGCCGGGAGGATTCGATTGTGGAGGCGTGGGCGGCGGCGACGTAAACGGCGGCATCTTCGGGCAGCATGCCCAGCTTGAGGGCCCACTCCCGGATTCTGGCCGAGGGCATGGGCCGGGCGCCGCGGAGGACTTGAGAAACGGTGGAGTGTTCAGCGCCAAGCGAGGCGGCGAACGCGCGCAGGCAATAGCGCGGGTTCCTTGCCTTTCTGGCATATGAATTCGATTGGTAGCCTTCCGGAAAACCGCACTGCGCCTTCATGGTAGACCCGGTTGAGCGGGGGGGCCTCAAGAGTGTGGCGGCGGGAAGCGGGGCACGGGGCTGCCACGCCCTGGAGCGGGCCGTCGAAGTGGGCGGGGTAAACTTAGCCCGCTTTTCTCACGGCATCTGATCGCAGCCCAAACTGACGCCGCGGACAAGCTCGAAATGACTCGTGCGGATCCTCCGCGGGTGTCTCGGTCAGAAATTTGCGGCAAAATGGCTGCCGCATACCGTCGCTCGGAGCACCCGAAGGGTGAAAATGGGCCGTCCATACGCGCTTCTCCGGTCCGCTGCAAAAATGCGGAATGAATAAGTCCGGTGTTTGCTTCACGCAGTTTTTTCAGCAGCGCAGGTTCGCGTGAACTTG
>VFZY01000347.1 GCA_016870915.1 Acidobacteriota bacterium | reverse complement strand
TGATCTTCCTGGCGGCCAGCGCCTGGCGGAATTCGTCGCTGTCGTAGCCCTTGTCGGCAATCAGGGTATCGGCGGGAGGCAGGCTTGGATAGAGCAGCTTGGCGCCCGTATGGTCGTTGGGAACGGCGGTGGAAAACTAGACCACGGTAGCGGCGGGATTGGCCCGCTGCGGGCGGAGTAAAAGTCGCCCACTATCTATGCCCTTTCTGTGTGACAGGGAGGGCTGGGAGATCTACACCGTGGAATTGTACAGGAAGGTCCGTCTGGCGTGTGCCGGCGGCATGAGCAAGCGTGCGGCGGCACGGCACTTCAACATTTCGCGCGAGAGCGTGCGCAAGATGCTGGAGTTTTCAGTTCCGCCAGGTTACCGGCGCCAGAAGCTTGTTCGGCGGCCGAAGCTGGAAGGCTTCATCGCGATCATCGAGGGCTGGTTTGAGGACGACAAGAAGGTGCTGGCCAAGCAGCGCCACACGGCGAAGCGTATATTCGACCGGCTGCGGGATGAGCATGGCTTCACCGGCGGCTACACCATCGTGAAGGATTATGTCCGGGAGCGTGAACAGCGCAACCGGGAGATGTTCGTGCCGCTTGCCCACCCGCCGGGCCACGCGCAGGCGGATTTTGGCGAGGCGGTGGCGATCATCGGGGGCGTCGAGCAGAAGGCCCATTTCTTTGTGATGGACCTGCCGCACAGCGACGCCTGTTTCGTCAGGGCCTACCCGGCGGCGACGGCGGAGGCGTGGACGGATGGCCATGTCCATGCCTTCGGATTCTTTGGGGGCGTTCCGCTGTCGATCCTCTACGACAACGACCGCTGCCTCGTAACGAAGATCCTGCCGGACGGCACACGCAAGCGGGCACGGCTGTTCAGCGCCCTGCAGTCGCATTACCTGTTCCAGGACCGTTATGGCCGCCCCGGCAAGGGCAATGACAAGGGTGGTGTAGAGGGGCTGGTCGGCTTTGCCCGGCGGAACTTCATGGTACCGGTCCCGCGGTTTGCGACCTGGGCGGAGTTCAACGCCTATCTCGAGGCCCAGTGCCGCAAGCGGCAGGAGGATATCCTGCGCGGGCACAAGGAGAACATCGGCGAGCGGCTGCAGCGCGACCTGGCGGAGATGAAGCCCTTGCCGGGCGCGCCGTTCGATGCCTGCGACCAGGCCTCGGGCAAGGTGAGCTCACAGGCACTGGTGCGCTATGACACGAACGACTACTCGGTTCCCGTAGCCCATGGCCATCAGGACGTCTGGATCCGCGGCTATGTCGAGGAAGTGGTGGTCGGCTGCCGCGGTGAGGTGATTGCCCGGCACCCCCGCTGCTACGGCCGCGAGGACGTCATCTACAATCCGATCCACTACCTTCCCCTGATCGAGCAGAAGATCAATGCCCTCGACCAGGCTGCCCCTTTGGCGGAATGGCATCTCCCCGAGGAGTTCGACAGCCTCCGCCGCCTGATGGAGGTGCGCATGCTGAAGATGGGCCGGCGCGAATATGTCCAGGTGCTCAGGCTTCTGGAAACCTTCGGCTTCGAGGACCTCCATGCCGCCGTCAAGCACGCCCTGCGCCTTGGCGCGGTGAGCTTCGATGCCGTCAAGCATCTGCTCCTTTGCCAGATCGAGAAGCGGCCGCCGAAGCTCGACCTCGACGTCTACCCCTATCTGCCCCGCGCCAATGTCGCCACGACCTCGCCCGCCAGCTACTTGAGCCTGATGACGGAGGCCCAGTCATGAGCGAGGCCCCGAAGATCCTGCTGGCCCATCAGCTCAAGCTGCTGAAGCTTCCCACCTTCCTCCGCGAATACGAGAAGCTGGCCCGGCAATGCGCTGCCGAGGGCCTCGATCACATCCAGTTCCTCGCACGCCTGGTCGAGCTCGAACTGATCGACCGGGAGCGCCGGACGATCGAGCGCCGCATCAAGGCCGCAAACTTCCCGGCCGTGAAGAGCCTCGACAGCTTCGACTTCAAGGCGATCCCGAAGCTCAACAAGATGCAGGTCCTGGAACTTGCCCGCTGCGAATGGATCGAGCGGCGCGAAAACGTCATCGCACTCGGGCCCAGCGGCACTGGCAAGACCCACGTTGCCCTGGGGCTCGGGCTGCACGCCTGCCAGAAAGGCCTCTCCGTCGGCTTCACCACGGCCGCCGCGCTGGTCAATGCGCTGATGGAGGCCCGCGACGAGCGGCGCCTGCTCCGCCTGCAGAAGCAGATCGCCAGCCATAAACTGCTGATCATCGACGAACTCGGCTTCGTGCCCCTCTCCAAAACCGGCGCCGAACTGCTGTTCGAGATGATCTCCCTGCGCTATGAGCGTGGCTCCACGCTCATCACCAGCAATCTGCCATTCGACGAGTGGACCGAAACCTTCGGCACCGAGCGGCTCACCGGTGCGCTCCTCGACCGCCTGACGCACCATGTCAGCATCCTCGAGATGAACGGCGACAGCTACCGCCTGGCCCAGAGCCGGGCGAGAAAATCACCACAAGCCGAGTAACCCGCACCCTCCCGGATTGGCCCTCGCGGGCCACAGCGGCCAGTCACCCGCCAACCTCCTGTGGGCGCGGCTGACTGGCCGCTGTCCCTCTTGCCGGCGCCCTTCTTCCGTGGAAGAGGTGGTCGACTTTTAGGCCGCCGCGTGGCCCAATTTTACTCCGGCGTTGACAACCTGAAGGTCG
>VFZY01000346.1 GCA_016870915.1 Acidobacteriota bacterium | reverse complement strand
CCCAAGCCTTTGCCCCTGCCATCGGAGGTTTGGATCAACAAGCCGGTCGACACCAGCCCAACAGACAGAGAGGAACGTCAGTAAATTCCCATGCCGGGTGTCTCAAAGTTGTTGACACGCGCCGCGGCTTCAGCCGGCATGGGTGAACAGGGGCTGCATGGCCCGGCGGATCCGGTCCTGCCGGTGCAGGTACGCGGCTCCGATAAACGCCCGGAACAGCGGATGTGGCTCCAGCGGCTTGCTCTTGAACTCCGGGTGGAATTGGCAGCCCAGGAACCAGGGATGGTCCTGCAATTCGCAAATTTCCACGTACATGCCGTCTTTGGTCTGGCCAGTCAGTTTCAGGCCATGGCTGGTCAGGATCTCTTCGTACTCCCGGTTAAACTCGTACCGGTGGCGGTGCCGTTCGCTGATCACCGGTTGTCCATAGGCGGCGCGCGCAAAACTGCCATCGGCCAGATAACAGTCGTAGGCGCCCAGACGCATCGTCCCGCCCAATTCATCCACGCCCTTCAGTTCGCGCAGCTTGTAGATCACACGATGCTCCGCCGCCTGGTCGAACTCCGTCGAATTCGCCCCCGCCAGCCCGCAAACGTTCCGGGCGAACTCGATCACCAGCGTCTGCATCCCCAGGCAGATGCCGAAGTATGGAACCTTTTGCTCCCGGGCAAACCGGATCGCATGCAGCTTTCCTTCCACGCCCCGGCTCCCGAACCCGCCCGGAACCAGGATGCCGTCATAGCCTTCCAGTTCCCGGATGCAGGCGGGCCATTCGAGATCCTGCGCCTCAATCCAGCTGATGTTCACCTTCAGGTTGTGCGCCAGTCCGCCATGCAGCAGCGCCTCCTTCAGGCTCTTGTAGGAATCCTCGTACTCAACGTACTTTCCAACCAGTCCGATTTCAACCTGATCCGAGGGATTCTTCATCCTATGCATCATGTCGCTCCACCGGCCCAAGTCACGATCCGGCGCGTCGATTCGCAACTGCTCAAGCAAGCGGTCATCCACGCCCTGCGCCGCGAAAACCAGGGGGATCTCGTACACCGACGTCACATCGGGGGCCGTGATCACGTCCTCTTGCTCCACGTCGCAGAACAGGGCGATCTTTGACTTGATGTCGTCCGACAGCGGCTTCTCGCTGCGGCACACCAGCAGATCGGGCTGAATACCGATCGCCCGCAACTCCTTCACCGAATGCTGCGTCGGTTTGGTCTTCAACTCCTGAGCCGCCGCGATCCACGGCACCAGCGTGACATGAACCAGGATCGCGTTTTTCTTCCGAACTTCATGGCGGATCTGCCGGATCGCCTCCAGAAACGGCAGCGACTCGATGTCTCCCACCGTTCCGCCAATCTCAATGATCGCCACATCGGCATCCGCCGCCGCCCGCCGCATTCCAGCCTTGATTTCGTCCGTCACATGCGGGATCACCTGAACCGTCTTGCCCAGGTAATCGCCGCGGCGCTCCCGCGACAGAATGGTCTCGTAAATCCGGCCCGACGTCAGGTTGTTGCCCTGCGTTAATTTTGTGTTCGTAAACCTCTCATAATGGCCGAGATCCAGATCCGTCTCCGCGCCGTCATCGGTCACGAAAACCTCGCCGTGCTGGAAGGGGCTCATCGTTCCGGGATCCACGTTGAGGTACGGGTCGAACTTGGCCAGGGATACGCGGACGCCTCGGCTTTCCAGCAGACAGCCAATCGACGCCGCCGCGATGCCCTTTCCCAGGGAGGAAACAACGCCGCCGGTCACGAAAATGAATTTAGCCATGGTGAATAACAGAAGAGGATGCGAAAAGATGCCGGACGTGTTCCAGATCCTCGGGTGTATCCACACCCAGGGATTCAAACTCGGTTTCGACCACGGTGATGGCGTGGCCATTCTCAAGGGCCCGCAACTGCTCCAGCCGCTCCGCCCGTTCCAGCGGACCGACCGGCAGATCGGAGTACCCCAGCAGGAATTCGCGCTGGTACGCGTACAGTCCAATGTGCTTGAAGCAGACCGCGTTACCGCCCCGGTCGTACGGAATCGGCGACCGGGAAAAATAGATCGCCCGGCCCCGGTGATCCGTCACCACCTTCACCACGTTCTGGTTGGCGAGTTCCGCGGGCAACTCAATCTGCTTCTTGAGCGTGCTCATGGGCATATCCGCGTCGTCGGCCAGGGCTAGAGCCACCGCGTCGATGGTCCCCGGTTCGATCAACGGCTCGTCACCCTGAATGTTCACGACAATTGAGGCGTCTTCCCCGGCGGCCACCTCGGCCACCCGGTCGGTGCCGGAAAGGTGATCTTCCCTCGTCATCCGGACCGGAGCGCCAAACCGGCGGGCTTCCGCCGCAATCCGTTCATCGTCGGTGGCAATCACCACCTTCCACAGATAGCGGGCCAGGGAAGCACGCTCGTAAACGTGCTGCAGCATGGATTTTCCGCCAATAGAGACGAGGGCTTTGCCTGGGAATCGGGTGGAGGCGTATCGAGCGGGAATCACTCCCAGGATACGGGCAGGCACGTTCAAGGATAACACAACCGTACTCTCCCGCCGCGCCAGATTCGATGACTAGCCCGCTTTTCTCACGGCATCTGATCGCAGCCCAAACTGACGCCGCGGACAAGCTCGAAATGACTCGTGCGGATCCTCCGCGGGTGTCTCGGTCAGAAATTTGCGGCAAAATGGCTGCCGCA
>VFZY01000345.1 GCA_016870915.1 Acidobacteriota bacterium | reverse complement strand
GCAATTCTCAGCCGAGAAAGGGATATGCCACATGGCAGACGATACCATCACCAAGCTCCCCGATCCATCGGGATTTGGTTCCGATCCGTTCACGTTCGTCCTTCGCGACGGCGCGCGCAAGCTGATCGAACAGGCGATCCACGCGGAGCTGGCCACGCTGATGACGGCGTTTGCCGGGGAGTGGAAACGGCGGTGCAAAATTAGTCCACGGTAGCGGCGGGATAGCCCTGCTGCGGGCGGAGTAAAATCCGGCCACTTTTCCCTTCTTGCAGCAGCAGGGAGGGTGGGGAGATCTATACCGTGGAACTTTACAAGAAGGTTCGTCTGGCGTGCGCCGAGGGCATGAGCGCGCGGGCGGCGGCGAAGCATTTCAACATTTCGCGCGGGACGGTTGAGAAGATGTTGGCGTTCTCGGTGCCGCCTGGCTATCGGCGGGAGAAGCCGATCACGCGGCCGAAGCTGGACGGGTTCACCGAGATCATCGACGCCTGGCTTGAAGCCGACAAGGTCATTCAGCGCAAGCAGCGCCACACGGCGAAGCGGATCTGGGAACGGCTTCAGGCCGAGCATGGCTTCACCGGCGGCTATACGATCATCAAGGACTACGTGCGTGAGCGTGAGCGGCGGACCCGGGAGATGTTCGTGCCGCTGGCCCATCCGCCGGGCCATGCGCAGGCGGATTTCGGCGAAGCGGTCGTCGTCATCAGCGGTGTTGAGCAGAAGGCGCACTTCTTCGTCATGGATCTGCCGCACAGCGATGCCTATTTCGTGCGGGCCTATCCGGCGGCGACGGCGGAGGCCTGGATGGACGGGCATGTCCGGGCGTTTGCCTTCTTCGGCGGGGTGCCGCAGTCGGTGCTCTACGACAATGACCGCTGCCTGGTCTCGAAGATCCAGCCGGATGGCACGCGTATCCGCGCCGCGCTGTTCAGCGGCTTGCAGTCGCATTACCTGTTTCGGGATCGCTATGGTCGCCCCGGCAAGGGGAACGACAAGGGCGCTGTCGAAGGGATGGTTGGCTACGCCCGTCGCAACCACATGGTGCCGATCCCCCACTTTCCCAGCTGGGACGATTTCAACGCCGACCTTGAAGGGCAGTGCCGCGCGCGCCTGACGCGTATCCTTCGTGGTCACAAGGAGACGATCGGCGAGAGGTTGCAGCGCGATCTGGCCGCGATGCGCCCCCTTCCTGCGGCCCCGTTCGAAGCCTGCGACCAGGCGGGCGGCAGGGTCAGCTCCCAATCGCTCGTGCGCTATGACACCAATGATTACTCGGTTCCGGTCGCCTATGGCCATCAGGATGTCTGGATCCGCGGTTATGTTGATGAGGTCGTGATCGGCTGTCGTGGGGAGGTGATCGCCCGACACCCGCGCTGTTACGATCGTGAGGACATGATCTTCGAACCGGTCCACTACCTCCCGCTGATCGAGCGCAAGATCAATGCCTTGGACCAGGCCGCACCCTTGGCGGAATGGGATTTGCCCGAAGAGTTCCAGACTCTGCGCCGCCTGATGGAGGCACGCATGCTCAAAATGGGGCGCCGCGAGTATGTGCAGGTGCTGCGTCTGCTCGAGACCTTCGGCATGGATGACCTGCATGCCGCCGTGAAGAAGGCGCTGAAGCTGGGCGCGGTCGGCTTCGATGCCGTGAAGCACCTCGTGCTCTGCCAGGTCGAGAAGCGCCCCCCGAGGCTTGATCTCGATGTCTACCCCTACCTGCCGCGGGCGACTGTAGAGACGACGCGGGCGGCCAGCTACATGGCCTTGATGTCGGAGGCGGCGGAATGACCGAGGCCCCGAAGATCCTGCTTGCCCACCATCTGAAGACGCTGAAGCTGCCCACCTTCCTGCGGGAACACGAGAAGGTTGCGCGCCAATGCGCGGCCGAAGGGCTGGACCATGTCCAGTTCCTGTCGCGCCTGGTTGAACTGGAACTGATCGACCGGGAGCGGCGGATGGTCGAGCGTCGCATCAAGGCTGCGAAGTTCCCAGCCACCAAAAGCCTCGACAGCTTCGACTTCAAGGCGATCCCGAAGCTGAACAAGATGCAGGTGCTGGAACTGGCGCGCTGCGAATGGATCGAACGGCGTGAGAACGTGATTGCCCTTGGCCCCAGCGGAACTGGCAAGACCCATGTGGCCTTGGGCCTCGGGCTGGCGGCCTGCCAGAAGGGCATGTCCGTCAGCTTCACCACCACCGCCGCGCTGGTCAACGAGTTGATGGAGGCGCGCGACGAACGTCGGCTGCTTCGCGTCCAGAAGCAGATGGCGGCCGTGAAGCTGCTGATCATCGACGAACTGGGCTTCGTGCCCCTGTCCAAGACCGGCGCCGAGTTGCTCTTTGAGATGATCTCCCAGCGTTACGAGCGTGGGGCTACGCTGATCACCAGCAATCTGCCCTTCGATGAATGGACCGAGACCTTCGGCACCGAGCGGCTGACCGGCGCGCTCCTCGACCGGTTGACCCACCACGTCAACATCCTCGAGATGAATGGCGAAAGCTATCGCCTCGCGCAAAGCCGCGCGCGCAAGCCCGGCGACAACAACAACTGACCCAAAGCATCAGACTTGGACCTGACGGTCCAAGGCGGCCAGTCAACCGCCAGCTACATGGAGAGCGCGGCTGACTGGCCGCCGACCACCGCGCGCCTCCCGCGCAAACCCAAAGTGGCCCAGTTTTGCGCCGCCCCGTGGCCCAATTTTACTCCGGCGTTGACAGGTGGAGAGGGTCAGCGTCAT
>VFZY01000344.1 GCA_016870915.1 Acidobacteriota bacterium | reverse complement strand
CAGCGAAAGAAGCTCGGGGCGCAGTTGATTCATCTCCCAGCCCGTGTCGGTGAGCTTGGTTCCTTTGTTGCCCACATAAGCCGCCTCGGCCGTCATCCGTCCAGGCAATTCGCGCTGCAGGTTCACGTTCCACTGCTGTACGTAGGACGAACGGATAGACCTCCGGTCGATCGAATCCGGCTGGTTCTGTCCCAGGTTCGTCGCCAGGCCCAGGCGATTCCCCGTGGGCAGCGTGAGCCCTCTGGGAAACGGATTGCTGATGAGATTCTCGGGGCGCACGCCATCGATCGATGTCACCCACGGCGACTGTATCGACGCGCCTTCGGACGCCCGTGCGTTGCCCGCCATGCCTACATAGGGCGGATAGAACATCCCATATCCCGCGCGAATCACGGTCTTGTTGTTCAGGCTGTACGCCAAGCCGAAGCGCGGGCCGAAGTTGTTCCGGTCAGTGGGGTAATGGCTGGCGCCATCCACGCCTTGAAAGCGCACACCGCCCCGCAGGTTCGGTAAGCGAGCCGCCTGAGCGATCGGCGAAACGGCGTCGTAATCGAACCATGTGAGCTGATTGAACCGGTCGCGCTTGCCGCCTTCGAGGTCGTAACGGAGGCCCAGGTTCAGCGTGAGACGGCTGGTCACCTTGAAGTCGTCCTGCACATAAAGTCCTGTGTAAGGATTCGAAGTGAAGACGCTCGGCAGAATCTGCACGAAGCCGCTTGCGCCCGTGCCTAGCAGGAGGCTCGCCAGCCCGTCGCCCAGATTGGCCGCGGCGACGTTCGGGTTGGGCCCTTGCGTAAAGCCCCGGTTGAACTGATAGTTGCCGTTGGTGTCCTGCTTCAGATTGGAGCCCACCTGGTTCAGACGCTGATCCAGCCCGAACTTCATCGTGTGCCGCCCTCGTATCCACGTGGCGCTCGCGGCGAGTGAGTACGTCTGAAAGGTCTCAAGCGGGGAAGAGAACTGCTGCCCGAGCAGGTTGTACCCGGCTACATTGAAGACCGGGAAGCCGATGGGCCGCAACGTCTGGGACGCGAGCGCGCGCGGCAGGCCGAGGTTTGCGTAGGTGAAATCCTGCGGCACCGGAGGCGGCGCATCCTGTTTCACGGTGCTGAAACCCACACGCACGTTCAACACCAGGGAAGCCGACTGTACCCGCGTGTAGTCCAGGCGGGCGTTCCAACTGGGAATCTCATAGCCATTGGTCTGAAATCCGGTGAACGCCAGATTGCCGTAGAAGTTCGGTTCCGTGCGTAGAGAGCGGCGGTAGCTGACGCCGCCGAACAGCCGGTTCTTCTCGCTCGCGTTCCAGTCCAGCTTGCTGTCAAGCTGGTTCACGTCCAGCGGATCGGAGGCCTGCGCAAAGTAGTTGTTCACGCCGGTGCACGCGTCGCCCGGCTGATTCGGCACGGGGTAAAAGCCGGCCACCTTCGCGCCGGCCGGGTCGAACCGCGCGGCCGGTATCCGGGCGCCCGGAAACGCGTCGCGCAGGAAGCCGCCCGCCGGATTGGCACGCGTCGAAAAAGGGTCGTATATCTGCGCCGGAAGGCAGGCAGCGCCCACACGCTTGGCGGACCGCGAGAAATCGCCCGCCCGCTCCGACGGTGTCGGAAATGTCCCGATAAACGTCGATGCCTGACGCTGGCGCAGACCTTCGTAGTTGGCGAAGAAGAACAGCCTGTCTCGAAGAATGGGGCCCCCGCCCGCCACGCCGAACTGATTGCGCTTGAAACTCGGCAGCCGGGCGCCGGCTCGATTGGCGAAGAAGTTGTTCGCATCAAGCTTGCTGTTCCGCAGGAATTCGTAAAAGACGCCATGGAACTGGTTGGTGCCCGAGCGCATCACCATGTTGAGCACACCGCCATTGGTCCGTCCGTACTCCGCGGAATAGCTGTTCGTCTGAACCTTGAACTCCTGAAGCGCGTCCGGCGACGGGAACGCGGCGTACGAAAGGAATCCATTGCTGGCCGGCGGCGAGTTGCTCACGCCGTCCAGAAACAGGTCGTTCATGTTCGCCCGGCCGCCGTTGATGCGGAAGCTCGACGCCCGGTTGAACTGGTCGCTGAAAGCCGGGCTGGGGCTGAAGCCCGGCACCAGGTAAGCCAGCCGTAGCGGATTGCGCGAGTTGAGCGGCATGTCGAGGATCTGCCGCGAAGAGACCACCGTGCCCAGCGCCGCCGTGCCGCTTTCGACAGCCGGTGCGGAGGCCGTCACTTCCACTGTCTCGGCCACCGCGCCAACTTCCAGCGCGAAGTCGAGCCGCGCGATTTGATCCACCACCAGAGTCAGTCCGGATTGCGTCACCGCGCGGAACCCGTCTTTGCGAACGGAAACGCGATAGTTGCCGGGCGGCAGCAGCGTGATGGTGAAGTAACCCGCTTCATTCGACACGGTGCGGCGCTGCAGGCCGTTGTCGACGCCCGTTACGGAAAGCTCCGCGCCCGGAATCACTGCCTGGGTCGAGTCCGTGATCCGGCCGCTGATCTGCGCCGTGGGGGTCTGTGCCGTGGCGGCAAAGACAAGGGCCACCGCCAACATCGCGAATCGCATGATAGACATTTTCACCGGAATTTCCATTTTCGGCTCCTGTTCAAGACGATTGTACCCCCCCCCCCGGCGTCAAGGCCGACATGAGTTTCCCGCACGGCAGCCTCCCGGCAGGGCCGGTACGGGGTGCCTCTGCCACCTCCCAGCGCCCCGGGCGCTCGAAAACTGCCCCCGGGGGGGTGCAAGGAAATCGGCTCGCGGCCGGTGTAGGTTTTCCCCGGGATTTCCATTTTGGGTCTCCCGGACCCCGACAGTATACACCAACGCCTCACTCCCGTGCCGGATTTGATCAGAATCCCCTTTCCGAGGGCGGGCCAGTGCCTGCGGATGGCTTCTTTCGACCATCGCACAAAAACGAAAACTGACAACATGCCTGTTTCCAG
>VFZY01000343.1 GCA_016870915.1 Acidobacteriota bacterium | reverse complement strand
CCCCATCCCCCTGCCCGGTAGGCTGCAAGCCAGTTGTAGATGCAGGCCCGGGCAAAACCCAGTGCCTGGATCACCACCTCTGGACTCTCGCCCGCTTGCACTCGCTCGACGGCGCGGATGCGGATCTCTTCCAAGGTCTTGTGATCAAGAGATCGGGCATCTCGCTTGGGCATGATCCATTTTACCAGATGTCTACCTACTTATGCACTCATTAATAAACCACATCGCCCTGACCGCCGCCATCTACCCGCGGTCTTTCGCGAGGCTGGATATGAGGCGGAAACGGTTTGGCATGAAGCACTCGGCGTCGCGGATAACACCACCGTCGCCAGCCGGATTGATTCCCTTCTTGAGGGCGGGAGGCCAGCAAGGCGAGCAGCGCGGAACTCCGCCGGCCTGAATCGGGACCAGTCGGGAGAACCGATGGCCCTACCCGTCGAGACTCTCGAACCCCCGGCCCTCCTCCGCCAACCGGACCAGCAACGGCGCCGGTGCCCAGTGCGCCCCATGCAGCCGCTCAAACTCACGGATGCGTTCCAGCACCACGCCAAGACCCGTCAGGCTGGCATGGAACATGGGACCACCACGCCACACCGGGAACCCATAACCGGTCAGATAGATCATGTCGATATCGACACTGCGCAGCGCAAAGCCCTCTTCAAGAATGCGCGCACCCTCATTCACCAGCGCATAGATGATGCGTTCGGTGATCTCCTCGGCTGAGATCTCCCGCGGCACAATGCCGGCCTGCGCCCGGGCGGCTTCAATGATCGCGTCCACCGCCGGATCAGCCGACGATTGCCGCTTCTCGTCGTAACGATACCAACCCGCGCGAGTCTTCTGGCCGTACCTGCCGGCCTCGCACAGCGCATCCTCAACCAGCGGTTGCCGTTCTCCGGGGTTGTTGAGATGCGCGTACTCCTTGCGGATGCGCCAGCCCACATCCAGCCCCGCCAGATCACCCGTCGCCAGCGGACCCATCGCCATGCCGAAGTTGTACAGAGCCTGATCCACCTGGGCCGGCGTCGCCCCTTCCTCCACCAGAAACTGAGCCTCGCGCCGGTACGGGTGGAACATGCGGTTGCCCACAAACCCCCGGCAGTTGCCCACCAGCACCCCAACCTTCTTCACCGTCCTGGCCAGGCCCATGGCCGTGGCGATCACCTCCGGCGCCGTCGCGGCGCCCCGTACAATCTCAAGCAGCCGCATCACGTTGGCCGGGCTGAAGAAGTGCGTTCCAATCACCATCTGCGGCCGCCCGGTGGCGGAAGCGATCTCATCGATGCTGAGCGTCGAGGTGTTCGATGCCAGCACGCAATCCGGCTTGCAGATGGCATCCAGCTCGGCGAACACCTGCTTCTTCAGCGCCATGCCTTCGAAGACGGCTTCGATCACCAGATCGGCCTGCTCGAAACCGTCGTAGGAAATCTGGGGCGTAATCAGCGCCAATCGGCTGGCGGCCGCCGAGGCAGACAGGCGTCCGCGGGCGACAGACCCTTCGTAATTGGCCCGAATCGTCGCCATGCCGCGGTCCAGCGCTTCCTGGGAAGACTCCTTCAGCAGAACCGGAATGCCGGCATTGGCCAGCGCCATGGCAATGCCGCCCCCCATGGTGCCCGCGCCCACCACGGCCGCTCGCCGGATGTCATAGGTGCGCGTATCCTTCGTGACGCCAGGC
This sequence comes from Acidobacteriota bacterium, assembly GCA_016870915.1. GTDB lineage: Bacteria > Acidobacteriota > Terriglobia > Bryobacterales > Bryobacteraceae > VFZY01. Next base: position 1,256 of record VFZY01000343.1, on the reverse strand, counting down.
ACCTTGGCCACGGCGCGTTCACCGAAGAAAGCGTGAATCATAGCCGCGGACTGCGATGATTTCAGAAGCTTCTCGAACTCCTCGCGCTCATAGGCCATGCCCTGATCGAACGGAAGCGTCGCGCAGGCGGCCACGGCGTCGATGGCCACCAGCGGGGCGCGTTGTCCGCGGAACCGCCGGGCCGCATCGGCTCGCGCCGCATCCAGCGCGGGCTTGTTGGCGTCGCTATCACCCAGACGGCTCGTCAGGTCGCAGGTGCGTCGCGCAGCCTCGCCGGCAGCCGCGCGGGCCCGCGCAAACGCGATGGCGCCTTGAAGAAGATCGCCCTCGATGATCGCATCCACAATCCCAAGCTCCAGCGCCTCGGCGGCCCCAATCGGGTCGCCCACCGAACACAGCACCGCCGCCTTGGGAATGCCGCACAAGCGCGGCAGGCGCTGCGTGCCTCCGGCGCCCGGAATGATGCCGAGCTTCACTTCCGGCTGGCCCACCTTGGCGCTCGCCACAGCCACGCGGTAGTGGCATCCCAGCGCGGTCTCAAGGCCGCCGCCTAGCGCGGTGCCGTGAATCGCCGCCACAACAGGCTTCGGGCAGTCTTCAATCCGGGCGATGATCTGCGAAAGCCCGATGTCCTTCTTCTGGCCGGCGCGGATCTTGGCGAACTCCTTGATGTCGGCGCCGGCGATGAAGGTGCGCCCGCCGCCAATGAGGACCGCGGCTTGAATGGCGGCGTCGGCCGTGATGGCTTCTATGGCCGCCGCAATGCCTTCGGGCACGCCGGGGCTCAAAGCATTCACAGGCGGATTATTGACAGTGATGATGGCGACCTCGTTGTCGCGGCTTAAGGAGACCAGTTCGGACATGGTGAGGATTCCAGGATAGCCGGAAAAAACATCACTCCGCGTTCACCTCAAAGGTGGAAAGGTGAAGACCACGGGGCTCCACTTCGCCGCGGCCCATGCGATCCAGGAATACATCGCAAAGGCTGAGCTGGTCAGTGGTCCGCTGTTCCGACCTCGCACAAACTCGAAGGGGGAGAGGCGCTCTCTGCGCTTGTCCCCTGGGCTGAGACAAAGGGTTAAGAAACTACTCGCCGTTCGCTGCAAAATCATTGACCGGCAAATCTCATTGATAGCAAACTGGAGACACCCGGTGAAACGGAGGCGGGCTCTGCTGGAGAGCAACCCGCCAAGGGATAGCCGGTGCGACTCATCGTGGACGATGAGCGGGGGCGCGACTCCGGTCGCGCCTCTGTA
>VFZY01000342.1 GCA_016870915.1 Acidobacteriota bacterium | reverse complement strand
GCGGCAGCCATTTTGCCGCAAATTTCTGACCGAGACACCCGCGGAGGATCCGCACGAGTCATTTCGAGCTTGTCCGCGGCGTCAGTTTGGGCTGCGATCAGATGCCGTGAGAAAAGCGGGCTAGCACTTCAAATCCGTTAGGACCTTCCTGCAGGATAGCCCCCCGCGCAAAACCGTTCACAGCCACGGACACAAACAGCTTGGAGAAGGCGAGCCCGAAGGCGGAGGCGCCACCCGACAATCCACCCGAAAGGTCGAGGATGATCGGGACGTTGACCGAGCTGGCCGGTCCTGTGAACAGATACTCTCCGGAGGCGCGAGCGCCGGCAATCGCCGAATTGTCCACGCTGCCGATGGCCGATAGCTCAACGGCGGCGGATGCTCCGACACTGCCGAAGTCCGCGGTGGCGGACGCTCGTCCTGTACGGATGAACCCGAATCCGATGCTGGAACAGTTCTGTCCGACGCTGATGGGCCCGGATGCGGCCATTTGGGCCTCCGGCACAATGCAGGTCCCAGCGCCCGCCGGAGGCCGGACATTTACGTTGAGTACGGGTGCTCCATACGCTAACCCGGCGCCGATGCACCCAAACGCGGCAATCAGCGCCGCTCTTACGATCATGGTCAAATACATGTTGTTTCAAGCTCCTCTTCTTGGTGACCACATGGGCGGCTTCGCCCTCATGGCCTTACAATGGAGCTTGGCGTGAAACCGGAAAAAAACCGGACCAAGGTTTCTCTTCCGAGCGTGTCGCGGGGTTCCAGATGCAGCTCTTCCCTCACCACCTCAAGTGCGTCATCCTGTCACGTCCACGATCCCTGCAACGCCTGCCCTGGACCCTCAAGATGTTCTTCCGGGCCAGGGACACCCAGTACGCCGCGGGTTGAACTCAATGTCGACCAAGTGCAGCCTCCCCCGCTACTTCGCCGCCCCAATCTGCCCCACCGCAATCTCAAGCACCCGGTCCAAAAACGGCCGCCCCTTCTTCGTCAGATTCTCCCGTGTCATCACATCCACCACCACATCCGGCGCCACCCCAAGATTCTCAATGTAAGGAGCCGCCGGCAACCCCTCCACCTGAACCTCCTTCTGCCGGATCCCCAGCGAATTCGTGAAACTCAACCCCGCTTCCGCATACACCCCGGTATTTCCCGAAAGCACACTCCCACCCGCCCCCAAACTCCGCATCCCCACAATCCGAGCCCGTCCCATATCCTGAAGCTGAGCCGCGAAGATCTCCGAAGCCGACGCCGAAAACTCGTCCTGCAACACCATCACCGGCTTCGCATACGCATCCGAAACCTCGCCATCCATCGACCCGGCCCGCTCGAATACACTGCCGCACAGCGGCAGCTTCGCCGTCCGCGGCTTGCCCGCTTTGTAGGCGTCCTCATAGGCGCCCAGCACCGTCTCCAGTTCCTTGATCCGCGTCTCGGAAACCCCGAGCCGCCGGCTCGTCTCCAGATTCTCCCGCAGCGAAAGCAGCGACAGCCACGTCACCCGGATCTCACCCGTGAACGCCTTGAAACCCTCCGGCGCCAGCACCGAAACCAGATCTTCGGCGAAGCAGATCACTCCGCCCGTGTTCCGCATCACGTCGATGATCAGGCCGTCGGTGTGCGGCACCCCGTCCGTCGACTTGCCAAAATACCGGATCTCGCTCATCGCAATGTTTCGCGCCTGGAAGCTGCCAAACGTCGGCACCCGCACGTAGCCAATCTTCCTGCCGCCCACCGTGAAGATCCCGGAGATCGCCGCGTCGTTCGGATTGTTCCCGTTGCGCCTCACGAAAATGTCCTCGGGCAGCGCAAACACCGGCTCCCGCCCATCAAGCCCCGTCACCCCCACACGGTCGCGAACACGCCAGTTCTTCCACTCATCCACCGTCGGGTCAATGAACTCCAACCCGCCCCCCTGGCCCGCGCGGCCTCCGGCAAACCCCGCCGCCGCCGTTCGCACCGGCGGTGAATCCGGCACCGACACCACGGGCATCCCGCTCTTCAACCAAGGAATGTCGTAGTTCGCATTCTCGCCGTTGGCGCGCTTGATCGTCACCTTCGCCATCTCCCCAACCTCATGCGCGCGCGGAATCAGCCGCTGCGGCCGCGACGTCAGAAATCCAATTCCGGAGCGTGTCGCCCCCACCGCCGTCCCCTCCCCGTTGAACCGAGCCAGACTCCGGGCCAGATCCGCCGCCTGCAGCCCGTCCATCATCACCAGTTCATCGCCAATCTCGAACGGGAAATCCTCCGCCTTCAACCGCGTCCGGTCAATCGAGTCCACCAGAATCCTGCCCTCGTAGAGATCGGCTGTGAAACCCCGGCGGGCACTGAACGAACTGGGCAGAAGATACCCGCTGTGGCTATCCCGGAGCCCCGCCACATACTCGGCGCAGACCTCAAAGAACTCCAGGTCGTTCTGCGCCCGGTTCACCCTCTCCAGCCACGGCCCAATCGCCAGCGCGTCCACCTTCAACCCGTCGCGCTTCCACTCATACGGCGCGTAGCGCTTGGCGATCATGTCCACCAGATGCCGGAAGTCCGCCTGCCTTTGCTCGCGGGTGAGTTCAGCCAGACCGGGCAAGGCAAGCACGGTTAGCACACACAAGGCTCGTACCATAGCCGTACTGTACCCCGAGCCTGTTACTCCCGGCAAACCGGGCCCCGTCCCCTGCCCCGCAAAATGGCCCGTTTCACGGCCAAAAAATATTTTTTCTGCCCTGTTTTCAACAACTTCATTTCCAAAACCGCGATACCCCGGTTCGCCCAGTTCTTACAATCCGTCAGGAGCATCCAGCCATGTCTATCTCGGAACTTCACTCAGACACCGCGCGCCGCAACGGAGCCCTCTCCCGCGGCCCCGCCACCCCCGAAGGCAAGAAGCGTTCCGCCATGAACGCCTTCAAACACGGCATCTTCTCTAAGTCCGCCGTCCTCTCCTGGGAATCCCGGGAAGACTTCGACCAACTCCTCCACCTCCTCACCGGGCACTACAACCCCCAGACCGGTGCCGAGGCGCTTCTCATCG
>VFZY01000341.1 GCA_016870915.1 Acidobacteriota bacterium | reverse complement strand
ATGGCTGGGGCGTCCTACGGGCCGGGTGAGCAACTCGGCGATGTCCCGCGCCAGGCTGTCGTTGGCCGGAATGCGGGTGGCGTACTTCACACCGCGCGCTTCCAGGCTTCAATCTTGCGATTCTAGGCATCGGCGATGTTGCGTTCCGGCAGGGGCCGCTTCTTGCAAGCATCGCGCCCAGCCACGCCATCACCGCACTGGCGGCCATGACGATGGCGGCAATGATTACAATCGGACTGACCTATCGTTCTCAAAAACGAGTGCTGCTGTTTTCCTGGGAGTCGATTGGCGTGGCGCTTGCCTACGTGTCAGCGTCGCTGGCGCTATATGCGAGGCGGTGACGCCCAATGCCCCGGAGACAGTCCCGATGAACATTCTCGTCCTCAACTGTGGAAGCGCAACGATCAAGTTCCAACTCATAGCGACCGACCCCGATGCCATGCGATGCGACGGCGACTGCCGCCTGGCACGCGGCGTCATCGAACGCGTGGGCGGCGAAGCGGTGTTGACGCTCCAGACTGGCAACAACCCGCCAAATCACCTCAGCGAGCCGCTGCGCGACATCCGCGCGGCGTTGGACTACATCATCCGCTGGATTGTTTCGCCGGGCTCAGGCATAGGGACAATTCAAGACATTTCGCAGATCCACGCCGTGGGTCATCGCGTGGTCCACGGCGGGGAGCGCTTCACGCACTCGATGCTGCTTGATGAAGAAGCCATCCGGCACATCGAGAAGCTCACCGACCTGGCTCCGTTGCATAACGCCGCCAACGTGCGTGGAGTGCGCATCATTCAGGATCTGCTGGGCCACAACCTGCCTCAAGTCGCCGTCTTCGATACGTCATTTCACCAGACTCTGCCGGAGCGGGCATTCCTCTATGCGATCCCTTATCAGTTCTACCGGCGCCACGCGGTGCGGCGGTATGGCTTTCATGGCACCTCCCATCGCTATGTCGCCGGGCGCTACCGGCTGATGCGCAACCTGAGCGCGGAACACACCAACGTCATCACCCTGCACCTGGGTAACGGCTGTTCGGCGTGCGCGATCCAGGGCGGCAAGTCAATCGACATCTCCATGGGGCTGACGCCGCTGGAAGGCCTGGTCATGGGTACGCGTTCCGGCGACGTTGATCCTGCTCTTGACGCGTTCATCGCCGCCAAGGAAGGCATGAGTGCGCCTGAGGTGGAGAGCATGTTGAACAAGCAGTCCGGCCTGCTGGGCTTGTCCGGATTGACTCATGACATGCGGGAACTGCTCGCTGAGGTTCGTGACAACCATGACCGGCGTGCCCAGCTTGCGATTGAGGTTTTCTGCTATCGCGCCCGCGAGTACATCGGGGCCTATCTTGCCGCCATGGGTGGCGCGGACGCCATCGTCTTTAGCGGGGGCGTCGGGGAGAACTCGCCGGAGATTCGCGAGCAGATCTGCGACGGCCTGCAGTGGATGGGACTCACAGTGGACCCGCAGTTGAATCGAACGCAAGTGGGCGGGCGGGAAGGCCCCATCCATCAAGCCGATTCCCGTCTGCAAGCGTACGTCGTCCCGACGGACGAGGAACTGTTGATCGCTCGCGACACGGTTCGTTGCGTTGAAGGCGATACCGATTTCTAGAGGGAAGTGGAGATGCCCCATGACGAAGTCATCCATTGAGACCTGGCGCCATGGATACGGCGCGATTCAACACACCGAAGAGACGCAGGCGCGAATTGCTCATTGGGAACGGGAGTTGACGGAAGCCGGCAGGCAGGGAGACGGTCATTCTCTTTTCGACGTGCTGCGTGCAGTGGATCGCGTGTGCAGCGCTGCGATGTGGCTGATCGTTCACGAGACCTACGCACGCACTGTCTACCTGGATGGCCGCGCCCTGGAGCGCGACGACTTCAAACGCAAGCCTGAGGGGCATACCGGCGGGTCGCTCAACATGGCGCCTGCCTATGCCGGGTACCTGGCGGCGAACGTGATTGCCGGCGTCACACGTTCCTGGCTGATGGGACAGGGCCATTGTGTTGCCGCGATCGACTCGCTCAACCTGCTGGTGGGCAATCTGACTCAAGCGCACGCGGCACGCTATGGCGTGAGCGACGAGGGACTGACTCGCTATGTGCGGGACTTCTATTCGTGCGCTCTCAATCAGCAAGGCCGTCAGGACTCGCCGCTTGGCAGCCATGTCAACGCGAACACGGCCGGTGGCATTTCCGAAGGCGGATACCTGGGATTCGCCGAACTACAGTACGTACACATGCCGTTGCCCGGCGAACGGCTGGTGGTGTTCCTTTCCGATGGCGCCTTCGAGGAACAGCGTGGTTCGGATTGGGCCTGCCGCTGGTGGCGCGCGGAAGACAGCGGATGGGTGATGCCGATCATGATCAACAATGGCCGCCGCATCGACCAACGCACCACCATGTCGCAACAAGGCGGCACCGAGTGGTTCTGCGAGCACTTGCGGCTCAATGGATTCGATCCGTTCGTGTTTGACGGCCGCGACCCCGCCGCTTTTGTGTGGGCCATCTTCGAGATGGAGCGCCGATTGGCGGCTGCCGCTGAGAAGGTGGCAAAGGGTGAGGCGCGTTATCCGATCCGGCTTCCGTACGGAATCGCGTTGGCGCCCAAAGGCGCCGGCTTCGCCGGAGAGGGCACCAACCTCGCTCACAACCTGCCGCTGCCGGCGAATCCCCACAAAGATGCCGGCGCGGCGCGCTGTTTCAATGAAGCAGCGCACAAGCTGTGGGTACCACCGTCCGAATTGCAGCAAGCCACGGCCGTTTTCCAGGGGCACGCTCGAAGCCAGCGCGTGCGCGAGCGCGATCATCCGCTGGTTGATCGCAACCCGATCTTGCATCGGCTGGACACGATCCCTTCGCGCGAGATTTCATCCGGGATTTCCATTTTGGGTCTCCCGGACCCCGACAGTATACACCAACGCCTCACTCCCGTGCCGGATTTGATCAGAATCCCCTTTCCGAGGGCGGGCCAGTGCCTGCGGATGGCTTCTTTCGACCATCGCACAAAAACGAAAACTGACAACATGCCTGTTTCCAGCAGTTCTTTCGACACCTCTCCCTCCCAGCCTCCTTTCTCTCAAGATTTCCACCTCTCCGGGCCGA
>VFZY01000340.1 GCA_016870915.1 Acidobacteriota bacterium | reverse complement strand
AGTCCCGTCCCTGTCTCCAAAGACCTTCAGCTTGAGAGGTGTTTTACCAACGGTGTCGCCGTTCACTTCAACTCGCGCTCCCGGTTCGGTGGACTCTATTTCAATTTCGTAGGCGATGGTCCCTTGTGGCCCTCGCTCCACACGCGTTCCACCGGAGGTCGCGCAGCTCGGTGCAATCAAAGGAATGAGTAAGACCAAGAATTGGCGAGCTTTCATGGGGCGATTTGGAACCAAGCATCTAGAGAGTGCAAGCCTTCAATCGGTTGACCAATTCTGCCGCCACTCTGCGCGAGAGAGTTTGCCGCGGGCGTTGCCGGTAAGGGGTTTCACCAGCTTCCACTCGCGTGGGACTTGCCAGTCGGGCAGGCGGGTCTGGAGGAATTGCCGGAGCTGCTCGGTGGTGACTTCCTCTCGCGTGGCGACGACCGCCGCCACCTCGTCCCCGCGCGCGGCGTCTTTGCTGGGCAGGCCAAGCACGAGGCATTCGCGCACGGCGTGGTGCGTCAACAGTGCCTGCTCGATGGACTCCGGTGCAACCTTGCGGCCCGCCACGTTGATGAGGTCGCTGGCGCGGCCGCGCAGGAATACGCCGTCATTGCGCAGTTCGACGAGGTCGCTCGTGTGGAAAATGCCACCACCCAGCCGGGCTTCCGGCTCCGGCCAGTAAGTGTCCCCCACGTTCGCGCCGCTCACAACAAGGCAGCCGTCTTTGCCGCACGACAAGCTGACGTTCCGCATCGCCGTGCCGGCGAACGAAGCATCCGTGCGCGGCGTGTCGCTGGCGTCGTAAGCGATGCCGCCGCATTCGGTGGAGCCGAGGAAGTTGTGCAGCTTCAAACCACTGCGCTCAAAGACGGCCTGTTCCAACGGCAGCGGCAGCGGCGCACCGGCGGAGATGGCGAGGCGGATGTTCGCCGGAATCGCACCGGCCTCATGCCAGGCCCGCCAGAGCGCGGGCACGGCGGGAAGTGTCCAGTTGCCGCCGGTAGCGGCAGCCTGGCGCAACGCTTCCGGCAACGCGCTGGATGCGAGCACGAGCGGAATGCCATGCAGGAGCAACGGCAGCACGAGGTTCGAGAAGCCGTAGGAGTGCGCGAGCGAGATGACGCCGAGATTCGGCGAATCACGGCGCAGGCCCATCGTGGCGACGATGTTGTCGGCGTCGGCGGCGAGTTGCGCATTGGTGAAGGCCACGTGTTTCGCCGCGCCGGTCGTGGCGGAAGTGGTCTTGAGCAGGCAGATGTCAGGTGTAGGCACTTGGGTTAGGACTGGTGGCGTCGCTCCGGTTTCCAGCGGGCAAACCATCTGTCCACGCCGCCACGCGCACAGCAGGGTGAAGATGAACTCCGGCCCGGTGCCATTGAGGCACGCGAGGTGGTTGCGTGCGCGGGACAACCCGGCGGGTTCCGTCCCTGCGGCGAGCTGGGCAAAGGTCCACGACCGGCCGGTCGCGAGGTCGCGCAATGCGGTTTCCTGAGCGCACTCACGCGCCACCACCCGCCAGCGTTCGTAAAGCATTGCCTGTTTGCTAACCGCCTCCTAGCGTTCCGGCAAGCTCGCGCGTATGAACGAAATGGAAACGGCACAACCCACGACCGCCGAAAATCTCCGGCATCCAGCCCGCTGCCGCGGCCCGGCGTTCGACTTTCACCGCGACACCTTCGCCTTCGCCAACGAGACGAAGTGGCGTTACTCTGTGGATCCCGTGACGGGCCGGCAGGTCGCGACGCCGAGTGTGCCAGAGCCGGATTATACGTTGCACTGTTTCGTGATGGCTCGGTCGGCGAAGCAGTTTTGGCTGCACGCGCGCTTCGAGCCGGGGCTGGCCAAGCCGGACGTGGCAGGGTGCCGGCGGCTGGTTCGTGCGGTGGTTTCCCGCAGTGCGCGGACTCCCTCCAGCCAGCGGGAGCAGGTGATGATTCCCGGCTACGTCGGCCTGCGCGAGTTCAGCGAAAAGTGGGAAACGTTGCTGAAAGCGGAATGTGGCGGTGCGTGGCGGAGCTATTTTCAGCGGGGCAACTGGCGAATGATTTTCCCCTTCCTGCGCGTGCACCAGCAGGCGGAGGCAGCGCGGCTGTCCGCCACGGTTCAGCAAGGCGAACTCCCGGTGGTCCATGTCCTGCGCTTTCCGCAACTGACCATAAACCACACGCTACTGATCTTTGGCGCGGAGGAGGGGCCCGACGCCACTGCGTTTCGCGCCTACGATCCGAATATCCCGGAGCGGGAGACGTTTCTGACCTACGACCGCACGACGCGCACGTTCATGCTGCCGCCTCTGCATTACTTCGCGGGCGGACGCGTGGATGCATATGAGATTTACCGCGGGTGGATTTACTGAGATGGTGGCACTGACTTCTCCTTCGGCCGCCAAAATGCGAGACCGAAGAACAGCACTCCGCAGCCGTTGACGCCCATCGTGTAACCGAGCTTGTAGGGAATCCCGGTGTTGTGAAGCGCGTAGATGGTTACGTCACGGCCCGTGGCGAGCGTGGGCAACGACGCTGGCATCAGCGCGCCGTGGACGAAGCCCCACCAAAAACCCGCCGGCTCCTCGGGCCGCGCGCGATTCGCGCTCCAGTTCATCGCCGCGCCCATCATGAAGGCCATGCACACGAAGCCCACGATGCGAGCAAGGACGCCGCCAACTTTCCGGGCGGGCGAAGCGACGTTTGTTTGTGTTGCGTCGGTGTTTTCCGTAAAAGAAAAGGATGTTTTTGGGCGAGCGCTCGATGCAAGCGGAATCCTTGGATTCCGACGCACGTCCGCCGGCGGCCGTCGCGGCGGACTACCAACAACTCGCGCGGGGCAACCGGCTCTTCTTCTTCTCGCATCCGTTCGTCGTCCATCTGCCTCGCCTGCTGGGCCGGGAGAACTGCCGCTCGCTGACGCTGCTTGATGTCGGCGCGGGCGACGGCATGCTCGGCCGCCGTCTTGAAGAATGGGCAAAACGGCGCGGGTGGTGCTGGGAGGTAACGAACCTCGACATTAATCCGCATGCGCTTGCGCTCAATCCCGGCGGCCGCAACGTCCTCGGCTCCGCCCTCGCGTTGCCGTTTCCCGACGCGCGCTTTGACGTGGTCATCGCTTCGCAGATGACACACCACCTCGCGGATAGGGAGGTGACCACGCACTTCCGCGAGGCGTGGAGGGTGGCGCGGAGTGCAGTGATGATCAGCGACCTGCACCGCAATTGCTTCCTGCTTGCCTTGGTGTGGCTGGGGTCGTGGCCGCTATGCTTCAG
>VFZY01000339.1 GCA_016870915.1 Acidobacteriota bacterium | reverse complement strand
CCTGGATCACCACCTCTGGACTCTCGCCCGCTTGCACTCGCTCGACGGCGCGGATGCGGATCTCTTCCAAGGTCTTGTGATCAAGAGATCGGGCATCTCGCTTGGGCATGATCCATTTTACCAGATGTCTACCTACTTATGCACTCATTAATAAGAAAAGCCATGTGGCCCAGAGGATTCGAGTTGCGGAACTCCTGGCCCCAATAGAGCAGGAAACGGGGCTTTGAAACCGGGTCCACGGCGCCACGGAAGAACTCTTTGTCGTGGATGAACGCGCCTTCGGAGTTGGCCACAATCATGTTCGCGGCGTTCAAGTCTTCCGCCAGCAGCCAGTCCAGCGAATCGGGCGGCTTCTGATAGTAGCTGCCGTTGTAGTTGGCGTGAAAGTGATTCTCACCCGTGTACCAGCCGCGCTGGTTCCAGTTGGTCCAGCGCTCCATCGCGATGGTCACTTCATTGCTGCCCGCTTCCAGATTCAGGGTGCGTTCGTCGATCCGGTACTCGATTCCCTTCACGGCCACCAGGCGCACCGGCCCCGGCGGCAGCACCACTTCATCCTCGCCCGTGGTGATGAAGAATCCTTCGCGGGGCTGCCCCGGCTCCAGCATGTAATAGAACACCGGCGCCCCCTTGGGCGCATACGTCTTCCCATCGGACGCTTTCAGGTACAGCCGCACAGGCGACGCGGCGCCGGTTTCATCCGTGGTCTTGATGCGCAGCGTGGACCGGCCGTTCCGGAACGCCAGGTCGCCGATGCTCACGTGGCGGCGCGCGCCGCCGGCGGCCGGCATGGTGTAAAGATCCAGATTGCCGCGCTCATTCGATGAGAACGCAATTGTCGATCCGTCGGGCGACAGCGCCGGACTGAACTCGTCGCGAGGGGTATTCGTCAGGGCCACGGGCGTAGAGTTGCCGCGCGCCACGCGATACAGTTCGCGGTCACCCTTGCCGTTCACCACCACCGCCGAGTAGATGGCCGCGTTCCCATCGGGCGTCGTCGTAACGGCGTGCGGCTGCACGATGTGGCCCAGCCGGTATTGAGTCCACGGAAGCTGAATCATGATGGGCCCCGGCGCGCCCGGCAGCGAATAGACTTGCGGCGCCCCCAGGGTCTGCGTGCCGTTCTGTACGGCATTGAACCGCTGGCCGGTGTAGAAGATCTCGTTCTTCGCGCCGTTCCACGTTGTGTAGAGCCAGTTGCCTGTGCGCCCGCGCTGCGGCGGCTGCTGGATCGCCCGCGCGGCGCCATCGGCGATGTTTACCAGATGAAGCAGAGCTCCGGTCTCCGGAACATTCAGCGGCACGGCGACCGTGGCGCCATCGGGTGACCACGCGGGCGTCCCCGCCGTGGTGTAGGGCAGCGTGAACACGCGCTCTTCCATCGTTGCTTCATCGAACACGGCCAGACGTCCCGCGATGTTGGGCAGCACGCCCGCCGGCGGCGCACCCTGAATGTAGGCGATGCGGCCGCCCTTGGGCGACCACGCCGGGTGGGCATGATAACCGGGCCCGCGTGTGACCTGGCGCGCGGTGCCCCCGGCGGCGGGAACGGTCCAGATGGAGCCGAACAACGTGCAAGCAAGCCTCTGGCCATCGGGCGACCAGGTGGGGTCCGTGGCGCCCCAGGCGGTGGTGTCGCGCGCCGCCGCGCGGGTGAGCCCGGGCCATTCACGCAGTGCCACGGTACCGGCCAGTCCGCCGGCAATCAGGAACGGAAGCCAACGCCGTTGCATGGGAGAATTATGCCCCAAAACGCCGGTCCCAGACAGCGATACGCGGAGAAAGCCGCGCGCGGCGTTGAGCGGTTGTCCGATTGTGTGGAACCGCTCAAGCTCTCTGATGGTGGCGTCTACCCGCCCCCGCCGCACCAAGCCGTGAAAATTCGTATCTTCGCGGAGAAAGCCTACTTCTCAGCCCCATGCGGCGATGACTGGTAGTGCCGCTTCAATAGATCCTCCCCGTAATCGTTGCTTGGATCCCGGTAGATGCTATGAATGTGGTTCGGGTCGCGCTGGTCGCGCCCACGTCCAGCATTGTCGTACTCGATCAGAATAGAAGGGCCATGCACACGGAAGTACACCGGCTGGTTCGCTTCAATCGATCCCATCCATGCAAAGTGCACATTTTCGAAACGGTCCTTGAGGATCTTTTGACGGTGCGCCTCGGCGATTGGAACCGCTTGATTGTTCAGGTACTCGTCAATCAGCTCCCACAGCAGCTTCTTCTGCGCCGCGGTCATCAAAACCGTCGAAAGCCCTTCGATCCGCTGCAACGCCTTGTCGCGTTTCGGGCCGGTGAAAATTCCGGCCGGCAAGGTCGCGCTGAGCAGCGCTTTGGCCTTCTGCTTCTCATTGAGCGAGTTCATGACGGCGAACCCCTTTTCTCGCTCGGCCCCAAAAACACGCCAGCCCGCCTCGTCGCCCGTGGGAATCTGATCTGGCTCGGCACCCCAGAGCGCCGGTGTTCCGGTTACCACTCCCTTCACAACCGTAAAGTTCAGCGCCAGGTGGTGCCCGTCAAACTGCCAGCCCCAGCGCGCCTCCGGGCCTGGATCACCGAATAGCCCCAGGTAGTAGTGGCCGGCGCCGAAGAACTCGGTGATGGGCCGGCCCCCGATAGCCGGGCCGGCCGTGCGCAAGAGATAATCGTCGCGACGGATGATCGCCGCGGCTTTCAGATAGCCCTGAGAACTCAGCGAAGCCCGCAGCAGTTGATGCGCCGCACTTCGGCCCCCGTCGTTCATTTGACCGAGACTCAACCCTTTGCGGGGATACATGCCGTCGGGGAGGTTGCTCCAGTCTTTCCGCTCCGCGTCCTCGAACTCGAATTGCAGTTTCTTGCGGTGCTCCTCGCTGACTGCCGCACGAAGGCCGAGCGCGGCGTTCGCTAATCCCGAGGCAAATGTGCCGCTGGTGGAGCCGTAGGTCATGGCCACCAGCAGGAGAAAGAGAGAAAAGGCGGCGGCTCGGCGCATGGCACTATTCTAGGAGATTCTCCGCAATGCTCCGCTATGTCCGGCCATCGGACGGCCACGTGCGGTCCGGGCGCCCCCTAGCGGTGGTGTCGCCTGCAGGCGCGCGGGTGAACCCGGGCCATTCACGCAGTGCCACCCAAAGCACCGGCCTCGCAATACCAATCAAGACGCGGCGAAAACGGCGTCTGATATACCCCACATTTCCGTTTTGAGCCGCGCGTGCGAATCTCCTGGATGCTCGTCCGCATCAATATCGATAGGGGTTTGAAGGCAGCGAAGACCCCTGCGGAGGACAGCACCCAATGGGTGACAAACAAAACCAGCCCTTTCAGC
>VFZY01000338.1 GCA_016870915.1 Acidobacteriota bacterium | reverse complement strand
CTCCTCCAGAGTCACGTAGCTGAACATCCCGGACTGCTGCTGATCGTCGCCGCGCATACAACAATCATCGCCCGAAATGTTCCGAGAGGGAATGGGCTCGATCAGGAGTTTTTCAACAAGTTCCTAGGCAACTCCGCTGTCGTTGCCTATGTCCTCCACACAAGCTGTCGAGATCACCGGTCTGCTCCAATCCTGGCAGGCCGGTGACGACCAAGCACTGCCGAGGCTGGTGTCTCGCCTCCATGACGAGCTCCACCGGCTCGCGGCGGCATGCGAGCGGCGGGAACGCTGGCATTCCACTCTGTCCGCCACCGAGCTGTTGAGTGAAGCCTATCTGCGGCTCGCCCGCCAGCCCATGCCGGAGTGGGAAAATCGCGCGCAGTTTTTCGCGGTGGCCGCGCGGCTGATGCGCCAGATTCTGGTGGACCGCGCCAGGATGCGACGGGCATTGAAGCGTCCGCGGCTGGAGCCGGGTCTTCCGGCGACCACCGCGGCACCGGTGTCCGCGCCCATCGAGTTTCTCGACCTGCATCGGGCTCTGGAAGCGTTCGAGCGGGAGGATGATCATGCAGCCCACCTGGTGGAGCTACGGTACTTTGCAGGACTGACACAGCAGGAGATCGCCGTGGTGGAAGGAGTCTCGGACCGGGAAATCCGGCGGGTTCTCCGGTACGCCGAGGCGTGGCTGATGGAGTGGTTGACTGCACGGGAGAGTTGAGACATGGCGGACGGCCGAGTCGGACAAATATTTCACAGCGCCCTCGAACGGACCGGCGCAGCCCGCGCCGCCTACCTGGACGAAGTCTGCGGTGCCGATCTTGCGTTGCTGGCCCGGGTCCGGCGCATGCTGGACGCGGACGGGAAGGCCCAAGCTTCGATCGAGGAGTGCGTGGCCGCCGTGTCGCCCCCGATTGGCTACGCCGGACCGTATCGCTTACTGACTCGCATTGCCCGCGGCGGTATGGCTACCGTGTATCGGGCTGTTCTCGACGATCCGGAATTCACCCAACAGGTTGCGGTCAAGATCGTCCATGGAGACCCGGCCCCGGCCGATCTGGAACGCTTCCGGCGCGAGCGTCAGGTCCTGGCCCGGTTGGAACATCCACACATCGCACGCCTGATCGGCGGTGGGCAGACCGATGCCGGACAACTATATGCCGCGCTCGAATACGTTGACGGAAAGACCCTCACTGCGCACTGTGACGAATTCGAGCTGCCCATCGAAGCCCGGCTGGCGCTGTTCCGCCGGGTCTGCGAGGCGGTCCACTACGCGCACCGCAATCTGGTGATCCATCGCGATCTCAAGGCCGACAACATCGTGGTGAATCGGGATGGTGCTCCCAAGCTGCTCGACTTCGGAATCGCGAAGCTGCTGGAGCCGGAGGACACGGCGATGGAAACCGCCACCCTGGAGCGTCGCATGACGCCGAGCTACGCCAGTCCGGAACAGATCCGCGGGGAGCGCGTCAGCACGGCGACGGACGTGTGGTCCCTTGGTGTGTTGCTCTATCGGCTGTTGTCGGGCCAGATGCCATTCTCATCGGCGAGCGGCGACATGCTCGAGCTCGGCCGCCAGATCTGCGAAGCAACACCGGTGCTACCCAGCCAATTCCAGCCGGACTTGGCCGGCGATCTGGACCGCATCATCCTGATGGCGCTGCGTAAAGAGCCAGAGCGACGGTATGCTTCCGTGGCGCAACTGGACGAGGACATCGGGCGCTATCTGGCGGGATTTCCAGTCTCGGCACAGGAAGACACCTGGAAGTATCGTGTCCTGAAGTTTACCCACCGGCACCGGGCGTTCGTCACGGTGGCGGTCTTGTTCCTTGTTTCGCTGGCCGGTTTCGCGATCGCGATGGAACAGTCGGCTCGCCGGGCGCAGCGGGAACGCGACACAGCCCGGCAGGTGGCTGCATTCCTCTCGCAAGTATTTCAGGCCTCCGATCCGATCGAATCCCGGGGGCGGGAGTTGACTGCTTCTGAGATTCTGGCGGCCGGAGCGGAACGGGTCGACCGGGAACTCGCCGGGCAACCCGAGGTGCGGGGCATGCTGCTCGATATCATCGGCCGGACCTACCGGGGCATGGGCCAATCGGACAAGGCGAAGGCGCTCTTCGAACGGTCGCTGGCCGTGCGTCGCGCGTTCGCCGGAGACGATTCCCTCGAAACGGCCGAGGTGTTGCAGAGCCTGGGCGAACTGCGCAACACGACCGGCGACTACCGGGGCGCCGAGTCCGTCTTGCGGCAGAGCTTGCGGATTCAGAGCCGCGCCCGCGGCAACGAACACTTCGACGTCGCGAACACGAAGAACCTGCTGGGCCTCGTTTTGTACAATCTCGACCGCCGGGACGAAGCCGGCGCCCTGCTC
Organism: Acidobacteriota bacterium; assembly: GCA_016870915.1. GTDB lineage: Bacteria > Acidobacteriota > Terriglobia > Bryobacterales > Bryobacteraceae > VFZY01. The sequence continues at coordinate 1,164 of VFZY01000338.1, read as the reverse complement.
GAGCAGGCCTCAACGACCCTGGAGCGGGTGGCACCGCGCGACCGCGTGTACGGCGCCGCCTTGAACAATCTGGCGCTGGTCCGCTTCAGTCAAGGGCGGCTCGATGACGGCGAGCGGATTTTGCACAAGCTGGTTGCCTCGAGCCGGGCCCAATTCGGCGGCGACCACGACAGCGTCGGAGCGCACGTGGCGAATCTCGGTGGAATGATGAACTGGCGCGAGAAGTTCTCCGAGGCGGAACCGATGTTGCGGGAGGCCCTCGCAAACCGGCGCAAGCTCTATCCCAATGGGCATGCGCAACTGGCCTTTGTGCTGGCCTACTTGACGTGGACTCTGCAAAATCTCGACAAGCTTGATGAAGCGGAGCTCCTCTACCGTGAGCTCCTCGAATTGCGGCCGCGCGTCACGGGTCCGCGGAACCGCTTGGTGGCGCGCGATCTGGCGCAGTACGCCGACTTCCTGCGCCGGCGCGGGAAAGGGCCGGCAGCCGAAAAGCCGGCCGACGAGGCGGTCGCGATGCTTCGCGAACTGGCTTCCGGGAGCCACACGCTGGCCTGGGCGCTCCTGCGGCAGGGTGAAGTGAATGAAGCGTTGCAGCGCCATCCGCGGGCTGTCGAGTGCTTTCGGGAGGCTCTGGCGCTGTTCGAGAAGGCCCATGGGAAGGCCAGCCCGTTCTTCGTTGCCGGCGCCAAGGTCGAGTTGGCACGGGCATTGCGCTCCGGCGGACAAGAGGCCGAGGCGCGCCAATTGTTGGACCAGGCGTGGGTCGCGCGTTCGACCCTGCTGCAGCCCGACGATCCACTGGTTCAGGTCGTGCAGCGAGCGCGATGACCGGATCCGGTCAGGACCGGCGCCTGGACCGCGACGTCCGCAGAAATCCTTATTCGACTTGAAAGGAATGTCGAGGTTACGACCGCCCAACACTCCCGCGAATATCTGGCGAGGGAAGAACTACATCGAAGACACCTGACGTTCGGGCCAGAACAGGCGAACCGAAATGAGGTCAAGCAGGCGACGAGCAAACCGTTCCGAGTTAACCCCTCCGTGCCAACATAGCTGAGACAACTCCCCTGGCCTTAATTACTGAGCAGGGCGAGAATAGGAATCAGCGTGAATTCTCAGACTCGCAACAAGAACGGGCTCCCTCCGGCTCCCACGGTTTTG
>VFZY01000337.1 GCA_016870915.1 Acidobacteriota bacterium | reverse complement strand
TGGCGATAAGCCGGGCGTTTGCTTGCTCCTCTGCCTCGGTGTCACCCATTGCAACCTTGCAAACCATCTTGGTTCCATCCTCGGCCCAAACTGTATCCTGCATTGGCGTATGGTCCCACGGGCCGGGTGTGTGTGTTGCTTTCATTGTGTTGCCTTTCTCTAGCCCGGATGCCGCCGGGTCGGTGCTGGGCAGTCTGCCCCGCCTGCTGCGTCCGACGCAAGCCGGGCGCAGGGTGGCGGGTCAGCAAATCAAGAGGCGCGAAAACTAACCAACGCAACATTGCCAGATGTCAGCTTGTTAAAGTGGCGACCAGATGCGATGTAAAGGTCGCCATCGACCAGCTTAAAAAGGGTGTTGCCCGACTTAGCCCAAGCGCGATGCGTATTTGGTGAAATCGCTATTGCGCGGGTCATCGAGTAGATATACACCGTTTCTCCGTGCGCGAGCGCGTTGTTAATCCACACCATTGCTTTTTCCCCGGCCGTTTCGTTCGTGTTCGCTTTCATGGTCGTTTCTTTCTCTTGCTCCGGTTCCGCCGGGTCGGGCTGGGCGTGTCTGCCTCGCCTGCTGCGCTCGACGCAAGGCCAAGCGCAGAGTGGCGGGTCAGTGGCTAGCAGTTGCGGAAAATGTGATTGTTGCCGTCGGCGTCGTCGGCTTCAAAGTAATCAAATCCGAGGTTGCACTTCCACGACGCTTCCCAGTCGATCACGATCCACGAAGGCAAATCTTTGGGAATGTAGCCGCAATCCTCGGCGATTTGCTGAGCGAAGTCGGCCCCGCTGTCCCATTGGCCTTGCCAAGCTTCGCGGAAGCCCTCGATGGTAGCGCCGTCGCCGATGTTGTCTACGTAAGCGCCGAAGGCCAGCCGCTCGTCGTCGCGTAGGTCGAGCCATTCCCACAAGATAGCCTCAGGCGCGCCGCTCTCAGAATACCAAGCGCGCGGGAAATTCTCAAAGTCTTGAAACATTAGCTCAGGGTCGGCCTCGTCCTTGTGCAACTCGCGGCAAGCGGCAAGGAAGCCCTCGCGGTCGGCGTAGTCGCTTAGGGTAAGCCAAGCGCCGCCGATGCTGCCGGCGTTGTATTTCGCATAGGTGCCCACGTAAAGGCGCGGCTCGGTGCTGCTGGTGTTGGTTTGCGTGTGTTCAGGTGTTTTCATTGCGTTTCTTTCTCTTGCTCCGGTTCCGCCGGGTCGGTGCTAAGCGTGTCTGCCTCGCCTACTGCGTCCGGCTCGTGACCGGGCGCAGGGTGGCGGGGAAGTTACTTGATAGGGTCAACAGCTGGCAGCGCTCGGTAACGCGTTTCAATCTGATAACCTTGCCAGTGCTGCCAGCCGAGCCAGCAAACGCTGATGAGTGCTAGTGTAAGGACTAATTTCGCTTTTGTGTTTTGTTTCATGTTTGGCACTTTCTCTTTCTCCCGGATTGGTTGCCGCCGGGTCGGTGTCGAATTGTTCGACGGGCAGAACGTCGCACGGTTGAATTGTTTTGTCAAACAACTATTTAGCCGACGCGAAGCGGAGGCCTGTAAAACCAAGGTAGAACTACCGAAGATTTATTTTGCGGGAGGCTCAGACTGCGGATGTCCGAGCTGGGCGCGCACCTTGGCCGGCATGAAGCGGGAGACGCGAAAGAGGATTATTTTGGAGCCGGAACTTGAGGCTTTGGCCGGGCACCTCGGCGCAGCTGATCGCGTCCTGATGGCCGCGAAGCTAACGCGCTGGGTGCGCCAGTTGCGCGTGTCGGCGCGGGCGATGCTGCCGCGGCCTGCGCGACCTGGGCGGCGGCTGCCTCGGCTGGAGTGGCGGCAGGTGCGGGAGAATTAAGGCCGGCGCGGAAAGGTGTGGGCTGCTCGTGGGCTTGGGTGCTTTCTTTTGCGTCGAAGTATTCGCGCAGGGCTTCGCGCACGACGACGCTGGCGGACTCACCGCGCAGCCGTGCCTCGCGTTCCACACGGTTCTTTAGTTCAGAGGAGAGGCGGCAGTAGAGAGTTTCTGTTTTCACGCCAAACTGTCCCACAAATGCGGGCGTTTGTCAAAATTTTGAAATAACGCTTGACAAGGTGCGGCTTTTGTAGGACAAATTGCGCACGATGTCCCGAATGAATGACAAGCTCGCGGTGAGGATACCCGCAGCGATGAAACGCAAAGTGCGCGCCGAAGCGAAGGCTCGACTACTCGACCCGGCCGACATTGTGCGCGAGGCGCTGATGAACCACTTTCGCCGGCAGGAAGCAAGGGAGGGCGTGACAACGTGAATCTCCCTGCCGCCATCGAGAGGCTGCGCGAGCACCCGGACGCCACGGCCCACCTCGGGCCGGACAGCGCCGGCCGGTCAAATGGATTTCAACATTTGGCCGCGTTCGCGGATGGGGCTTCCAAGGTCTGGTATCACTGGGGGTCACGCTCGTTTTCGAGCTGGGACGAGCTGGAGGCGTGGCTAATTCGCAACGAGCCGCCGGCATCGTGGAGGGACCGATGACTTTCACGCGCACCGGCGCATCCGCGCCCCACGAGCACCCCGACGACGGCCGGCGCGTGGCGCTTATTTTCGCGGCGGCGGCTCGTGGCTGCGGGCTGTCGGTCTGCCAGTCTTGCAATGCCTGGCTAGGCCTGCGGGCCGACCTCGGGCCGGGTGAGGTGTCGCGGGACAGTTGCCCGGGGTGCGCGGGCAAGTCCGAGGCCGCAATCTGCCAGCCGGAACTTTTTGCCGCATGAGCGAACCATTAAATTGCATTTTGCTCGTCCTGGCCGGCGCGTTCCTCGGCGCGGTGGCGGCGGGCTGTTGGTGGTGCATCCCTCGGTGGCGCTGGCGGCGGCAGTGGCGCGCGCTGGCGGAGCGGAATGGGCGGGATTTTACCGAGTGCGGCCACACGGCGCGGTTTTTGGCGCAGTCGGCTCAGTTGAGGACCGAGCAGCGGGCGCGGCAGCTCGCCCGTTTGGCCGGAACGGAGGCGGTTCGATGAAGTTGGTTCGCCTTCCAGAGCACGGCATCAAGCTGCGCGCCCTCGCGGAGATGTGGGGGTGCACCCCGCGCTTTTTGCGCGAGCAGGTCCGCGCCGGCGAACTGGTGGGCGTGAAGATGGGGCGTGACTGGTGCGTGCCGGTGGCGTCCGCGAATGACTTTTTCGAGCGCAGGAGGGTGAGGACGTGAGCGAGCCCAACACGCCGGCGCTTTTCGATTTGAGCCAGTGCGAGCGCCACCTTGTCGAGCTGGCCGAGCCTGACGCCGCGCGTTTTACGGGCAGCACGGTCGAGAAGGACCGGCAGCGGGTGGACGCGGTGCTCTCCGCGGTCGTCGCCGGCGTGCCTCGTGAACACATCGCCGCGCTGGCCAAAATTTCCACGCACACCATCGCCGGCATCGTGGACCGGGCAGAGCGTTCGGGAGAAATAGCCGGCTGGAAAGAACGCATGAGCAGGCTGCTGGCCCGTGCGACTGAGACAATGGCTGCGACCCTGGTCGAGGCTGTCGAGCAGAAGAAGCTCGCGCCGGCCGCGTTACCGGTTTCCCTCGGAATCGCGGTAGACAAAAAGCTCTTGCTCGACGGCGAGGCCACGAGCCGCGTGGAGCACGTCGAGCGCGTCCGGCCGGAGGACATCACGGCGCTTATCAAGCGGGCAAAGGTCGTGGACATCGAGCCGGCCAAGCTCACCAATTGATTATGCAACAAGCCAAAACACAACATAACGCCAGCAAAAAGCCATCTTTGGCAAGGCGTGGTGCGCCTTTGGTGCGACTTGAGCGGCGCGACCTCGGCCTCGGGCCGGCAGGACTGGGCGCGGTCCGGGCGTTGGTCCTGGCCGGTGGCGAGCGGGCGGAGGCGGCCGGCCAGGGGGAGGG
>VFZY01000336.1 GCA_016870915.1 Acidobacteriota bacterium | reverse complement strand
TCAGCCGGAAGGTTGGATCCTGCGAGAGCCGCTCGGCATCGTTGACATCCTCGTAGCCGGCAATCCGGCTGTAGACGGACTGGCGCAGTAGGTCCGCCAGCGGAAGCTGGGTATTCTTGCCGCGCCGTGAGTCAGTCAGGTGTTGGGCAATGAGAGCACCGAAGCCCAGCCGTTCATCCAACTCACGCACCAGGATCAGACCACCATCGGAAGTAACGCGCGATCCCTGGAAGTCGATCTTGAGAAGGCCGTTGAACGAGAGCTGAAAGGGCTGGTTTTGTTTGTCACCCATTGGGTGCTGTCCTCCGCAGGGGTCTTCGCTGCCTTCAAACCCCTATCGATATTGATGCGGACGAGCATCCAGGAGATTCGCACGCGCGGCTCAAAACGGAAATGTGGGTTAAAACTGTTTTTCTGAGATTCCTGTGAAGAACGCGTGTCGCTACAGTAGCCACTTCTCCGCTATCTGGTCGGTCTCGCCGGCGGTGATCAGCCAGTCGAGCAGGGCGCCCTTGAGGTCGCGGACTGTGTCTTGGTGGGCCGGACTGTCGTAGAGATTGCGGGTCTCTCCGGGGTCGTTCGCCAGGTCGTAGAGTTCGCCACCGTGGCCGGGGTAGTAATTGAGTTTCCAGCGGGTGCCACGGACCATTTTGGCGTCGGGGTGGCGGATGCCTTTGATGCCTTGGCCGGGTACGTAGAAGAAGTCGCTCTTCGCGCCGGTGATCACTTCGGGGATTATGTTTTCGGCGAAGACGTGGGTGCGGGGTTCGTACTTCGCGCCGCTGAGGAGCGGGGCCAGGCTGCGCCCCTGCACGCGCTTCGGCACCGGGACCCCACACCATTCGAGGATCGACGGCGTCACGTCCACCTGTTCGACCAACTCGCGGTACACGCCCGGGCGGATGTGCTCCGGGTAACGGGCCAGCAGGGGGATGTGAACGCTCGATTCGAAGAAGAGGTTCTTGCCTTCCAGGCCGTGTTCCAGTAACTGGTCGCCGTGATCGGTGGTAAAGATCACGATGGTGTTCGACGCACGGCCGGAGCGTTCCAGTTCATCGAGGATGCGGCCGATTTCGGTATCCACCATCGCGCAAGCCGCGTAGTAGCTGCGGTAAATCCACTGCAACTGTGTGCGGTCCATGTTGTACGGCGGGTTGAAGCGCAGGATCAGCTTCTGAAGGGGCAGCGGGAGGCGCTCGATGTCGGCCAGCGTGACTGCAGGCGGCAGCGGGATCTCCACGCCGTCGAACATGGAGTCGTAGGGCGCGGGAACCGTGTGCGGCGCGTGGGGCTTGAAGAAGGAGCAGTGAAGGAAAAAGGGCCGGTCCACGGCGGCGAACTCGCGGAGCATGCGGCACGATTCAGTGCCGGTCCAGTGGGTTGGCGTGAACTGGTAATCGATCACGCCACGGAACGGGTTCCGGGCGCCTTTGACCACGGCGTTGTAGGGTGTGTCGCGCCGCGGGTCGTTGGTCTGCCGCCATTTGACGTAGTCGGAGAATCGGTCTGTTGCCGCGACGCCGTCGTCGAGTTGGACGCGGTCGAAGCCGGTAGTTCGAGCGTGTTCGGGCGTGGGCGGGTAGTAGTGCAACTTGCCAACCGAGCCGGTCTGGTAGCCCGCATCGTGCAACATGCGCTGGAGGAACACCTCGCCCGCATCGACGGGCGTGTAGTTGACGCGATTCCTATGGCTGTGGGGATAGCGTCCGGTGAGCAGGCTGACACGCGAGGGCACGCAGACCGGCGCCTGGACAAAGGCGGATGCGAAGTTGGCCCCGCCGGCCGCGAGGCGTTCCAGGTTCGGAGTGCGAATCAACCGGTTGCCATTGGCGCCCAGGCAATCGAAACGGAACTGATCGGCCAGGATGAGAAGGACGTTGGGACGCCCGGCGGCGGACTGAGGGGTCAAGGCCGCGGCGGGCGCTGTTCCGAGAAATGTCCGTCGGGTGGTTTGCATAGCTCGGCGGGAGGCGTCAGGGCACGCTCACTTCCCAGTGACGGGAGAACTTCGAGGTGCCGTTGGGGCCCTCCACTTCCAACAGGACGTTGGTCTTAATGGAGGGTTTCGCGTACTGATGCACCGGGTTCCTCTCGTTTGAGGTGGTGCCGTCGCCGAAATGCCAGGTCCACTTGGTGATCTGGCCGATGGACTCGTCCTTAAAATAGACAAGGCGGCGCGCCGGATCCACCACCCGGAACGAGAAGTTCGCCTCGATGGCGGGCAACAGGGATTCCTCGATGGGCATCAAGCGGGCGGCGCACAGAGCGGAGCCGTCTTTCACGCTGGCCGGGTTGGAAGACAAGGTGCAGTTGCCGGCTGCTTTCTTCGCGCCCCGGTCAAAGTCGAGCACGGCCCAGGAGAGCCCGATCAACTGATTCTCCACCAGCTTTGAGATCACGGCGCGTTCGGGGCCATCGTTGGGTGCGTGGTCGAAGGGTGTGATCCAGAACTCCAGCACCAGCTTGCCGCCTTCCCCGTGTTTGAATTTGTAATCGTAGGCCTGATGGGCCCAGGGAAACTCGGCGATCCAGGGGTTCGATCCCCACACCATGCACCATTGCCTGTGCAACGGCGGTGTGAAGATATGGTAGTTCTGGGCGTGCGCTCCGCCGAAGCGCAGGTGGCCTTCCACGGGGTCAGGGATTTGGGGGTTGGCGATGAACGGGCCGCCGGACAGATCGGCGTCGAGCGAGATCTCGAAAATGTCGTTCTGATATGGCCGCGCATCGGAGTAGAGCTTGAAGTCCCAGTAGTCGTCGTAGGCCTCGTAGAGGAAGTAGAGCCGGTTCAAGCCCTTCACCCAGCCCACTTTGACGGAGACATCCAGGTCTTTGGGGTCGATGCCGCGGGGATGCCCGCAGTCGGCGCCGTGAAGGCTGCCGTTGCGGTAGGTGTACTTCTCGCCAACAATCTTCCAGTCCTCTGTCTTCCCATCGATGTGCGGCATCATCGCTGGCGGAAACTGGAAGATCTTCACCTCACCCTTGCAGGCATCGAGTGCCATCGCGGCGGGAGCCGCCCACAGGACCAACAGGAGTTTTGTCATGGTTGTCTCGCAGCTTCTATTCTGCACCGGGTGGGGCTTTCGAAACCACGTATTCTGGTGGTGAACCATGCCCGGCCACATCATCAACACGCTTGAAGAGTTGCGGAAGGTCTATCCGCCCGCTATTGAACGGGCGCGCATCAAGACCCTTACCGCCCTTGACCAGCACTGCCAGGCGTTCATCGCGCTGGCACCGCTGGTGTGCCTGGGCACACAGAACGCCGAGGCCGGCGACGTCTCGCCGCGTGGCGATGCGCCCGGTTTTGTCCATGTGCTGGATCCAGTGACGCTGGCCATGCCGGACTGGCCCGGCAACAACCGGCTGGACTCGTTCGAGAATATTGTGGTCAACCCCAATGTGGGATTGCTGTTTCTCATCCCGGGTGTCGATGAATCGCTGCGAATCAATGGCGTGGCGGCGATCAGCACGGACCCGGACCTGCTCAATCGCTGGACTGTCAACGGCCGAAACCCGCGCTCGGTGGTGATCATCCGTGTGCGGGAAGCGTTCTTACATTGTGGCAAGGCGCTTATCCGGTCCCGCCTCTGGCACGCCGAAGCGCGGGTGGAGCGGTCGGCGCTGCCCAGCTACGGCCGGATGCTCAAGGATCAGATCTGCATCGGCGATACGGCAGAGCAGATCGAGGCCTCGGTGGCGGAGGCCTACGCCAACAGGCTCTACTAGCTAGCCCGGGGACCCGCGAACGGGTCATGACAGGCAAGGAACCGGGGCAGCTATGATCGCATTGTGAGCGTCGACGGCAGTTAAGGTCGGCCGAGCAATGGAGCTGCCAAGCCCGGTAGCTAG
>VFZY01000335.1 GCA_016870915.1 Acidobacteriota bacterium | reverse complement strand
CTGACTCCCGGGTGGATCTTCCTAAGAGTGAAGAAAATTGAAATCGGTCACTACCAAAAACTCCCGTTACTGAACTGACATGAACAACTTGCAGACACTGTAGGCTCGAACAGCTGGACACTAGTGGGTGCAGTTTATTAATTTACGTCTCCTAAGCGGCACCGAGGCCGCCGACTTTGCCAGCCCGAGTGACTCGCCTTTCGCCTTTGCCGCCCGTGAGCATCTCAAGCTCGAATCCTTCGACGACTACCTGGAGGTCATCGAGCACATCCTCGCGTATGGAAGGGGCAAGGGAGCGGTCTGCCTGAAAACTACCAGCGCCTACGAGCGCACTTTGAATTTCGAAAGAGTCACCAAGGAACAGGCTCGCAAGGCCTGGAGCCGGCCGCACGCGCGGCTGCGCGGGTGGCGTCTTGCCACCGGAGACGGCGCGCTGCTCGAACGGCTTCGACCCGCTGAGCGGCTCGAGCTCTGATTACTGCTTACTGCGCAACGGTGAGCCTGAGGATGCGCCCGCCGCGAAACACTCGAACCTCGAATGCCTCTCCGGCCTTCTGGTTGCGCAGGAGCTCGAGGGCGTCCGCGGCCGAGAAGACGTTGATCATTTCGACGACGGTGATGACGTCGCCGGCCTGGATCCCGGCGCGCTCCGCCCGACTCCCGGCAACGACGGCGCGCACCGCCGCCCCCTTGAGAGCGGGATTGCCGAGGGCGGCCGCGAGCTCCGGGGTCACCTCGGCGACCTGGACGCCGATCAGCGGCCGTGGGGCGCCCGTCGCCGGAGCCGCGGGCTGGCTGGCGAGTCTCGCCAGCACGCTCGCTCCGTCGAGGGTGGCCTGGAGCTTGCCAGTGTAGTCCTCGCTCGCGGCAGGGAGGTCCAGAATGGCCACCGGAAGCGTCTCGCGAGGCCAGGCGAGGAAGACGACGTACCTGCGGCCGCTCATAAGTCGATTGTTGCGATTCGTCGTGAGCGCGACGGCCGTGCGGCTCGTCTCCCAGGCCAGCCCCTGCACTGCGCCCTGCGGCAGCGGCGCGTTGTGTCCGTAGGCGCGCGCGGCCTCGGCGGGGACGATCGTGAAGCCGCTCACCCCTCCCACGTTCGTGTCGAACTCGAGCGTGAGCGAGACTCCCAAGAGAGATCCGGCGGCGGGGGCATGCCCGCTGCGCGCAGCGGCGGTCGCCGCGTTCGCGGAGGCGCACCCCTGGCAGATCCACGTCACGACGTGCTGCCAGCCGCGGTACTCGTATTCGAACCGGATCGTGTCCTGCCCGACGATCGCTCCGGGCCCCCAGAGCTTGGATTCCGACAGCAGGAGCTTGTCGCCGCGCACGGTCCAGTTGCCGGTGGTCGAGGAGAACTGGTACGTGCCGTCCGGGTGCAGGACGAGCGGCGGCATGGTGCGGCAGGATCCGCCGCCGCCCGAGACGTTGTAGGACGAGCAGCGGTAGGTGCCGGGCGCGACCTGCGCCGCGGCGATTCCGGGGACGAGCAATAGACCAATGAGCGCCGCGACGGGCGCAAGGGGGCCGGCCTTCATTTATCGACTCCTTGAGTGCGCGCAGCCAGAAAAGGGAACCTCTGAACGGCGCCAGAATAGTGCGTCTGCGCCCGGAGATCATCCGCGAGCTCGACCTGCCGCGCCACGGCCTGGAGATCCTCCCCCTGGACGGCACCTTCACGCCGATGCCGGACGGCGACTACCTGTGGCGGTTGAACGACCATGCCAAGACGCGGCGCGAGATCGCCTGCCACTCCAAGCTCGACGCTGAGGCGTACGACGAGTGCGCCCGCGCGATGGTCGAGATGGCGCGCTTCGTGAAGCCGATCCTCGGCATGACGCCGCCCGACCCGACGCGCCTGAGCCTGCACGGCACCCGGGACCTGCTGTTCCTGCTGCGGCGTTTCCAGCGGCTCCCGTACCGCGGCAAGTACAACCAGGTCCAGCTCATGACGATGAGCACGGTCGATTTCCTGGACCAGTGGTTCGAGACCGACGTGCTGAAGGCGACGATGGCGGCGTCGGGGATCATCGGCACGTTCCTCGGGATACGCTCTCCGGGAACCGCCTACGTTCTGCTGCACCATTACATGGGGGAGATCGACGGCGCGTACCGCTCCTGGGGGTTCGCGCGGGGCGGCACCGGAGCGATCTCGAACTCGATCGCGGCGGCGGCGCGCGAGGTGGGGGCGGAGATCCGGACGCGCTGCGCGGTTCAGAAGATCCTCGTCGAAGAGGGCAGGGCCGCAGGGGTCATGCTCGAGGACGGCGAGGAGATCCAGGCGCGCATCGTCTCGTCGAGCGTCGACCCGCAGCGGACGTTTCTCGGCTTCGTCGGCCGCGAGCACCTCGACGGGGAGTTCGTGGAGGAGATCTCCCGCTACAAGTTCCGCGGCTCGTCGGGGAAGGTGAACCTGGCGCTCGACGGCCTCCCCGATTTCCGCTGTCTCCCCGGGGCGGGCCGGCACCTGCGCGGCGCGATCTCGCACCATACGCCCGCTCTCTGGCTCTGGGAAGATCCGCGTTCCGGTAGACAGCGATTTGGCGTCTGCCCCCTCAACGACAACTTTGCCTGTAATCTCCCCTCCGTCTCCCAGGGTCAGGACCACATGAGGTATGTCTTCACTGCCGACATCAACCAGCAAACTGGCCATCTGTGGTTTCTCACTGCCGCGTGCGTCCGCAAACAATCGGTACTTGCCCGGCAACATACCACCGAGTTCGAAATTCCCTTCCGCATCCGCCACTCCTCCAGGCCCGCCGAAGAAAGAAAAGCTCGCGCCTTCCTCGAGGCGCATGTACCCAACCATGACTTGAACGGCCGGTTTCCCGTCGCTCCTGACGATTTTACCAGTGATGGTCACGGCTTTGGTTTCCACCAATGGGATATCGATGCCGCTCACCTGGCCACCCGCTGCGACCTCAATCTGCGTTGCTTCGTGTAGGTTCATAGTTCCGGGATGGTAGATTGGAGGGGAAACTGAATCGCCTCCGGGCGCCGTCCCCCGGGGTTGGATAGCAACGCAGTATTTGCCGGGAGGAATACCGTAAATGCGGTAATGTCCTTGGTCGTCCGTTCCTCGACCACGCACCAACGACAGAGTTCGCCTACCGTCTCGCATTGCAAAGCGTTCGATCATGACAAAGGTACAAGCCACAGGCTCGCCATCGAGTTCGAACACTCTGCCCTCCACCACGCCAGCGCGCATCAAGTCGAGATCGATGTGATTCAGAATCTCACCCTCGCGCACCACCAGTGGCGTGCCAGTCGCATAGGGGTTGAGATTCAGCTTCTTTTGCCCATAGGCCTGGGTGACGGAACCATTCCGTTTGGCTCTCAGGTAGTAACGACCAGGCTTCACGTCCTTGAACTCGTGCTCGCCTTCCGCATTCGTACTTACGGTCACCGGGCGATAGCTACTTTCGGATTCGGCGAAAGAAAGAGCAACGGTCGCTTTGGCCAGGCCTGCTCCGCTTTCGCGGCCCGTCACCCGCCCGCGCATGCCGCCCAGTTTCGGCGGTGCGTTGGTTTCTTGACCTGGCGCTGGGAGTTCAGCCGGGGTCCGGCCCAGAACCATGGTGGTCAGGAGGAGAAGCCCCAGGTTAGGAAGGAGTCTTGATGGTCCTCTCATATCGGACTTCCTGCTGAGGGTAAGGGAGGCGCCAAGGAACAGAGACCTTGCAATAGTATTATACTAATGCGGAATCGGGCACAGTGCAAGAATTCATCGGGTGCAATTGGAAGTGCGAGTCAAATTCCGGCATCCGCATTGGGGAGAGAATTTCTGGGATTGACGATTTTGTGCGGGACAAATCAGTCGGAATTCTATAAATAAACATGGGTCACTCTACCGAAA
>VFZY01000334.1 GCA_016870915.1 Acidobacteriota bacterium | reverse complement strand
CTCCCAAGCCTTTGCCCCTGCCATCGGAGGTTTGGATCAACAAGCCGGTCGACACCAGCCCAACAGACAGAGAGGAACGTCAGTAAATTCCCATGCCGGGTGTCTCAAAGTTGTTGACACGCGCCGCCCGGTTGACGCTCAATCTGGGCCTGCGCTACGAGTTGCGCCCCCCGGTGCGAGAGAAGAACAACGGCTTCTTCGGCTTCTCGATGAAGGACCGCGCCTACGTCATCGGTGAAGAACTGGAAGGCATGTACAAGAGCGGCGCCTTGCTGCCGCAAGTGGTGCGGGTGATTCAACAGCAGGGCGGCAAGGTGATTACTTACAAAGACGCGGGCATGCCCCAAGCTCTGGTCAACACGAACTGGAACAACTTTGGGCCGCGTCTTGGCTTCGCGTACCGGGCGGCCGACGGAGCCAAGTCGTTCGTGCTCCGCGGCGGCTACCGGATCTCCACCTACCCGATTCCGCTCCGTTCGTGGGGCGGCGTGCAGGGCTGGAACCCGCCGTCGCGCGCAAACTTCACCAACAGCCTGACGAACACCGCGCAATCGCCGGATGGACTTCCCTCCTACGGGCTGCGCTCCCGGCCGCAGATTGTGGCGGGCGTGAACAGCACCAATGCGCTGAATGTGAACGACACGCGGACGCTCGCGCGCGGATTTGCCTCTGGCGCATTCCGCGGACTGAATACGCCCGACGGCCGCGTGCAGGACTGGAACATGACGCTCGAAAAGGAAGTTCTGCCTGCCACGGTCCTGCGGCTCTCCTATGTCGGGAATTACGGCGGCAACCAGGAGGTCTGGGTTCGCCACAACGAATCGACGCCCGCGTATATCTGGTTCGCCACGACCGGTGAACGCCAGCCCACGGGTGAATTCGCCAACCTCGCCACCCGGCCGTGGGACAAGACCGTTTACGCGAGCGTGAACGAGTACACCGCGCGCGGCTGGTCGCGCTTCAACGGAGTGCAAGTGGAGTTCGAGCGTCGTTACGACAAGGGCTACGCCTACCAGCTCTTCTACCTGATGGGCAACGCTCTGTTCGCCGGCGGCCGGGAGGGCAACGAATTCGTCAGCAGCCTCAATACCTACATGCCCGGCCGGGTCCCGGAAGACCTGGACGACCGCACGCGGTTTCTTCTCTACCGCCGGGATACGAGCGTTCCGAAACACCGTGTCCGCTGGAACTTCGTCGCGGACCTGCCGGTGGGCAAAGGAAAGCTTCTGGGCGGCGGCGCCAGGGGCTGGGTGGATAAGGTGATTGGCGGCTGGCAGATGGCCGGCATGGGCTCCCTCTGGTCCAACTACTTCACCCTGCCGACGAACATCTTTCCCGCGAACGCGAACACCATCGAGACGTACGGCTATAAGCACCCGATTGAGGATTGCCGGAGCGGCCGGTGCGTCCCCGGTTATCTCTGGTGGAACGGCTACATCCCCGCCAATCAGATCAACAGCGTGGACCGCAACGGAAGACCGAACGGCGTGATGGGTGTGCCGGCCAACTACAAACCCGCGGCGGAACCGCTGATCCCATGGCCGAAGAACCCGAGCCCGAACGACCCGATGTTCCCCTTCTATGGATCGAACACGGTGTGGCTCAGGATGAGAGACGGCAACGAACAGCGCACGACCTTCGACGACGGCCTCCACCCATGGCGCAATCAGTTCCTTCCCGGCGTGCGCCAATGGGGCCTGGACGCGTCGCTGTTCAAGTTCGTCAACCTGACGGAGCGCGTCGTGCTCCGTTTCAACGTCGACATGTTCAACGTGCTGAACAATCCCAACAATCCGAATGCGATCGGCGACGACGGGATTCTCACCACGCGCGATTCCGGAAGCGCCGCGCGCACCACACAACTCACCCTGCGCCTGCAGTGGTAGCGGAGCCCCGGCGATTCGAACTCAGGCGCGCAGCCTGCGCCTATACTTGAAGACAGATGTGGTCTTGACGGGCGTCACGCCGGGTGAGCGCCCGCATGGATCAGGGACGGAGACCTCATCTCATTTGAAAACCAGATATCTTTCTCTCTTCGCGCTGTTGTTTGGCGGGCTTGAATCGTTGCCCGGACAGGCGGTTGAAGACGGCTGGGTGACGGTGACCCCGCGCGAGTTTCAGGGTGCGATCAACAACCCGCTCAAAGGCTTCCGCGACTACAAGCGGGACGGCTTCGGGCTCATCCGGCGCCAATACGTGCGCTGGAACGACATTGAGATCTCGGCCGACGACTCCGTCGACCGCATCATCGCCTACACGAACCGGGTCACCACCATCAGCGGCCGCCGCTTCGAAGACTTGAACGTAAAGCTGGTGCCGCGCGTGTATCTCGACTGGGACAGCTCCGAAGGCAGGCAGTACTGGCCCGCCGATCTGCATATGTTCGACTACGATAGCCCCGCGTTTCAGGAGAGGCTGCGGAAGCTGGTGGAGAAGCTGGGCCAGGCGTGGGACAACGACCCCCGCATCTTCGCCATCCAGATGGGCCTGATTGGAAAGTGGGGTGAACATCACAGCCCCGCGCCCACCGTGGCGCAGCGCCGCCGGTTGACCGGGATCTTCCAGCAAGCCTTCCGGAACAAGCCGGTGCTGGTGCGGCACACGAACGCCGAGTTCATGGCGGGCGGCTTTGGGATCTACTACGACACCTTCGCGACGCTTGAGCGCGAGCCGCCACAGGGACCGCGGAGCCAGTTCCCGATGGCGGCCACCGAGGCCTACCCGGACATCTGGAAGCGCAACGCGATCGAGGGCGAGGTGGAGTACAACTGGCAGCGGGATCGCGCGAGTGCGAAGCCGCTCGAGACCTTCGGCTTGACGCCGAACGAAACGATGACCGTGCCGGCCTACCTCCGCTACATGCTCGACAAGATCCGTAAGTACCACGCGAGTTATCTGGGTTGGATCAGCGACTATACGGACACCAATCCCGATGTGCTGGCCGGCGCCGGGGAGCTGCAAAAGGCCTTCGGCTACCGTTTCGTGCTGGACGAGGCCCGCTATCCGGCCACCGTGGCGCCGGGAGGGAATCTGGCGCTGAAGCTGACGGTCCGCAACACGGGCAGTGCTCCCTTTTACCTGGACTGGCCCGTGGGAGTCGCGTTGCTGGATCCCGCCACGCGGAAGCCGGTGTGGGCCGCGCCGGTGGAGGGTGTGGATATCCGCCAGTGGATGCCCGGCGAGGATTGGGACAGCGATCAGTTCGTCTACCGCCGCCCCGCCGCGCCGCATCAGGGCGAGGGCATGGCCACGCTGCCGGCGGACATCGCGCCCGGCGCCTACATTCTCGCCGTGACGATTCTCGACCGCCAGGGCGGCCTGACGCCGAGCGCGCGGTTCGCGATGGAAAACTACATTCGCGGCGGCTGGCAACCGCTGGGATTCATCGGCGTGGGCGGCCCGCCCCCGGACGTCGCGCTGTCGAATATCCAGTTCGATAGCCCGGCGTTCGACGACAGCCTGCGGTATCAAGTGCCCGCCGCGCTGCGGAGTGTGGCCGTGCCGCCCCCGCCGCCCGTGACGCCGGTGACGCGCTGGATGCCCGACCCCGGCGTTGAGCTCATCAATCCCTGGCGCTTCTGGAGCCTGCGCACGCCGAACGACGATCTGGAGAAGGACACGATCCTCGATGGCCCCGGCGGGGTTCGCGGAATCCGCGTCACGGGCGACTACCAGAACGATTCGAGCCTCGAGTATCATCCGGGATTTCCATTTTGGGTCTCCCGGACCCCGACAGTATACACCAACGCCTCACTCCCGTGCCGGATTTGATCAGAATCCCCTTTCCGAGGGCGGGCCAGTGCCTGCGGATGGCTTCTTTCGACCATCGCACAAAAACGAAAACTGACAACATGCCTGTTTCCAG
>VFZY01000333.1 GCA_016870915.1 Acidobacteriota bacterium | reverse complement strand
CAGAGAGGCACCGGAAAACATCACCTCAGCAAGACGCTACGCCAAGTCAACAGCCCGATCAAGCACCGACGCGACGCCGATCACTCAGGTGGCCCGCGTCTCCATCGGTGCATAATTTAGGTGTCAGGAAGAAGAATCCTGTCAGATTCGTCGAAACAAGGGAGTTGAAGTCCGCCGCGGTGTACTCAACAAACGGCTTCGGAATGAAGATTCCGGCGTTGTTCACCAGAAGGTCCAGCCCTCCGAAACGCTCCACGGCGGTCTCAACCAGCCTTGTGGCCGTCTCGGGCACGGCGACATCGCCCTCGACGAGTGTCATGCCAGGTCCGGGTTTAAGCACCCCGGCGGCCATGATGGCGCGGGAGTTGGCGATCACGTTGAAGCCCTGCGCGTGAAGCGCCTGGGCAAGGGCAAGGCCGATTCCACTCGACGCCCCCGTCACAATGGCTGTGTTGTTCTCTTGCATCATTACTCTCGTTGCTCCTTCCCGGTATTGGTATCCTACGGTAATTAAGATGCAAGTGGAATGTTAAGGACTCAGGGCTACCACACTTGCCGGTTTCCAAATGGTAACCTGTGGTAACCATGGTCAAGAGAAGGACCAATGCGGCGGAGAAGCCGCCCGCGGGATGCGCCCTCACGGAGTGCCTGAAGATTGTGGGAGGCGCATGGACGCCAAACATTGTTTGGTATCTGAAGGCGCAGCCCCGGAGATTCACGGAGCTGAAATCCGATCTGGCGGGCATCTCGGCGAAAACGCTGACGGCTCGCCTTCGCCGGTTGGAGCGGGACGGCATCCTGCACCGGGAGGTGATTCCGAGTTCTCCGCCCACGGTGGAATACAGTCTGACTCCCACGGGCCGTAAGCTGATCCCGGCGGTGGAGGCAATCGCCCGGGCGGGGCACGAGTTGAAGTTGGTTCGATCACGCCGTGAGACTGCTACCATCCGGGCGCCCCGCGGGTGACGGAGCCAGGCTCAGGGCTGAGAGGGCAAAACGGGCATCTTCGCGGGGAGGCTGGTGCGTTCACCGGTCGTGAGAAGAACCTCCACGTCGCGACTGGGCTCCACATTCGCGGGAACCCTCACGTTGATCTGGTAGAGGCCTGCGAACCCGGGGGCGAGGCCTGCGTAGCCCACTTCGGCCTGCAACCTGCCGATCCTTGCCACCACAGCTTTGACCGCCGACGCCAGGGGGCTCACCGGCGCCGCTTCGCCGGTGGGTACACTCGGGCTCACGGCGCCCAAACCGGTGGCGAAGATGGTCACCCACTGGCCCGGACGTGGCGGGTCTTGGGTGATGGGTGTCCCGCTCTGGGCGTTGAGAAACGCCCCCATCGCACCGGCACTGAACATGCCGGGCTGCTCGCTTGAGATGGAAACCATCTCCGGGACCGAGAAACTGCCCCCGCGGCACACCAGGAGCGGGAGAGTCTCGTTCGGGCTCAACTCAAACGGCACCAGGGCGTTGATCTGGCCATTGCCTACAAAGATCAGGGGCAGTTCGCGGCCGCCCAACGTGACGGTGGTTTCACCCAATCTGCGAGTCAGCGGCAAGGCCGTGGCAACCGCATCGGTATCGGCCAGCCGCGATCCGAAAATGGAGATCAGGCTTCCGGGCGCCACAGCTTCGCGAGGAGCGAAGCTGGCGCCGTTAACCACGCCGCCGGGGTTCACCAGCGGCGGATTCGAATTGGACGCCAGAGTGCCGGTGATGAGGTGCGTTCCCTGAATACCGGCGGCGGGCTGGACAGCAGTGACCGTGATGGTCACCTGAGATACGGTGACGTTGCGGCCTACCCAGGTACCAATCCAGCGGCCGTTGCCCAGGCTGGTGAGGGATACCGCGGGGTCGTTGTTGGAGAAGGTCAGGATGACGCTGCCGGTGTTCATCGGGTCGCCGCAGTCGTTCGCCACCACCAATTCGATGGGGGTGGGCCAGGCGGCGGGCACCCGGAAGTTGGGCCCTATGGAGGTGAAAACCGGCGCCAGGGATCTCGGAATGCAGGTGGAAAATGGCGTCTGTGGGGCGGCGAAGGCGAAGGAACCGGCTTGAGCGATAGCCGCGGGCGCACTGGATGGCACCACCAGAACCACGTCGGCCGCGCGGTTTCGCCCGCCCACCGAGAGCGCGACTTGGCCTCGATAAACGCCAGGCGATAAACCGGCTGTGTTGACCGACACCATGCCGGTGGTAGTGGCCCCTGCCGCGATGGACCCCGATTTGGGCGTCGCATCCAGCCAGGGGCCGCCGGTGATTGTGGACACCTGCATGGTGTACTGCTGCGTGGAGGCAAACGGCGACGTGAATTGCAGCGGCTTGGGCTCCGGCGAACCGGGCGTGAACAGCAGCGCGCTGTGCTGGATCTCGGGCGCATTCGATCCGCTGCCGGCCGGCGCCACATTGAGCACCACAACCACGGATTGAGGCGAGTTGGGAACACCGTTGGCTTTAACGTCGACCACGGCATAGTAGGTTCCGGCGGGAAGACCGGCCGGGTCGACAGCGATGCTGGCGGAGGCGTTCTGACCGCCGGGGGGCGCGGTGCCTGAGCGATTGAGCAGGCGCAGCCAGGGGATGGCCTTGCTGAGTTCGCTCTCCGCAAGCTCCCAGGCGAAATCCCGCGACCCAGGGTTGCGGATGAAGATGTTGCGGGCGGGCGGCGCGGGCAGTCCCTCGACAGCCTGGAAGGTCAAGCCGAGCGGGGACACATCGAGCGAAGAGGCGGTGGTGTAAAGCTGGAGCGTGATCGGCAAAACCTGTCTGGCGATGCCGGCCCTCATCGAGATGCTTCCCTGGTACGTGTTCGCGAGCAGGCCCGCCGGGTTGATCTCGAACTCGAAGGAAGCGGTCTGATCCACCGTGAGGGAGGTTTGCAGGGGTACGATCCACGGCTGATCCTGGCTGATTTCAATCCTGAGAGGCTGCGCGGCATCGGTCCTGATCAGCACCGTCTCGCGGCGGCGGGTAGTGCCAACCGGCAGTTGGATTGTGAGGTTGGCCGGCTGGAAGACCAGTGCGGGACCGGCGGTGCCGGCGGCGACGTTGAGGACCAGATCCCGGACAGCCTGCTGGCCGAACACATCACGCACTCCCAAACGGAACCGGTAAGCGCCCGGGGCCGCGGTCGCAGTGCCGGACAAGACGCCGTTCACATGATCGAGAACAATGCCGCCGGGAAGCTCACCGGACTCCAGGCTCCAGACAAGGGGCGGCGCGCCAACCGCGGCCAGAGGCGCGGTATAGGACTCGCCTCTGACGGCGTCTCTCAAGGACGTGGTGGTGATCGCGGCGACCGCATGAATGGTCAGCGAGACCGTGACCGAGGAGACAACGCCGGACTGATCCCTGGCATCCAACTGAATCTCCGTTGTTCCGGCGGCGCTGGGAACACCCATGAGACGGTCGCCCTCGATTCGGAGCCCCGCGGGCAGCGCCCTGGCCTGCCAGGTAACGTTGGTTCCCGTGGAGGTAAGAGCCGTTGAGTAGGGCCGCCCAACACCACCGGCTGGCAAGGCGGACGCCAGGGTGATCCGGAAAGCAACAACCCTGAACCGGATGGAGGCGCTGATCCTGCGGACGCCGTCCGAGAGGGTGATCGTAAAGTCGTTGTCACCGGCTTGGAGCGGCGTGCCAACCAGGGCTGCGGTGTTACTACCCGAAGCATTCACCGCCAGCCATGATGGAAGTGGCTGCGCTGTCCACTGATACGGTGGACGGCCGCCGGCCCCCGTGAGCGGCACGTTATTAATGAGTGCATAAGTAGGTAGGCATCTGGTAAAATGGATCATGCCCAAGCGAGATGCCCGATCTCTTGATCACAAGACCTTGGAAGAGATCCGCATCCGCGCCGTCGAGCGAGTGCAAGCGGGCGAGAGTCCAGAGGTGGTGATCCAGG
>VFZY01000332.1 GCA_016870915.1 Acidobacteriota bacterium | reverse complement strand
GGAGGACTCCGGCCGCCGCACCCGGTTGCTCAACGATTCTTCCGATGAATCCGCACATACGTTCGCCTCACTCCGCCAGCATCGTCCGCAGCCGGTCCGCGTAGGTGTGGCCGCCGGCACAAATTCGGTGGTGCGCCGCCGCCGCGAGCCGGGCGCGCTCCTCGACGCGCGGCAACAAGTCCTTCGCCTTCGCCACCATCTCCGGGAGGTCGCGGAAATACACCGCGCATTCCCCGTCCGCGCCGAACAACTCCTGATGCTCCGCAGTATCTTCCATCAGCAAGCAGCCGCGCATGGCCGGGGCTTCGAAGGAACGCATCGCGTGCCCATCGCGGTTCGCCCGGCGCACCAGGCACAATACCAGCTTCGCCGCCGGCGTCACGCGGCACAACATCGCCAGGTCCGCATGGCCACGCCAGTGCGGCCGCAAATCCACATGCCGGTCCCAGTAACCTCCGTAAAGCGCCACGTTCAATCCGGCAGCCACCAACGCCCGCGCATACGGCAGCCGGTCCGCATCCGCCCCGCCCGCGAAGATCACGTCCACCGCCTGCTCTTCGGCCGTGGCCCCCTCGGCCGGTGCGTGCAGCACTGGATCGTAGGCAAACGGAACATACTCCACCCGCCGGCAGCCATGACGCCGCAAGTCATCCAAGTTTTGGCGGCGCGGGTTGAACACCACGTCGTATTCCCGCAGGGCGGCGAGAAACCACGGCGCCCGGTGCGCCGGATTCCACGGATCGTCGCTCAGATAGTTCATCCGCTTCACGCCCCGTTCGCCCAGTGCCCGCAATTCCTCCGCCCGGACGGGAGCCAGCCCGGTGGTCAGCAAGTGAGTGCATCCCATGCGTTCGCACGCCGCCGCCACCTCCCGGCTGAACGCGCCCAACCGGGCCGGCCGACGGCCAGCCAGCCGCCACAGCAGGGTGCGGAGCCAGCGCGGCCCCGCGTAGGCCGGCGACGTGTCCACCAGCTCCGTCGGCCAGGCGAGTCCGCGCGCGGCGCGCAACAGGTGCGCGCCCAGATGGAACGGCTCCGCGTTGCCGACGATCACCAGCCCGCGCGGCGCGGTGCTCATCGGTCGGCCCCGTGGGCGGGGGCGGCCACCACCTGCCGGTAGGCGGCCGCGATGCCCGCTGCCGCCCGGCTGATGGAATAGCCGGCCACTCGTTCGCGGCACCCGGCGCGGATCGCGGCCTCGCCCATCAGCGGCCAAGCCGACTGGATGGTGGCGGCGAGCGCGTCCACCGAATCCGCCGCGCAAACCTCCCCGGTGCGGCCCCGCTCCACCAGATCCGGAGCGCAGCCCACCGCCTCGGTCACCACCACCGGCACGCCATGGTGCAACGCCTCGTTCACGACCAACCCCCACGTTTCACCCGTCCGGCTCGGCAGGACAAACAAGTCGGCCGCATGGTAATACTGGCTCAAGGCTCCTTGCGGCTGGAAGCCAACACAGTTCACCGGGACAGCGGGGGCCTGGGCTGCGCTGGCGAGCAGGTCACCGCGCAATTCACCATCGCCTACCAGCAGCAGCGCGCCCGCGGCCCGTTGTGCTTCAGGCAACCGCCGGATCGCCGCCAGCAACAGGTCAGGGCCTTTGCGCGGACTGAGCTTGCCGCAAAACATGATCACCCGCTGCGTCTCAGAGAAACCCAGCGCTCGGCGCGTGACGGCCCGTAACTCGGCCCGCGCGCCCTCATCGGTGCGGAACGGCGTGGGATCCACGCAATACGGCGAGAAGAAGTCATCCCGTCCCGCAAATCCCAGCCGGCGAAAGTGTGCGCGCGAGTGGCGGCCCACATGCAGCAGCGCGGAGCAACGCGAGTAAACCCACCGAAGCGCCACATCCCGCGCGGTCCGCTTGAGCCACCCGCGTGATCTAGCATGATCCGTGGTCTCGCCCCGGAACAAGACCGGCAGCCCGGTCCGCTGGGCGCAGCGGAAAGCCTGCATGTGGAAGCGCGGGCTATAACCCACTGAGAGCGCGGCCCGAAAGCCGCCGGCCTTCAGCACCGCCGCCAAGCCGCAGGTGGTGACGCTTTCCGCGTCCGCCGCCCCGCCTTCCGCCACGCGCGAGAGGAACTTCGGAGCGTAGCCGGAAAGCAGGTCCGTATCCCAGCGGAACGTCGTCTCGAACTCGGGGTCCCGGTAGCCGGCTACGCTGAAGTCAGAGCCGTAAACGGCAGTCATCGGAATGCCATGCTCCTGCTGCACCGCGCGCCAGACCGGCGCGTGGTATTGGATCGGGTGAGTTTCAATGACAACCAAGCCGGACATCAAGCCTCGCTGGTGGCAATACCGAACCTGCCCATTTTGCTATCATTCCCCTCTCCGCGGAGCTCCCTTACCAAGGCAGGAGACCGCGCTTTTCCTTGGGCACTAGTAGGATTGTTCCCCAGACCCCTTGCGGCTCTGGATGCGTCGCTTCTGGTTTGGAAACCCATGTGCGATTATCGACACGAAAGCCAAGGTAGGCATGATCCATCAAAACATTAGAAATCGCCCTGTCTTCATCTGGGGAATGTGATTCAACGATCGCCAAGGGTCTATGCTTTTCAAAGATTGCCTTGGCTCCCTTCAGAGCAAAGACACCCCCCCCTTCGATATCCATCTTAATAAATTGCACAAAGTGCGTAGTCTCGAGCGTAGCCCAGTATTCATCCAGTGAGGTCACCGGGACCGAAATACGCGTCGCCGTCCCGCCGCTGCCTGCCCAAACAGGGTCAAAAGAAGATTGATGGTGGTGCGATCCGATAAACAAATCCATGGTGCCAGACTTTTCTCCCACTGCCTTGGCTTCGACTCGGATGTTCCGGAGCGGATTCGCAGCGAGTGTTTCTTGTAACATACCTCGTGTTTCGGGAGCAGGTTCAAAACTAATAACCTGGCCATTGGGAGCCATATTTTGCGCCAGCCACAGAGCGTAAAGCCCAATATTACCCCCCCACGTCCATGACTACTCCGTTCCTGCTGGTGAAAACTTGCGACCGCAATACTTGGGCTATGATTTCGAGGCTATCCATCTCCCAAAGCCCCAGCATGGCGTGAAAGTTAATTTCTGGGCGGTATACGAGGTGGAACCCCGCGAATGGGCCAAAGGGGATTCGGTATCTTCTCCCTGAACGGTAAAATTGCGCCAAAATCCATCTGGCGAGCGAGGAATTTGTTTTTAATAGTTTATTGATCATTGTGTGTGGTTAGACGGCGAAGGTGATGATCTGAAGTTTGGCTCTATTTATGATCGGAAGTCACAATTCACAATTTTGCCGTGACCATCTATAAGTTGCAGCACCGGAGCGAATTGCCGCTCGTAGTTCCATTCATCCAAGATTCGCTGGCGGCCCGCTGTCCGCGCGGCCTCGGCCTCGGCGGGGTGCGTGAGCCACCAGCGCACGGCGTCGGCAATGCTGGCGGCGCTGGCGGGATTGCAGACGCGCGCGTAACCCGGCTCCACAAACATGGCCCGCCAGTCCGGCAGATCGCTCACCAGCAGATTCAGGCCACTGGCGAGGTAATCAAACGGCTTGTTGGAAGCGCCGGTCATTGCCTGCATGTTCAGGTCGCTGCTGTCCAGCGGCATGAAAGACAGGCCCACATCCCCTTCAGCGCAGACTGGCAACAGTTCATGGCGGCTAAAGGCCCCAAGATACTTCACCCTATGCGCAAGGCCGAGATAGCGTGCTTCTTCGATGAGCGTGTCTGTGTAAGTCTTGTGGGCTCCCTCAGTTGTATATCCAACAAAGTGGAGCTGAACACACTGCGGTAATTCCAACAAAGCTCTGACCACGGCCAGCGGGAGCCGCTGTTCATTGAGCGAGCCATGATAGAACACGGTGAAGGGCTCCTCTGGCCGTCGGGGCGGACGCAGCGGGAGCACTTCCCGCGTCTCCGGACAGTTCCACACCGTGCGGACGGGGCAGCGGGGCTGCACCAAGTCCGCAAACACTT
>VFZY01000331.1 GCA_016870915.1 Acidobacteriota bacterium | reverse complement strand
CGGATTGTGCTTGGCCAAGGTTTTGGTGATGGCCGCCGTCAGAGTTGTCTTGCCGTGATCGATGTGCCCGATCGTCCCGATGTTGACGTGGGGTTTACTACGATCAAATTTCTCTTTCGCCATGGTGGATGATTTCTCCTAGTCGCAAAAACCTGATTCTCTAAACTCCAGCTACCTGGTAGGCTCCCCTACTTGGAAACCTTTCCCTGAACCCGCGCCACCAGCTCCTCGGAGACGCTCTTCGGCACCTCCTCGTACTGGCCAAAGTGCATGGTGAACGAACCACGCCCCTGGGTGCGGCTGCGCAGATCCGTCGCATAGCCAAACATCTCGCTCAACGGAACCGCCGCCTTCACCAACGTCGTGTGGCCGCGCATCTCCGTCCCTTCCAGCCGCCCGCGGCGGGAAATCAGGTCGCCGTTCACAGTGCCCTGATACTCATCCGGCACCACAACTTCAACCCGCATCACCGGCTCAAGCAACACCGGCTTCGCCTTGCGGAAGCCCTCCTTGGCGCAGATCGCCGAGCAGATCTTGAACGCCATTTCCGACGAGTCCACTTCGTGATACGCGCCGTCAAACAGCGTGATCTTGACGCCCGACATCGGGAAGCCGGCAAGCACGCCGCTCTCCAACGCCTCGGTGACGCCTTTCTCCACGGCCGGAACAAATTCCTTCGGAACCGACCCGCCAAAGGTGCCGTTTTCGAACTCGAAATCCTTGCCCGGAAGCGGCTCGATGCGCAACTTCACCCGGGCATACTGGCCGCTGCCGCCGGTCTGCTTCTTGTGGGTGTACTCCACTTCAGCCTTGGCGCGGATCGTCTCCCGGTACGCCACCTGCGGCTTGCCGACGTTGGCCTCAACGTTGAACTCGCGCTTCATGCGGTCCACGATAATCTCAAGGTGCAGCTCGCCCATGCCGGCGATGATGGTCTGGCCCGTCTCCTGATCCGTGTTCACCCGAAGCGTCGGGTCTTCCTGCACCAGCTTGCCAATGGCCATGCCCAGCTTTTCCTGGTCCGCCTTGGTCTTGGGCTCAATCGCCAACTGAATGACCGGCTCGGGAAAATCGATCGACTCCAGCAGCACCGGCGCGATCTCCGAACAGATCGTATCGCCCGTGCTGACGTTCTTCAGACCGACACCCGCGCAGATGTCACCGGCGAGAATTTCCGTGATCTCCTCGCGCTTGTTGGCATGCATCTTCACCAGACGGCCCACGCGCTCACGGCGCGACTTGGCTACATTGAAGATGCTTTCACCCGCGGCCAGACGGCCGGAGTAGACCCGGAGGAAGGCCAACTGGCCCACAAACGGGTCCGTCATGATCTTGAACACAAGCGCCGCGAACGGCTCATTGTCGTCCGACTTGCGCTCAATCTTCACGTCGGGATTGTCGATCGCCGTGCCCTGCACCGCCGGAACATCAAGCGGAGAGGGGAGATAGTCGCACACCGCGTCCAGCATGTTCTGGACACCCTTGTTCTTGAACGCCGTGCCGCAGATCACCGGGAAGATCTTCTGCAGGATGGTCGCCTTGCGGATCCCTGCCTTGATCTCCTCGTTGCTCACCGTTTCGCCGTTGACGAACTTGGCGAAGAGCACGTCGTCGGTCTCCGAGATCGCCTCGATCATCTGCTCGCGATACTCGCGAGCCTTGGCCGCGTACTCCTCGGGGATCTCAATGTCGTCGTACTTGGCGCCTAGCGTCTCGTCGCGCCAGATCCGCGCCTTCATCTCAACCAGATCGATAATGCCCTGGTACTTATCCTCGGCGCCCACCGGGATCTGAATCGGCACCGGACGGGCCTGAAGCCGGTCGATGATGGTCTCCACGGCGTGATAGAAATCGGCGCCAACGCGGTCCATCTTATTGATGAAGCAGATCCGCGGCACCGAATACTTGTCAGCCTGCCGCCACACCGTTTCCGATTGGGGCTGCACACCCGCCACGGCATCGAACACAGCCACCGCGCCATCCAGCACGCGCAGGCTGCGCTCCACCTCGGCCGTGAAATCCACGTGGCCGGGGGTGTCGATGATGTTGATGTGGATGTCACGCCACTCGCAGGTGGTGGCCGCCGAAGTGATCGTGATCCCGCGCTCCTGCTCCTGCGCCATCCAGTCCATGGTGGCCGTGCCTTCGTGAACTTCACCGATCTTGTGCGTACGGCCGGTGTAGTACAGGATGCGCTCCGTAGTCGTGGTCTTACCGGCATCGATGTGAGCCATGATGCCGATATTCCGCATGCGCGTTAATGGTACTGTTCTTGCCATTGTTAACGAACCTGGTTGCCCTTCGCCAGAACCCACATGGAGCCCTGATCCTTATTGATTAACTAATCGTTACCACCGGTAGTGAGCGAACGCCTTGTTGGCTTCCGCCATGCGGTGAACATCGTCCTTCTTCTTAATGGCGCCGCCACGCATGTTGGCCGCGTCATTCAACTCATCCGCCAGCTTGTCCGCCATCGTCTTGTTCGGGCGGCTGCGGGCGTTGCCCAGAATCCATCGAATCGCCAGCGCCGTGCGGCGGTTCGCCGGAACCTCCACAGGCACCTGATAGTTGGCGCCGCCCACGCGGCGCGTCTTCACCTCAACCAGCGGCTTGCAGTTTTCAACCGCTTTCTTGAAGAGCTTCAAAGGATCATCCCCGCTGCGATCCCGAAGCGTGTCCATCGCACCGTAGAAAATCTTCTGGGCGACCGTCTTCTTGCCGTCCCACATCATCGAGTTGACGAACTTCTCCGCCAGCGTCGAGTTGTACACGGGATCGGCCAGGATTTCGCGAACCTCCGCCTTGCGACGACGTGCCATGGCTTACTTGGCCCCCTTCGGACGCTTGGCGCCGTACTTGGAACGGCTCTGCTTGCGATTGTTGACACCAGCCGTATCCAGCGTGCCGCGAACCACGTGGTAACGCACACCCGGCAGATCCTTCACGCGGCCGCCGCGGATGAGCACAATCGAGTGCTCCTGCAGGTTGTGGCCCACGCCAGGGATGTAGGTGGTCACCTCGATCCCGTTGGTCAACCGCACACGGGCCACCTTGCGGAGGGCCGAGTTCGGCTTTTTCGGGGTAGTGGTATAAACGCGGGTGCAAACGCCACGCCGCTGAGGGCAGGATTGAAGGGCCGGGCTGGCGGTCTTGTACCGGGTCGGCCGGCGGCCTTTACGCACGAGTTGATTAAACGTCGGCACGAACTTCCTCTCTCAAAGAGAAACTGACTGTTGCGGGCACCCGAATTTGCGAAACGAACCCAATCGCCCCGAATCGAATACCGCGGTGAAACGAACCCAAGGATCGCAGAACAGAGGCAAACGCCGCCGAATGCGAAAAAACTCACGATGAAGTGTCTATGGACCGTCCTTGCGCTGACTGAGTGTTCACCCAGCCCCGGTAGAGGGACGGGCTCGCGGCCGGGCACCTCAAACGACGAGGGCGGTAGCACACGAGCAGACGAGATTCTCGCGAACCTTTCATTAGAGTATCCCAGGCACGCGCAGTTGTCAAATCGGGGCATTTTCCAAGGGAAGCTGGCGGCCCGGGCCCGTATTCACCCACCCCCCAAGCCCCCCAGGATGGCCCATGTGATCAATAGCTTACACTCAGAAACGGTCTGACCCCTGCCTAGCCCGCTTTTCTCACGGCATCTGATCGCAGCCCAAACTGACGCCGCGGACAAGCTCGAAATGACTCGTGCGGATCCTCCGCGGGTGTCTCGGTCAGAAATTTGCGGCAAAATGGCTGCCGCATACCGTCGCTCCGAGCACCCGAAGGGTGAAAATGGGCCGTCCATACGCGCTTCTCCGGTCCGCTGCAAAAATGCGGAATGAATAAGTCCGGTGTTTGCTTCACGCAGTTTTTTCAGCAGCGCAGGTTCGCGTGAACTTGCGCAAACTGGGCCTGCCAGGGGTAGCTCGTCGCCAGTGACAAAACGATCCGGCGCACACTGACA
>VFZY01000330.1 GCA_016870915.1 Acidobacteriota bacterium | reverse complement strand
CAACTCGTCGAGAGAGGTTTCGATCTCCCAGCGCTCGTGGTAGAGAGCCGCCAATTCGACGGCCGTGGCCTTGGCGTGATCCAGGATGGTGGTGATCAGCCGGTAGAGCTCGTTCGACTCGTTCAAGGTAGGCGGCAAGGATTCGTGTAAAAAACAGCCAGATCGCCTTCGCCAGCCTGCCATGAGGTCAGTCTGTTAGACTGTGACCGACTCCCTCCCCCCAGCAAAGAGGAGGCGTTTTGGCATCCGCTCCAGAAACCGCGTATCCGCGGCTCCGCTCCAATCTCACCCCGGTCGAACTCAAGGCTCAGTTCGACCCCACAGCCGAAGAGAAGGCTTTCGTCCTGAAGAATGCCCGCCAACCCACGGGCCAGATGGCGCTCCTTCTGCTGCTCAAGACTTTCCAGCGACTCGGCTACTTCCCGGGCATGAACGAGATTCCTCCCAATCTGGCCGTCCATTTGATGGAGACGTTAGGCCTGGAGTCGCTCCCGGCGGGGTTGTTCCATTACGACGAAAGCGGCGCGCGACTCCGGCACACCACTCTCGTGCGCGAATACCTGGGCGTCACTGCCTACGGTGACGCGGCCAGGGCCTGCATCGAGAACGCCGCCGCTGCCGCCGCCACCGTGCGCGATGACCTGCCGGACCTGATCAATATCTGCATCGAGGAACTCACCAAGAACCGCTTCGAACTCCCGGCGTTCAGCACACTACACCGGATCGCTCAGCATGCGCGGGCCGAAGCCAACCGCCGCTACTTCGATCAGATTGCCGGGCGGCTCACGGCGGAAGACAAGGATCATCTCGCGCGGCTGCTCACCCGGCCGGCCGGAGAGTCCGACAGCCTCTGGGCCAAGTTGAAAAGCGAAGCAGGGCGGCCCACGGTTCGCCAAGTGCAGCATTCGCTCAATCACCTGGCGTGGCTCCGGTCCTTCTCCGTGCGGCATGACGTCTTTGCCGGTGTCCCTGCCGCCAAGCGAGACCGCTTCGCGACCGAAGCGCGTTCGCTCGATCTCACCTCTATGAACGACCTGGCGGTACAGAAGCGGCTCGCTTTGACAGTCGCGCTGTTGCACCAGCAGACAGCACGCAGCCTGGACGAACTCGCCAGCATGTTCATCAAGCAGGTGCGCAAGATCCACAAGAAGGCGAAAGACGAACTCCTGGTTCACCGCGCCCAACATGCCGAACGCGCAGACAGCCTCGTGGAGCAGTTCCATCACACGGCGACTTTATATAAGGAGAACCCGGACGCCGTCGCAGGCTACATCCGGCCGCGCCTGGATCGCATCCTGCAGGACTGCGAAGCGCACCGGGCCGTGGCCGGTGACAATCACCTGCCGTTTCTCGCTCGATTCCTGCGGACTCAACGGAGCGGCCTCCTCCTGTTTTTGGAGAAGGTGCCGCTGGAACCGGCCTCTCAGGATCGGGCGCTTCTCGACGCCGTGGCGTTCGCCGTTCGGCACAAGGAAAGTGGCGAATGGGTCACGCTGGCCGAGCACGAGAACTTCATGCTGGGCTTCGTTTCTGAACGCTGGTGGCCGTTGGTGACTGGGCAACACACCCGCCAAACCGTACGCCAGATTCACCATCGCCACTTCGAGATCTGCGTCCTGACCCAAACCATGAACGAGCTCCGCTCCGGCGATCTATTCATCCCGGACAGCGATGAATTCAGCGACTACCGGACCGAGCAGATTCCATGGGAAGAGTTCGACCGGGAAGTGGCACAGTATTGCCGCGAGGTGGGCTTGCCTGAGACTGCCGATGGCTTGGTTGCGCACCTGAAGGACATGCTTTCCTCCGCCGCCAAGCAGGCCGATGAAGCCTTCCCCGGCAATGAATCGTTGCGAATCGAGGACGGCCAGCCCGTGCTCAAACAAGTCCGCCGCCAGCGCGATCCGCAAGAAGTGAAGAAGGTGGCGCGGCGCATCCAGCAGTTCATTCCCCGGATCAACATCATTGATGCCCTGGTGGACACCGAGCATTGGCTGAACTGGAGCCGTCACTTCGGGCCGGTTTCCAAGCTCGAGTCGAAGCTGGAACAACCGCGCGAGCGCTACATTGCCACCGTCTTCTGCTACGGCTGCAATCTCGGGCCCACGCAAACGGCCCGGTGTCTGAAGGGTCTCGACCGAAAGCAGATCTCCTTCGTCAATCAGCGCCATATCACCGAGCAGAATCTGGACGACGCCATCACCGGCGTGGTTAACGCCTACGCCGGTTTGGAGTTGCAGCAGTGTTGGGGGCTCGGCGAGTCGGCCTCGGCCGACGGCACCAAATGGGATCTCTACGAGCGCAACCTGCTTTCCGAGTACCATGTCCGCTATGGCGGATACGGCGGCATCGGCTACTACCATGTCGCCGATTCCTACATCGCCTTGTTCAGCCGCTTTATTCCGTGCGGCGTGTGGGAGGCCGTCCACATCCTGGATGGCCTGGTCTTGAACAAATCGCAGGTGCAGCCGGACGCAGTGCACGCTGACACCCAGGGGCAGAGCACGCCGGTCTTCGGGCTCGCGCACCTGCTTGGCATCAAACTCATGCCGCGCATTCGCAACTGGAAAGATCTGCGGCTCTATCGGCCCGGCCAGGCGGCGCACTATCAGCACATCGACAGCCTCTTCCAAAGCGGCGGCGTGGACTGGGAGTTGATTCGCGCACACTACCGGGACCTGCTGCGCGTGGCCGTCTCGATCAAGCTCGGGCGGATCGCCTCGTCGACGATCCTGCGCCGGTTTGGATCAGAGAACCGCAAGAACAAGGTGTACTTCGCAATGCGCGAGCTGGGCCGCGTGGTGCGAACCGCCTTCCTGCTGGACTACATCACGCGGATCGATCTGCGCCGGAAGATTCTGACGGCGACCAACAAGTCGGAGGCCTTCAACCGTTTCGTGCAATGGGCCTTCTTCGGCGGCGATAGCGTGATCGCCGAGAATCTGCGCGGCGAGCAGCGCAAGATCATCAAGTACAACCATCTGGTAGCGAATCTGGTGATCCTTCACACGGCGGTGTTGATGACGCAGGCACTGGACAAATTGGCAACCGGGGGCGCGGCGGTGGCGGCTGACGATCTGCGGGCGCTGAGCCCATACCAGGTGGAGCATATCAACCGGTTCGGCAGCTACAAGCTGCGCTTTGATCGGCAGCCCGCGCCGATGATGACCACGCTGAAGGTGGCGTGAACCGCGCGCGACTCACATCGCTTCGGGTACACCCCGGTGTAGTTGGTGTGACGCGGCGGAGCCGGACTTCGGACCGATGCGCGGTGGCGGTTGAGTCAACGTGGCCAGCGTCTCAAAGTCGTTGTCGCAGGCTTGCAGAAGGAGCATCAACTGCCGAAGCAGATCCTCCATGCCGGCGAAGTTGATCAGCAACTGGCCGGGTGCGAGACGGATGGACTCGGGGAGCCCGGCCACGTTCTGCACGGCAAGCCGGCGGCGGTCATTCTCGTCGATGGCGATGACGGTGTGGCGGCGATGGCCGGCGCGGCTCTCGTGGATCAACCGTTCGACTCGCTCATGCCGCTCCACCTCCCACCGGTAGCCGGGGTGCTCGTATGCTTCACGGAGCCGGGCCATGAGCAGGCCGCGGCTGATAACCAGAGAATGGCCGCACAGCCCGGCGCCCATGCGGCGAAGGAGTTCTTTGGCGGCCGACCGCCGCAGATCGAAGAGCGTCTCGACAAGGCGGCGGTCGATCCGCTCGGCGCCGGCCAGGGCCAGCGCTTCGATCATCTCCGGAATCCGGTGAATCCAGGACGGATAGGCGTTCATAAAGACCTCACCGTCTTCCACTATGCCACCGGCCGATTGGACGGAGTTGACGTATGCGCCGTTATCGGAGGTGCGCAAATGCTGAAACCACGGGGGTTCCGGGCGCCGTGCTGAGCGTATATTTTTGGCCGTTTCGTCGCTGGCCAGCCAGGCTGCTGGCCGATCTGGCTGTTTTTTACACGAATCCTTGCCGCCTACCGTTCAAGCGATAC
>VFZY01000329.1 GCA_016870915.1 Acidobacteriota bacterium | reverse complement strand
GCTGAAAGGGCTGGTTTTGTTTGTCACCCATTGGGTGCTGTCCTCCGCAGGGGTCTTCGCTGCCTTCAAACCCCTATCGATATTGATGCGGACGAGCATCCAGGAGATTCGCACGCGCGGCTCAAAACGGAAATGTGGGATTAGTCTATCCGTGCTGAAGGAGAGTACGCAAGTCGTTGATGCTTGACTGGAGCGCTGAGCGGTAGACGCCGATGTCGGAGTTGTAGGAAAAGACGTCGAAGCCGATCTCACGCCACTGTCTGGCCTGCTCCATGCTTCCGGGCTGGATGCCCAGGCGCTTTCCGTGTTTTCTCGCGCCCTCCACGGTCCGCTTCAGGCCATCGAGGAATCGCGGGTGCTGGAGCTGCGCTGGGATGCCCATGGACTGGCTGAGATCGAAGTGGCCCACCCAGAGGATGTCCACCCCTTCGGTGGCCGCGATCGCTTCGGCGTTCTCCACGCCTTCCACGCTCTCAATCTGGCAGATCACCACGCTGCTCTCGTTGGCCTGCTTGAAATAGGCCACTGGATCGGGCTGAATGAAGTCGTTGTGGGCGGTTCCCAGGCCCAGGCCCCGGTACCCCAGCGGGGCGAACTTGACGGACTGAACGATCCGGCGGGCCTCTTCGGCTGAACGCACGTTGGCCACCATCACGCCAAGCGCGCCGGCATCCATGCAGCGGGCCAGAAAGTGGTACAGACCCTGCGGCACGCGCACGAATGGCGCGATGGGCGTGGCTTTGGTGAAGGCGATCAGATCGGCGATCCGCTCGGTGTCGAAACCGGTGTGCTCCATGTCGAAGAACACAAAATCCAGGCTGGCGGTTTCAAGGATCTTGGCGATGCCCCGCGTGCCGAACTCCATGATCATATGGCCGACGGGAACGCGGCCTTCGGCAATCGCCTGACGGTACTTGTTGGGTTTCACTGCATGCTCCTGAATCGTTCGAGTTTTTTGCGGAAGCCGGGATGGTCCAGAACTTCCTTGTTTACGATCGCTGCCGGCACTTCGCCACGCGAGATGGTGAGAATGTTGGCGCAGGCTTCCAGCGTGTTGTCACGCGCGATCTCTTCGGTCCAAGCCAGGCCGTGGGGTGTCATGATCAGGTTCGGGCACTGGCGGATCGGGTCATCGGGAAGAATCGGCTCATCCTCAAAGACATCCAGGCCGGCGCCCGCGATCCAACGTTCGTTGAGCGCGCGCACCAGCGCCCGCTGATCCACAATGGGGCCTCGCGCGGTGTTGATCAGGAAGGCGGTGGGTTTCATCAGGCGCAGCAGGCGTTCATTGACCAATCCCCGCGTCGACTCGTTGAGGAACGTGTTCACCGTGACGAAATCGGACTGGCTGCACACTTCGTCGAGCGAAACCATTTCGACACCCAGATGTTTCACGGTCTCCGGGTCCAGATAGGGGTCGTGCGCGATGAGCCGCCCGAAACCGAGCGCCTGCACCAGGCCGAACATGGTGCGGGCAATATTCCCGCAGCCGATGGATCCAAGCGTGCGCCCGGCAAGATTGCGGCCCATTCCCGGCAGGCGGTTGCGCCAGTGGCCCTCGCGCACCAGGCGGTCCTGCTGGAACAGATTCGTGGTGAGGGCAAAGATAAAGGTCAGAATGGCCTCAGCGACGGGGCGTTTGACGGCGTTGGGCGTGATGGCGAGCGCGATGCCGGCTTCGGTCAGGGCCGGTACATCGATCATGTCGTAGCCAACGCCCCAGCGGGCAATGACGGCGCAGCGTTCCACGCCCTGAACGCTCACCCGGTTGAAATGCAGGGCCAGCGCCAGAACGCCATCCACCTCGTTCAAGGCCTCGGGCGTGACGAACTTCCCGTCCGGAGCCCCCAACGGGGCATAGTCCAGGTAGGGAACGCCATCAAAGGTGGCGGAGACGCCGGCCTCGAACCGGCCCTTCGCCTCGGTGTAAAAATCGGGGGTGATGCCGGCCCGGAACCGGCCCGCGTGGGAAAGAGACATTCAGAAGGCGATTATACAGGGTTCGGGGTGCCTGGCGATTCGGTTACGCTGGTCGTTTCCATCATGCGGCACTACGACGCCATCGTGATTGGTCTGGGCGCCATGGGGAGCGCGGCGGTTTATCATCTGGCGCGGCGCGGTGTGCGTGTGCTGGGAATCGACGCCAGAGAGAGGGGCCACGCGATGGGCGCGTCGCACGGGCCCAGCCGGATCATCCGCGAGGCGTATTTCGAAGGCGCCGCCTACGTGGAACTGGTGCGCCGGGCCTATGTGCTCTGGCAGGAGCTGGAAGCGGTGTCGGGCCGGCAGCTTCTCACGATCACCGGCGGGCTATGGATGGGCCGCAGCGATTCGGATGTCGTGGCCGGGGCACTGGCGAGCGCGCGCGAGCACGGCTTGAAACACGATCTGCTGGGAGCGCGCGATCTGGCAGGCCGGTTTCCAGCCTTCGAGCCCCACCCGGACTGGGAAGGCCTCTTCGAATGGAACGCCGGTATCCTCAGGCCCGAAGAGTGCATCGCGGCCCATCTGGATCAAGCCGCCCTGCATGGCGCTGAACTCCACCACGGGCAGCCGGTGCTCACTTGGAGCGGCCATCAAGTGGAGTGCCCCGGGGGAATTTTTACCGCGGACCGGATCATCCTTACGGCTGGCCCGTGGACCGCGGGCGTGACGCCGGAATCGAACTTGCCGCTCGAAGTGCTCCGCGTCTTCGGAGTGCATGTTGAACCGGCTGACGCTGACCCCTTTCGTTCCCTTCCGGTGTTCCTCTGGCGTTCGGACCAGGGCAACTTCTACGGATTTCCGTACCGCGCGGGTGAGGGGTTGAAGTTCGCAGCCCACGGTACTGGCGAAGTCTGCCATCCGGATGCGGCGCGGAGGGACGTGACACCGCAGGAGATCGCGCCGCTGCTCGACGAGCTGAACCGTTACCTGCCTGGAGCCGGCCGGCAAGTGCGCGCGGTGTTCACCTGCCTGTACACCATGACTCCCGACAGCCACTTCATCCTGGACCGGCACCCGCGCCACGATCATGTCTGGCTGGCATGCGGCTTTTCAGGCCACGGCTTCAAGTTTTCAAGCGCCATCGGGGAGGCCCTGGCCGATTTGGCCGCCACGGGATCCACCAGCTTGCCGGTGGCGTTTCTTGCCCGGAAGGGCCGGTTCTAACCTACCTCCGCAGCCGCCAGATTTCGGCCCGAACCTCATCCATGGCAAAGACCAGGCGATTGGGCAGAACATGGAACCCCACATGATCGGCGCCCAGCCGGACGTTGCGCAGCAGACTCCGCCGCGCCATGTCGGCGGGGAGAACTGAGGCGGGCCCACCAATGGGGCGTTTGGTGGCCGGGTTGACGGTCTGCATCCAGACGGACCGGGTCTCACCGCGGTCGGAGAGAAAGTAGATCCGGCTGCCGTCGGGAGACCAATCCGGATAGATGTCCAGTTGCTCGCCGTCCGTGATCGGAATCCACTCGGCTGGTTGGGTGCTCGAATTCTCCTGGAACCGCGCGGCGTAGATGCGCCGGGTCGCCGGGCCGGTCTCCAGATGGAATACAATCCAGTTGCCGTCGCGCGAAAAGCGCGCGCCCCGTATGCTCATGTCGGGATGGGACGCGGCGGTGAACTTAACCCGTTTTTCCAGGTCAAACGCCCCGGCGAAAGCCACCGTGGCTCCGGGCTCAAACAGCACGAAGCGGCCGTCCGGGGACCAGTCCGTGGGAGAACCGCAATCCGGACAGACCATCTCAGGCTTGGGAGATTCGACAGCGGTCACGTAGATTGGCTGCTTCTTGCCATCCGAGGACCGGAACGCAACCCGGCTCCCGTCGGGAGAGATCTGAGGGTGCCCTCCGTGCCAACATAGCTGAGACAACTCCCCTGGCCTTAATTACTGAGCAGGGCGAGAATAGGAATCAGCGTGAATTCTCAGACTCGCAACAAGAACGGGCTCCCCTCCGTGCCAACATAGCTGAGACAACTCCCCTGGCCTTAATTACTGAGCAGGGCGAGAATAGGAATCAGCGTGAATTCTCAGACTCGCAACAAGAACGGGCTCCCTCCGGCTCCCACGGTTTTG
>VFZY01000328.1 GCA_016870915.1 Acidobacteriota bacterium | reverse complement strand
TACAGAGGCGCGACCGGAGTCGCGCCCCCGCTCATCGTCCACGATGAGTCGCACCGGCTATCCCTTGGCGGGTTGCTCTCCAGCAGAGCCCGCCTCCGTTTCACCGGGTGTCTCCAGTTTGCTATCAATGAGATTTGCCGGTCAATGATTTTGCAGCGAACGGCGAGTAGTGTCTTAACCCTTTGTCTCAGCCCAGGGGACAAGCGCACTTCCAAGGTCTTGTGATCAAGAGATCGGGCATCTCGCTTGGGCATGATCCATTTTACCAGATGTCTACCTACTTATGCACTAATTAATACCTAATGAAGATTGTCCTGTTACTCGCCCTATCCCTGTCGCTAGCGGCGCAGAAGGCCGTGCTAAGTCCCGCGCCCCGGCTTGAGATGCCCACACAGACGGACGGCAACACGCCGGCGTTCTGGACGGGCGGCATTCTCAACATCTTTACTTCGAACGGCATCAGTCTGATCAGCCGCGGCCCGGGATTGCATGGCCCGTGGGAGACGGCCGATGTGGATCTGACAATGCAGTGCCACATTCCGTTCTGGGTGGAAGCGGTCTGGCGCGACGACGATGGCACGCTCTATCTGTGGTATCACCACGAGCCCGAGGGCGTGTGCAGCGGCTCCACACTCACCTCCCCGCGCATCGGCGCAGCGATCTCGCGCGACGACGGGGCCACCATCGAAGACCTGGGCATCATCATTGAAAGCGGCGACGCCGATGACTGCACGGCGAAGAACGGGTACTTCGCCGGCGGCCACGGCGACTTCTCGGTGATTCCGGACCGCGAGCGGGGATTCTTCTATTTCCTCTTCACGAACTACGCGGGCCAGTTGGAAGACCAGGGTGTGGTGATTGCCCGCATGCCGTTTGAAAGCCGCGGCGAGCCGGTGGGCGCGGTGATGAAGTACCACAACGGCGGCTGGTATGAGCCGGGCCTGGGCGGCATGACGACGCCGGTGTTTGCGGCGACGAATGCATGGCAGGGAGCCGACGCGGATTCCTTCTGGGGACCAGCCGTGCACTGGAACACGTACCTTGAGAAGTACGTAGTGCTGCTGAACCGCGCCTGCTGCAAGACGCTGTGGCCGCAGGAGGGCATCTACGCCGCTTTCACGGCCGATCTCTCCGACCCAGGTTCATGGTCGAAACCCGTGCGTCTGCTGGACCGCGCGGGCATCGGCTACGCTCCCGGCTACTATCCACAGGTGATGGGTCTGGGCGAGGACGGCACGGACACGCTTGCGGGCGAGCGCGCCCGCTTCTTCGTTCACGGCGTGTCGAAGTGGGAGATCAGCTTCACGCGCGACTGATCAGGCAAACCATTGCAGGAACCGGCGCGCGTAGCTGTCCAGATTCTCCGTGGACCCTCCGCCCAGCAGAGGCGAGCACATCTCGTAGGCGATGCTGCCGCTGAATCCCCCGGCTTCAAGACCGGCGAGGAAGGCACGGTAGTCAATGAAGCCTTCACCCATTGGCACGGCCTGGACATACGGCGTGAGCGGGTCATAGTTGACGATGGCGGCATCGTACCGGTAACGGGGGCGAAGCTGATAGTCGGCGATTGTCGTGTGAACGGTCATCGGGCCCATTGCCCTGGACGCGGCCACCAGATCCTCACCCTGCAACGCGGGCGCCCAGGCATCGAACAGGGCGCGGCAGTTGGGGTGGTCCACTTCGGCGATCAGGTCGTGCATGGACTGGTAGCCGACGCCCATGTCGTGATGGTTCTGCACGCCGATGGTGACACCGAGCGGCGCGGCGCGGCGCGCGCATTCACGCAACGCGGCCACGATCATGTTCCACTGCGGGGTGTAGCCCGCGCCACCGTACTGGTAGCCGGTGAAGATGCGGACGAGACTGCCGTCGAGCGCCTGGGCGATGCGCGCAAGCGAGGTCACATAGTCGATCTGAATTTCGCGATGGGGGACCTCGACATGCTCCAGGTCGCCGGTGAAGTTGGTGTACCCCGCCAGCACGGTACCGCGCAGGCCGGCGGCTTCGATGGCGCGCCGCAGCCCGGCCAGTTCCGCCGGCCCATAGTCGAGCACCGAAAGATGCGGGCGCTTGGCCATGAGCATGACGCCGCCGAAGCCGAGTTCAGCGGCCTTGCCGACGAAGCGGTCGAGGGGTAGCAGCGTCTGGCCCCAGGAGCCTGAGTAGCTCACCGAGTGCAGCAGCAGGGTGTGGGTCATCATGACCACTCTAGCTCCAACCCAATCCAGGGCGCAGCGGCCTGATTCGAAGCGTGTTCAGGCGGCTTCGCCGACAAGCGTTGGCCGCATGGTTGCGGTGGCGGTCTGGCGGACTACAACCAGCGTGCGGTCATCTTCCGGAATGCCCCGGCCGCTGAAGGCGCGCACTTCCGCCAGGAGACGATCCCGGATCTCGCCGGCAGTGCCTTCCTGGTGCGCAAGCACTGCCCGCACCAGACGTTCATCGCCGAACTCCTCGCCTGCCTCGTTGCGGGCCTCAATGACGCCATCGGAGAACAGAACCAGCAGATCGCCGGGCTGGAAGGCCACCGCGCCCTGCTCATACCGGGCCCCCGGCAGCAGCCCCAGCAGCGGACCACCGGCGTCGAGCCGCGTCACGTGGCCGTTGCGAACAACGAGCGGAGCAAAGTGGCCGGCGTTGATGTAGCGCAGGCTGGCTTGATCGAAGTAGGCCCAGAACAGGCTGGAGAAGCGCTCCGTGGCGGAACGCTCGCACAGCAGCCGGTTGATGCGCGCGGTCGCCGTCTGGTGGGCCTCCGCCGAGCCGGCCCACGATGAGGCCCGCACGGCGCCGTGGATGACACCCATGAGAAGCGCCGCGGGCACGCCTTTGCCGCAGACGTCGCCCAGGACGAAGGCCGCTTTGCCCTGGGCGGTGAATGCATCGTAGAAATCGCCGCCGATGTAGGCGGCGGGCGTATAGTCAGCCGCCAGATCGAAGCCGCCGCGCTCGCCGTGGGCCTGAGGGAGCAAGTCCCGCTGGACGCGCTCCGCCACTTCCACCTGATGGGCCAGTTCCCGCCCGGCAAGGTAACCGCGGACACGCAGGCTCATGACGCCGATGCAGAGCAGGAGCGCGAGGGCGGCTGAGCTGTTGATCAGGAGGTTGCGCCGCAGCGGCCAGAGGACGTTCGAGGAGCCATCGAGCGGCCCGGCCAGCTCAAGCAGGGCCAGCCGGGGGCGCGGGTCGTGCGCTGTGAGCCGGACGGATGCGGTTTGCTTCACCGGCGGCAGGCGAAGCGGAAAGGCCTCGACGAGCAGAGCGCCTTCGGGCGTGTCGATCGTTTTGAACGCGGCCTCACGGCGGCGGAGGCGGGAGCGCAGGTCCCGGGCGGTGAACGACGGCTGCCGCGGGGAGCCGGCGCTGGCCAGGATTTCGTCCTGTTCACCGATCACCTGAACCCACGCCAGACGCCCGCCGGCACGGCGCCACAGGTCATCGGCGATGTCCTCAAGGGCCGCGCCCGTCTTGAACGCAGCGGTTTCGAGGGCCACGGCGCGCGCCGAAAGGTCGCGCCGGGAGTGGTCGAGAATCACACGGCGCGAAACCAGCAAGTAGTTCTGCACGGAGTTGAACAGGACCAGTCCCGCCAACCCGAGCCCAAGGCCCGCCCAAACCGGAATCCAACGCGCCGCGTTCTTCATAACAGTTCTACGCCCCATGAACCCGAAAGGTCACGGCGCGGCGCGCGATCTTTACGTTCTTAACCCACATTTCCGTTTTGAGCCGCGCGTGCGAATCTCCTGGATGCTCGTCCGCATCAATATCGATAGGGGTTTGAAGGCAGCGAAGACCCCTGCGGAGGACAGCACCCAATGGGTGACAAACAAAACCAGCCCTTTCAGCTCTCGTTCAACGGCCTTCTCAAGATCGACTTCCAGGGATCGCGCGTTACTTCCGATGGTGGTCTGATCCTGGTGCGTGAGTTGGATGAACGGCTGGGCTTCGGTGCTCTCATTGCCCAACACCTGACTGACTCACGGCGCGGCAAGAATACCCAGCTTCCGCTGGCGGACCTACTGCGCCAGTCCGTCTACAGCCGGATTGCCGGCTACGAGGATGTCAACGATGCCGAGCGGCTCTCGCAGGATCCAACCTTCCGGCTGA
>VFZY01000327.1 GCA_016870915.1 Acidobacteriota bacterium | reverse complement strand
GCAAAACCGTGGGAGCCGGAGGGAGCCCGTTCTTGTTGCGAGTCTGAGAATTCACGCTGATTCCTATTCTCGCCCTGCTCAGTAATTAAGGCCAGGGGAGTTGTCTCAGCTATGTTGGCACGGAGGGACGGCTGTGTTGAACCAGCGATCCAGGGTGCGCTGTCCGCTTGGCAGTTGCGCGCTGGTGCCGTTATTGTTCGGACGGGAGCCTCCTCCGAACGAATTCGTTTGGTTTGACGCGGTATTGACCCCCAACGGGAAGCCGCCCTGCAGCGTGACCACACCGTTGATCTGCCAGCCTCCGGCGATCACCTGCAGTGGGCCTCGGGCGGAACCGAGCAGGGACTTTCCTTTGCCGACGGGGAGTTCCCAGGTTCCAGATAAGACGACGCGCCGTGCCACGTCGAAGCCGGCAAGAGAGCGATCCAGATAGCGCTGGTTGTTGTTCTGAAAGCCAGGATCGGCGACGACCGCGTGTGCAAGCGGTGTGCCAATCTGCTTGGCTGCCGTGAAAGCGCCCAGGAAGCTGAACCCATGGCTGAAACGGTGTTCCAGCTTCAACTGGAGGGAGTGATAGATCGAAGAGCCAGTGCGGACATCGCGCTGAAGCACCCCGGTGTATTGCGGAAAGGGCCGCAGTAACTGACCGCGCGCGACGGTGGGCTGGCTGAGTCCGCCGACGGCAACGAATTCACGAAAGGGATTGGGAACCTGCGTCAGGAGTTGCGCACCCAACGCCAGGTATTGATCGGCGATCTGATTGATCTCCAGGTTGATGGGAAGGCTGGTCCCTTTGTTGGCGGCCCAGGCGATGTCAAACAGGAAGCTACGGGGTAGTTCGCGTTGGATGTTGAAATTCCAGGCTTGCGCGTACGCCGGACGGTCGGCGTAGCGCACCGTGGTCAGATTCTGCCCCAGTTGCGTGAGGAGGCCTTGGCTGGAACCGGGCCCGCGGAGCACGCCATTGGGGAAGGGATTGCTCAGCCGGTTCAATGGCGTGATGCCTCCGTCCAGGGAACTCACGAACTGGGTGACCGCGGTGAAGCCTTCGTTCGCATTCGCGGGGCCAGCGCCGTCGCCCGTGTTGGGCAGGAAGAAGAGCCCATAGCCACCGCGAACGACCGTGCGCGCGCTGATCTGGTAGGCGAAGCCGAAACGGGGGCCCCAGTTGTTCTGGTTAGTCCGCTTCTGGCGAACGCCGTTGCCGTCGACGCCCACAAAGCGCAGACCGCC
This sequence comes from Acidobacteriota bacterium, assembly GCA_016870915.1. Lineage (GTDB taxonomy): Bacteria > Acidobacteriota > Terriglobia > Bryobacterales > Bryobacteraceae > VFZY01. The sequence goes on along the minus strand of VFZY01000327.1, from coordinate 2,897 downwards.
TCGGAGGTCAGGAATGCCCACCCGTGGCCCGAGTGGGTTCACGGCGGACTCATCGAAGTAGCTCAGCCGGTTATAGCGCTCGCCTCGGCCGGTCTCTATTTCGTAGCGGATGCCCAGGTTGAACGTTAGCTTTTGGTTGACCTTGAAGTCGTCCTGCACGTAACCGCCGAAGTAACGGTAATTCACGGAAATGGGCGGCTGGATATCGACGTTGCCGGAGTTTGGTAGGCCCAGCATGAGCGAAGCGATGCTATGGCCGGAATTGGCCGGGATGCGGAGAGGATCCGCGCTAGTAAAACGGCCGTCAAAGAAGAACTGGCCCTGGGAGATGACTGGTTCAAACTCGTTCAGCAGGATAACGCGATAGTCGACGCCGGTTTTGATGTTGTGGCGCGAAGTGACTTTCGTGATGTTGCCTTGCACGGAATGCGTGAGGTCGCCGCGACGGATGTTGTCGGTACCGCGCTGTTGGATGGCCCGGAAGCCGGTGGGCATAAACGAAGGCAGCGCCCGCGCACCCACTTGGGCGTTGTAGGAAGCAGGGAAGCCGAGCGTAGTCAGGTCAAGGCCGTTCAGTGGCGGGTCGCGCGCCACCCACTGGCGCACGAAGCCATATCGCACGTTGAGCAAGAGCGTGGGAGTGAAGGTATAGGTGTCGTCCAGGGAGAGGTTGCGAGCATTTACGTCGATAGGCATACCGCTGCCGCCGGGGTTCACCCAGCCGGCTCCGTTGCCAAAGAAGTCGAAGCCGCCACGGTTGATGTTGCTCCAGGAGAAGCGCCCGAATAGTTTGTGGCGATCGTTGAACGAATGGTCCAGGCGTGTGGAGAATTGGTCTTGGACATTGGGTGCGACGCCGGCACCGGTCCAGTTGTTGACGCGGGCTGGGCCAGTGCCTGCCGTATTGGGGGCCGGCCAGAAGGATCGGACTCTGGCGGCCACGGCGTCGACACGGCCCGCTGGAATCTGGTTGCCGGGGAAGAGATCGCGGAGGAAAGTGCCCGGGGCGGCTGGGTTGGCGCGCGTGGTGGCCGGGTCGGCGATGGTAATGAGTTGACCGGCGGCGTTTAGTGTTCCGGTGAAGTCGCCCTGCAGTTGCTGGGTGGTGGGGATGGTGTAAGTCTGGGAGAGTGCGCGGCGGTCGCGCAGGCCTTCGTAACTGACGAACCAGAACGTGCGGTCTTTGATGAGCGGCCCGCCGGCCGTAGCGCCGAACTGGTTCAGCACGTTCCTCGCTTTCCGGCGGCCCGCGCGGTTGTTAAAGAAGTTATTCGCGTCCAGGGCGCTATTGCGGAGGAACTCGTACATCGTTCCATGGAGTTCGTTGCTGCCGGACTTGAAGACGAGGTTGATGACGCCTCCGCCGGTACGGCCGAACTCCGCCGTGAAGTTCCCGCTTTGCACTTTGAACTCCTGGATGGCGTCCACCGACGGAGTGAAGCCGGGAGCGTTGGTGGTGGCGGCGTTGGCGGGTACGCCATCGATGAGCGTTTCATTACTGAGCGGCTGACTGCCGTTCATGCTGAAGTACCCGGACGCATAGGCATTGGCCCGGGCCGGGAGATTGCCAAACTCGCCGAGCGGCTGCGCGCCAGCGGTGAGTGAGATGAGCGCAAAGGTGTTGCGGCCGGCCAGAGGAAATTCCACGATCTTCCGGTTATCCACGACTTGACCGAGCGCCGACGTATTGGGCTGCAGTAGCGGCGTTTCCGCCGTGACCTGTACCGATTCGGCGGCGCTGCCGACCTCAAGAGCGATGTCGATGCGGAGGCTCTGATTGACCTCCACCACGACGTTGGGGCGAACCATCTTCTTGAAGCCGGCCGAGTCCGCTTCCAGCCGGTAGCTGCCAGGTGGGAGCAGCGCGAACAGGTAGGAGCCATCCTGATTGCTCTGCTGAGTGCGCCGTTCATTGGTGTTGGCGTTCGTCAAAACGATCTGCGCCGCGGGCACCACTGCGCCTGAGCTATCCTGCACGGTACCCGACAGGGTGCCGGTGAACGACTGGCCCCAAACGCCGGCGGCCGCGAGTGCGAAGAGTATTGTCCGCATGGTCGAATCCTTCCGGCTATGCGTTCGCGTTCTTCCGTTTCCAGTACTCCATGGTGGTGCCCGTGTAAACACCTTGGCCCACCACTGCCCGCTTTTGCAGCGCGGCCATTTCGTCCGGGGTGAAGGGTTTGAAGCTCTGCATGGTACGAATGTTATCCTCCATCTGGCCTTGGGTGCCCGCTCCGCAGATGGCGACGTGAACAGGATGGCTCAGGGTATAACGCAGGCACTCAGTTGGACTCAGCGAACGCAGCAGGAATGCCTTACAGAAGACTTTGATGGCCTGGATGGCAATGCCCATGTCGACCGCGATAGGGAGCGGCGTTCTTTCAAAGCTGAGATAGGCGTGGTCAGCGGCGTGGATTGGCATCAGCACCGAGTCCCATTTCGAATAGGACTTCAGCATCCTGGCGTGGACCTCCGGATCGTAGTGACCGGTGAAGCCGATGAACCGGCACTTGCCTGCCTTTTTGGCCGCTTCAAAAGCCTCGATGGCGCCGCCCGGGCCGAAAATCTTCTCGATCTCCTGGGTGTTCTGGAGGCCGTGCATCTGCCACAGGTCCACATGGTCCGTCTTGAGGCGCTTGAGCGAAAGGTCAAGTTCTGCTTCCGCTTCCTGACGGGACCGCTTGCTCGACTTGGTGGTGAGGAAGACGTTCTTGCGGACGCCGGCGAGACCGATACCATAGGCTTCTTCTGCTTTACCCCCACATTTCCGTTTTGAGCCGCGCGTGCGAATCTCCTGGATGCTCGTCCGCATCAATATCGATAGGGGTTTGAAGGCAGCGAAGACCCCTGCGGAGGACAGCACCCAATGGGTGACAAACAAAACCAGCCCTTTCAGC
>VFZY01000326.1 GCA_016870915.1 Acidobacteriota bacterium | reverse complement strand
CGCCGCGTTTGTGGCCGGCATTGAGGAGGCCGCGCAGCTCCTCGCTCTCGCGGAGGTAGGTGTCTACTTCATCCAGAAGCAGCACCGGCTTGTGCGCCTCGACGAGCCGGAACAGCACGGCGGGCGTGATGCTCTCGGTGCGCAGCGGGCGCGGCACCAGGGCGGCGAGCACGTCGAGCAGCGTGGTCTTGCCGCAGCCCTTCTCCGGCGAGCGCAGGTTCAGGCGCGGCGTGTGGAGGAAGGACTCGTAGGCGTGCGCGTGCGCGGTCCAGAGCGCGAGCGCGTCCGCCGCGTGCGGCGGCAGGGCGACGTAGTGCGCGAAGACGGCGGCGGTGGCGGCGAGCACCATCGCGCCGTCCACCGGCTCCGGCCAGGGCGCGACGGCGGGAAACTCCACCGCGCCGCCCTGCGTGCCGCCCGCGTTGGTGCGCCGCTTGGCTACCTCGGCGTCCAGCGCGCCGACGCGCACGCCGAGCCTCTCCGCCGCGGTCTGGCGCTCGCGGTCGTAATCCAAGGGCGGCAGCGTGGCGAGCCGCGCGACCTCCGCCGTCTCGCTGCCCGTGGCGGATTCGGCCATGCCGATGCGGGAGCGCAGCTCGCGGTTGGCGGCGTCAACGCGGGCACGGCAGGAGTTATGCAGGCAATGCAGCGTGGGGGCTCCGTCCAAATGCAAGCGGCAATCGCGCGGGCCGTCGGGGTTGGTGTGAAGTGATCGGCCCGGACAGGCGCAGAAACCGTGCGTATCATCTGTCCACTGGATATTTCCGAGCAGCTCGCCTGCGATGGTGCGGCGGAGGTCGGGCTTTGCCGCTGCGGCTGCGTGTGTGGTCGTCACGGGAACCGCTGGCTTGGTGGGCTCGACGAGCGGTGGTAGTTCGACGGCAACGCAGTTTTTAGATGCATTCCGGTCGTGGCTGACAAAGCAAAGGCGGGCAAGGTCCTTGCAGGCTGCGTCTATTTCCACGCCGCACAGCTCGCGGACGTGCGCGGCAACTGCGGCGAAACTGGCGGCGTGGCGCGCGGCATCGGCGGGGACGCAGAACACTGCCTTCAGGCCATTACCCGTGGGCGACGCGAACAGTGCAAACAGGTGCGGGCTGGTGAGCAGGAGGGCGCGGGCATTGGCGAGTTGGGGGCCGAGGTCGTCGAGGTCCGCGCAGAGCAAGCCGGAGTGGGCCACTAGCGATTCCGCGCGGCGGATGGAGAAGTTGCCGCTCCAGAGCACGCCGGGAAGTTTCTGCTTGAGCGGGCCGGCGGCCTTCTTTGCCTGCCGCACGTCTCCCGTCTCGGCGAGCACGCGGGCGAACTCCGCGCGGAGCTGCGCGACGGGTTCGCGCCAGCGGTCGGAGCGGATGGCCTCGATGAGAGCCACCGCGCGGGTATCTTTGGTGGCAGTGTCGTGGGCATTACGAGTCATTGAGAGGAGCGGATTCATGGAGGGGAGTTGTTTCAGTGGCGAACTACGCGCAGCACTTTCGCGCGGCGGCGGTGGACGGCGGCAGCACTGCGGAACAGGGCGCGCAGGTTGGTGAGCAGGAACTCACGCTCGCCGCGTGCGGCGTTGTTGCGGGCCTCTTGAAGCGCATCGAGGGCGCGTTCAAGGTCGTGCTGAATGGCGTCGAGCTGGTGGTCGGGGAGCATCAGTGGCCTCCGCGAGCATGGCGACGAAGTGCCGCGTCCACGGCGTCGAGGTCTAGGATGAGGCGGCGCGCGTTTGGCAGCCTGATGGAGGGCACCACGCCCTTCTTGATGAGCGACCTCCAGGTGCGGGCCGAGTAGAACGGGCGTTGCTCGGTAAGCCCCTTGAAGTCGGTCAGCGAGGTTGCGCCCTTGGGCCGGTGTTCTGGGCGTTCGTCAGTGCATTGTGGCGTTATCACAGCGCCATCAAATGCACGAAGCACCTGCGATTGTCAGGGTGACACCCCGCGAACAAATCCCCGCGATTTTACGTGCCCACCCTTACTTTCCTCGCGAGCGGTCGTCGCGGAGTTCGGCTCGAACGCGGCGGATTATCACTTTGGGGGATCCCTTGCTCCTCCGGTCGTATTCTTTGGCGGGCTTATGCGGGGGGTGCGGTAGTGTGAGCCCTTGCTGCTTACGGAAAGCAAGAAGCCGCCCCTCAATTTCAGCGTCCGAAATGTTCTTCTCAGCCAGGAGGATGATATCCTTGACGCTCAACTTTTGCGATGGGTGCGCCTGTGGCGCCACTACATGACGAAAAAAACTTTCGAGGTTGGTTCTCAAACTTGCTTTCGCTTTGGTGGACGGTTTGCTGGACGACAGCAGTAACAGCAACCCATCGTGAAGCTCTTCGCTCATGATGATTGCCTGAAAGACGCAGTGAAATCGCGCAATCCGCTGCTTGTCTTCAGGTTTGACGCGGCGCAAACGCAGTTGGGCGCGGATAATCTTTTGGCAGCGTGCAGGGTTATTAAAATAGGCCAAGGATCGGGATTTACCCGTCTTGTTGCGGCGCCCGACCTCCAACGCCGCACGCACCACGAACCTAGCTAACTGGTTCGGGCCACGCCGAGAGTCCTTGGTTACGATGGTGCGGACTGCCTCGGCAACCATCCGCTGAAAAGCGTTGGCATCTTCATTCTCTTGCCCCTCCCAACGCTGTTCGCAAATGAACCTCCCGGCAATTTGCTCGAAAGCGGCTCGGAGTTTTGAGTTACGCGGGTAAAGCTGACGCGCGAACCCCACGCCTGCCTGCCATTCGATGTGCTTTGTTAGAGATGGTGAGGTCAACTGTTCTCCCATGGCATTAGTCCTTCCGATTCATTTCAAACAAAGCGTCGTATTCGTCGGGCCTTGCGGTGAACGGAGTCAATCACGCGGCACCTCCAGCGGCGGGCAGATTCACGATGTTGGCGGGGGCGTCGGCGGGTTGCACGGCGAACCACTTTTCGGCTTCCTGTCGCGTCACCAGGGCTTTGTAGTTTCGGTGAATCATTGCGGGGGAGTTGCCAGCCTGCTGTGCGGTGAGGTTTTCGTTGGCGTGCAGACCAAAAAAGTAAGTGCAGAATCCATGCCGAAGGCCGTTGTGGCGCGAGGGGATTTTCAGGGATGCGCGTAGTTCGCCAAAGCGTTCCTGGCTGCGATAGACGCCGAGCGGCCAGACGGGGCCGGTGCACTGCTGATACGGCCGCAGCCACGCGGCGAGCGCGGGGACTATCTCGACGAGGCGCCGGGAGCGGGTCTTTGCCTTGGCGGACTTGACCACGATGTGGCCAGGCACGCGCCACACATCTTCCCACGTCAAGCGCAGCACCTCTAGCGGGCGCAGCCCGGCTAGCCCGCCCAGCGCCAGCAGCGGGAGCAGCTCCGCGTCGGCGGCGAAGAGGAGCCGGCGGAGTTCGTCGGGGCGGTAGTGGTCGGTGTCCTCGGTGGTAAGAGGCTCGCGCTTCATCAAAGACGCACATGAGAGGCGATGGTTAGGCGCGAGGTAGTCCTGATCTACGGCCCAACGCAAAAAAGTCTTGATCGTGTTGCGGTAGTGGTTGCGCGATTTAGGCGCAAGGCCAGTAAGTGCGCCGATAAACTGGTTGAGGTTGTCCTTGGTGAGTGCACCTAGGTCATAGCCCTTAAAGGTGCTGTCGAGCCGACTTAGATAGTGGCTGGTCATGTAGGCATAAGCCGGGGAGAGCTGGGGGCGACGGCCGGCGACGGCGACGGATTTTGTCTTATACTCGGCGAGGAACTGCTTGATGGCGTCGGCCAGCCGCACACGCCGCACGGTGGCGACGTTTGTGAGGTAGCCAGTTACGGCGGCATCGAGCGTGTGCTGCTCGCCGAGCTTTTGAACGGCCTCAATGTAGCCGGAAACGGCTTGCAGCGGCGTGATGGCGCGGCCGGTCTTGCGATGGAAGGTGTCGAGTGCGTCACGGATAGCGAGGGCTTCTCGGGCCTGCTTGGGCGTGAGCTTGGCGGCATCGGAACCGGCGGCGAGTTCTTTGACGCGCGCCTCGGCGAAGGACAGTGCGCCAGCGGGACCGCCATAGGTGGCAAACGATTTCATCATGCGTCGGCCTTCCGACGCCTGCCACGCCACCCGGTATCCGGCGCGACCGTCAGAGCGGTAAATTTTGGCGAGTACCTTGCCGCGATGCTGCACCTTTTTGGGCCACTTGCTCACATCCGTTTCGCTGGATTGAGGCTTAACTTGTGACAATCTGTGTCCGCAAGTTGAACCT
>VFZY01000325.1 GCA_016870915.1 Acidobacteriota bacterium | reverse complement strand
CCCCTTTCTCCACCATGGTTGCCAGCAGCTTCCGTACCCACCGCTCGCTCACACCCATCCGCTGGGCCGCTTCCCGCTGGGTCACCGTTCTCTGCTGCGCCTGCTTTAACCAGTGCAGTTCGTCTCGCTCCCTCTGGCTCATCGCTATTCGTTCCATCCTTCTGCCATTAAAGGCTGTCAAGAGGAACTTTCTACTTGGCTCGATTAGGAACTTTTCACGTGGCCGCGACAGGGGTCCGGGAGACCCAAAATGGAAATCCCGGTTGATATATACTGGCCAAGCCTCGAAGGACAGACCGGCGATTCTGGCCGGCCCTTCTCCGGCGTGCTTCGATACCTGTTGTACCGATGCGCCCGCAACGACGGCGGACGCTGCCGCAGTATAAGGAGAGATTAGAGCCCATGCGTATTGTTGTCTGCTGCTTGTTCTCGGCGCTCCTCGCCTACTCCCAAACCAGCTCCGGATCCATTTCCGGCACGGTGGCCGATTCCAGTGGCCAGGTGGTTCCCGCCGCCGAGATCACACTCACCAGCCAACGAACCGGCGAGAAGCGAACCGCCACGTCGAGCGATGTCGGCGACTTCGTCTTTCCCGCGCTGGTGCCCGGCGCCTACACGCTCAAGGTGAGCGCCAAGGGGTTCCGGCCCCTGGAGCAGACCAACATCAATGTCGCACCTTCCGCCAGGCTGGCTCTTGGCGCCATCCAGTTGGAAGTCGGTTCGGTCACCGAATCGATCGTCGTCCAGGCGCAGGGCGCCACCGTGCAGACCGGCAACTCCGAGAACGGCGCGCTGCTCGATAGCAAGCAGCTCTCGATGGTATCCATCCGCGGCCGTGACCCCATTTCCATGCTGCGAATTCTTCCGGGGGTGACGCAAGGCTTCGACAATGAGTTCGCGGGCGGGTTTTACGGAACGAACGCCCCGAATTTTCAGGGCCTCGCCAACAACACCACCACCATCATGGCCGACGGAGTCAACGGTGGCGATGGCGGCGCGGGCGGCGTCTTTTCGGCGACCATCAACCTGGACGCCGTGCAGGAAGTGAAAGTGCAGCTCAGCAACTACACCGCCGAGTACGGGCGCGCCGGTGGAGCGATGATCAACATCATCACCAAGGGTGGCGGCCGTGAATACCACGGCAGCGGTTACTGGTACAAGCGGCACGAGATGTTTAACGCCAACGCGTTCTTCCGCAATCGCGATGGCGTCGCGCGCCAGATCTACCGTTTTGAAACATTGGGGGGGGGTCAGCGGGGGGCCGGTGAAGGCTAAGATCCCTATCATCAACCCGGGCGGCGACAAGTTCTTCTTCTTCTACTCCTACGACAACACGCGCATCCGGGAACCTGTAGCGCTTGAGCGCTGGACCTTCCCCACGGTCCTCGAACGCCGTGGCGATTTCTCACGCAGCAACGACTTGAACAACCGGTTGATTCCGGTGAGCGATCCGCTCAACCGCACGCCGTTCCCCGGCAATGTCATTCCGCCAACGCGCGCCAACCAGTTCGGCGTGGCGATGATGAACATCTTTCCCGAGCCAAACTTCACCGGCGGCGGCTACAATTACCTGTTCCAGGAAGGCAGTCTCGACAGGCCCCGCAACCAGCACCTGTTCCGCTTCGATCTGCATCCCACGGGCAAAGACAACATCAGCGTGAAAGGCTCCACCTGGCATGCCGATACGGTAGGCTACCACGTGGCCGGCGGATCGTCGCCCTGGGGGTTGGTGAATCACCATTACGAGTTCACCGGCGACCAGTTGACCGTGAACTATACGAAGATCATCACCCCGAACCTGGTCAATGAGATGTTCGCCGGATTCTTCATCGATACCGAGGACGGCAGGCTTCCCAACGCTCAGGAGTTGACGCGGATCCAGCGGCAGAGCCGCGGCCTGGCGGGCCTTGGACAGTTCGTGCCTCAATACAATCCGCTGAACATCATCCCGCGCGCCACCTTTGGCGGCGTGCCCGGAACCTTCAGCATCGCCTCCATTGCCTATGACGGCCGTCTTCCGCTGTGGGGCGCGGACTCCAATCTCACCACCACGAACAACCTGTCCTACACCAGGGGGACGCATTCGTTCAAGATCGGCGGCTATCGTGAGAGCAGCCGGTTTGGCCAGGCTCGCTCTGGCACGTTTGGCGGCGCGTTCGATTTTGGACAGGACGTCAATGATCCCGGCACCACTGGCTACGCCTTCTCGAACGCGTTCGTTGGGCACTTCCGGCAATACACCGAATCGCTGGGACGCCCGGCCCAGTTTGCCCGGCGCAACATCTGGGCGTGGTTCGCCCAGGACACCTGGAAGGTGAAGCCCGGACTGACGGTGGACATCGGCATGCGCTGGTATTGGGCCCCGTGGGCACTCCAGTCGAATGGCGAAGGCTCGGCGTTCAGTATTGAGCGCTACGACGCCAGCCGCCGCCCCACGCTGTTCCGCCCCATTTCAACACCGCAGGGACGCCGCGCCGTCAACCCGCTCACCAATGAGATCCTGCCGCAGACCTACATCGGCGCCATTGTCCCGGGTACCGGTGATTCCTGCACCATCATCACGCCCACGGCTCCCTGCAAGCTGAATGGAGTTATCGTCCAGGCGGACAAATCCCTGGTGCCCGGCTACGGCGCGTTCCGCGATCTGTTGCCCATCCAGTGGGACCCCCGTCTGGGTATCGCATGGGATCCCTTCCGCAAGGGCAAGACCGCCATTCGGGCTTCTCTCGGCACCTTCCATCAGGCCAGCACGGGTGGAAACGCAGCCTTTGACGGTGGTCCGGCTTACCGCTTTGACCGGATCATTCTCTTCAGTGAAATGAGCCAGTTCCTGAGCGCCGGCGCGCTCACCAATCCCACCAACGTGGCCGGCCCCTACCGCCGTCAAAAGGCGCCGCTGGTCTATCAATACCTGTTAGGCATCCAGCACGAGGTGTTGCGCGGAACCGTTCTCGACGTCAGCTACGTCGGCAACAACACGCATCACATCGCGCAGAACTGGAACTACAACTACATTCCGTACGGCAGCCGGTTCCAGCCGCAAAACGCCGATCCCACGGCGCCCGGCCAGCCGCTGCCTGACGTATTCCTGCGCCCCAATATCGGCTATCAGGACATGATTAAGATCGGACCCGCCACCACAGCCCGGTACGACTCCCTTCAGGTTCAGTTGAACCGCCGCTTCACCGGTGGCTTCGAGGTGTCGGGCAGTTATACCTACGCCAAGTCCATTCTCAACGGCTGGGCGCAGCAGTTGAACGCCAGGCTGCGCCGCACTCTGCTTCCCAACGATCAGAGCAACGTGCTGAACCTGAGCTTCGTGGCTGACCTGCCCAAGGCCAGCAACGTCATGCCGGGCCGTGCCTCGCGGGCGCTGTTTGACAACTGGCAGGTCTCAAGCATCACCACCTTTGCCAGCGGATTTCCCCAGAACGTGACCCTGCAAACCACCGACAACTTCGATTTCGCGGGCGGCGGCGAGGGCAACGGTGTGGTGCAGACGGGCCGGGCGATTCTGCCGCGCGGTCAACGGAACTCGTTCCGGATGTTCGATACGTCGGTGTTCAAGCGTCCTTCGGGACGCGGCGATCTGGGCACGGACTTTTCGAACGTCAAGTTCCGCGGACCCGGCTTCAACAACTTCGACGTTTCCATCTTTAAGAACTTCCCGGTGCTCTCGGAGAAACGCACCATCCAGTTCCGCTGGGAGTTCTACAACCTGTTCAATCACACGCAGTTCTCGGCGGTAAACAATACTGCCCGTTTTGACCCGCAAGGCAACCAGGTGAACGCGCAGCTCGGCTGGGCGACGGCGGCTCGAAACGAGCGCCGGATGCAGGCCTCACTGCGTTTCAGCTTCTGACGAAACGCGCAAGACGAACCCGCTCCGGCTTTCGCTTAAGTTGCGAGTTCCTGGACGTTTGGAGCCGCGCCGGAGCGGGCCTTTGCGCTTCTGAGGAAACGCGCAAGACGGACCCGCTCCGGCTTTCGCTTAAGTTGCGAGTTCCTGGACGTTTGGAGCCGCGCCGGAGCGGCCTTTGCGCTTCTGAGGAAACGCGCAAGACGGACTGGCTCCGGCTCTCGCTTAAGTTGCGAGTTCCTGGACGTTTGGAGCCGCGCCGGAGCGGCCTTTGCGCTTCTGAGGAAACGCGCAAGACGGACTCGCTCCGGCTTTCGCTTAAGTTGCGAGTTCCTGGACGTTTGGAG
>VFZY01000324.1 GCA_016870915.1 Acidobacteriota bacterium | reverse complement strand
TCGGCCCGGAGAGGTGGAAATCTTGAGAGAAAGGAGGCTGGGAGGGAGAGGTGTCGAAAGAACTGCTGGAAACAGGCATGTTGTCAGTTTTCGTTTTTGTGCGATGGTCGAAAGAAGCCATCCGCAGGCACTGGCCCGCCCTCGGAAAGGGGATTCTGATCAAATCCGGCACGGGAGTGAGGCGTTGGTGTATACTGTCGGGGTCCGGGAGACCCAAAATGGAAATCCCGGTATACTCGAATCGATGGTGCTCCGCCTGTTCTGCTGTGCTTTCGTGGCCCCCCTCTTCTCCTTCGCCCAAGGCATGTCCGCGGGCAACGCCACCGCTCAGCGAGCCCGTCCGCTGCCCAAGGGCGTTACTCCTCCCACCGTGCGCTATGAAGACGTCGCCGACGCGGGGGGCCTCACCGGCATCAACGTGTCGGGCGCCGAACGCGGCAAGCAGTTTATCGTCGAAACCACGGGCAACGGCGTGGCCATTCTCGATTACGACGGCGACGGCCTCCGCGACATCCTGCTGGTCAATGCCGGCCGCTTCGACAACGCTACCGTGCGCCACCATTTGTACCGTAACCTGGGCGGCCTGAAGTTTGAGGATGCCACGGAGAAAGCCGGCCTTCAGCACACCGGCTGGGGCCAGGGTGTCTGCGCGGGCGATGTGGACGACGACGGCAAGCCCGATCTGCTCATCACGCAGTGGGGCCAGAATGTCCTTTACCGCAATCAGGGTGCGGGCGCCTTCAAGGATGAAACCGAAGCGCGCGGCCTCACCCAGCCGAAACCCCGCTGGACCACCGGCTGCGCCTTTCTCGACTATGACCGCGACGGCGACCTGGATCTATTCCTCGCCCACTACATTCAGTTCGACCCCAAGAATACTCCCAAGCCTGGCGAAAAAGCGCAGTGTCAATGGAAAGGGATCCCAGTCATCTGCGGCCCCCGCGGCCTGCCCGCCGAAAGCGTCACGCTGATGCGCAACGACGCCGGCCGGTTCGTCGATGTCACGCAGAAAGCCGGCGTCGCGGTCACCAGAAGCTACTACGCCTTCACCGTCCTCACCGCCGATTTCGACAACGACGGCTGGACCGACGTCTACGTGGCCTGCGACTCCACCGCCAGCCTGCTGTTCCGCAACCGGCGCAACGGAACGTTTGAGGAGATCGGCGTCATCTCCGGCACGGCCTTCAATGAGGACGGCCGGGAACAGGCGGGCATGGGGGCCACCGCCGGGGACTACGACGGCGACGGCCTGCTCGATATCTTTAAGACCAACTTCTCCGACGACACCCCAACGCTCTACCGCAACGTCGGAGACGGCAACTTCACCGACAATACGATTGCCGCCGGGCTCGGCGTGAATACGAAGTTCCTCGGCTGGGGCGCCGCGTTCCTCGATGCCGACCACGATGGCTGGAAGGACATCCTGCAGGTCAATGGCCATGTCTATCCCGAAGTGGATGCCGCTCCGGTGAATGAGAAGTTCAAGCAGTCCCGCGTGCTTTATTGGAATCGGCGGGATGGCCAGTTTCACGACCTCTCCGCCGCCGCCGGCCCCGGCATCACCACCCCCCACGCATCGCGCGGCCTGGCCATCGGCGACCTGGACAATGACGGCACGCTCGAAGCCGTGGTGGTCAACATGCACGAAGGCCCATCCCTGCTCCGCAACACAGTGAAGCCTTCAGGCGGGGCGCTGCTGGTGGAGGCTCTCACCGCAAGCGGGCGCGATGCCGTGGGAGCGCGCGTCACCGTGACCGCGGGCACGCGCCGTCAGATTGATGAAATCCGCAGCGGGGGGTACCACATCTCGCAAAGCGACATGCGCGTGCACTTCGGTCTGGGTGGCGCGGCGCAGGTTCGCGTGGGTATCCGCTGGCCCGACGGCACCCAGGAGGACCTGGGCGTCACCGCCGCCAACCAGTGGATCACGGCGCGGCAGGGCAAGGGAATCGTCCGCAGCCAGAAGCTCCCCTGACCCGGCTGGTTACGGGGCGTCCGGCAGCGCCATCAGGTAGGAAGTCAGGTTGTCCAGGTCCTTGCGCGGGAACCGGTACGGCGGCATCGGCGTGCCGGGCGAAAGCTTCTGCGGTTCGGCGAAATGCTGCTCCACCCAGTCGCGGGACCGGCGGCGCGCCAGGCCATTCAGAACCGGCGCGGTCTTCATGCCGGAACCGTTCACCTGGTGGCACACCCCGCACCGCTGGCTCTGATAGATCACCGCGCCGTCAGCCGCGTAGGCCGGCGCTTCCTTCAGCGCCTCCGCGTTCCGGGCGTTGAGACGCAGCAGGAATGCCGCCAGGGCGTTCATCTGCGATGCGTTCAAGTGCACCGGCGGCATGGGGCTTCCGGGCACCATGTTTGCGGGCTGCTTGAAATGTTGGATCAGCCAGGCGGCGTTGCGGCGCGTGGTGCGGGCGAGGTCCGGTCCTATCTTGCCCGCCGCCTCGCCGCCCAGCGCGTGGCAGGATTCGCAGTGCTCGCGCCGGAAGTAGCCGATTCCGGCCATCTCTTCCGGGGTCAACTGCTGCCAGCCCATCGGGTTATCGATGTCGGCTTCCAGTTCCTCCTCCATGGCTGGCGTGCTTTGAATGGCGGAGCCGGTCAACGCGGCCCAACCCAGTGCCGCCAGGGCGACGGCAAACATCGCGGAGGTGCGCTTGAGCACGGGCATCGCCTTGCCGCGATCCAGAAAGGGCACCGCAAACAACACGCCTATGGCGACGGTTGGCAGAATGATGCTCCCCACCACCTCCAGCGGACCCTCAAAGAACTTCAGAAGCTGAAACAGAAACAGGAAGTACCAGTCCGGACGGGGAATGTAGGAGGTATCGGTGGGGTCGGCCAGCCGGCCCAAAGGCACCTTCACCAGCGCGGCCATCAGCACCAGCACCAGAAACACGGCCGTGATCGCCACGGTGTCCTTGAATACCTGGCCCGGGAAGAACTTCTTGCGGGGCAGATTGTCGCCCGCGGCCGGCGCCACACCGTGCTTCCGCACCAGGAACACATGCACCGCGATCAGCAGCATGGTCACCGGCGGCAGAATCAACACGTGAATCGAGAAGAATCGGGCGAACGTCACCACGCCAATTCCGTTCTCGCTGCCCAGCAGACGCTCGATGTAGGACCCCATCAGGGGGGCCTTCGCGCCAATCTGCGTGGCCACCACGGTGCCCCAGTAGGCCCGGTTGTCCCAGGGCAGCAGATAGCCTGTCAGGCCATAGGCCAGGGTGATCAACAGCAGCACCAGACCGACCATCCAGGTGGCCTCGCGAGGCTTCTTATGGGCCCCCCACAGGAAGACCTGGCACATGTGCAGCACCACCACGATGATCATGATGCTGGCGCCCCAGTGGTGCAGCCCGCGGATAAAGTTCCCCGCGGTCACCTCGGTGATGATGTACTTCAGGCTGTAGTAAGCCTCGCCGGGGGTCGGAGCATAGTTGAACGCCAGCAGAATGCCGGTCACCGCCTGCAGCAGGAACGAAAACAGAGCCACGCTGCCGAACACCTGGTGCCAGCCCGCCGAGGCCGGTATGTCTTCATACAGGAAGTGGCGGATCGCGGTCTCGATCCCCGTGCGGTCCTCAAGCCATTGCCGGATGCGCTGGTTCATGACACTCCCCTAAGCCGACTTCTCGATCTTGCCCACCAGCAGCTTCGAACCGTCCATCCGCACCTGGTAGCGGTCAAGCGCCCGAGGAGCCGGCCCGGTGAGCACCTGGCCTTCAATTGAGAAGGTGGACGTGTGACACGGGCAGAGGAACTCGTTCTTCCCGTCGTTCCAGTGGTAGGCACAGCCCAGGTGCGTGCACTGAGGCGCGAAGGCCACCAGCTCTTTCTCGGACTTCCGCACCACCCAAGCCGAGGTCTTCTCGCTGATCACCTTCCAGCCATCCACCCGGGTGCGGCGGAACACCATCTCTTCCGGAACGTTCGGGGCCAGACGGCCCACATCGCCCACTTCCGTCCAGCCGCCGGTTGCCTTTGTCTTGCGGGGTCCAAAAAGATAAGCCAGGGCGGGAACGCCCACGACGGCGCCCATCAAACCGATCAGACCGTAGATCCCGGCCACCAGAAAATCACGCCTCTGTTCACTCATTTCGATCTCAGTGTAACCTAAATTATGCACCGATGGAGACGCGGGCCACCTGAGTGATCGGCGTCGCGTCGGTGCTTGATCGGGCTGTTGACTTGGCGTAGCGTCTTGCTGAGGTGATGTTTTCCGGTGCCTCTCTGTAAGC
>VFZY01000323.1 GCA_016870915.1 Acidobacteriota bacterium | reverse complement strand
TCGCGCGTGAGCCGGGGGCGGCGCGCCTCGACGACAGTGGCATCGACGATCTGCCCACCCATCGCCAGATAGCCCTTCTCCCGTAGCGCCGCATCGAACCGGGCGAACAGCCGGTCGAAGGCACCAGTCCGAACGAGTTGCTCGCGGTAGAGCCAAATCGTCTTGGCATCCGGCACGGCATCGTGCAGCGCCAGCCCGACAAAGCGCATGAACGACAGCCGATCCCGGATCTGATACTCGGCCTGATCGTCGGACAGCGTGTACAGCGTCTGCACAACCAGCACCTTGAACATCAACACCGCGTCGTATGGCGGCCTCCCGCCCTTGGAGCGGTCCGTGCGCGGCACCGCCGCCTCGAGATCAGGGCGGAACAGCTCGAAGTCCACCACCTTCGCCAGCCGCTCCAGCGGGTCCCCCGCCGCCGACAGCCACGCCAGCCGCTCGTCCGTGTCGAAGAAACCAGCCTGTCCCGCCATCCCCGCCTCCGGCCATCGCCAGAGGTCAGAGAATCAACCCGCGACCCTCAACGCCAGAGGTTCTCGAGGTGTCCGAATGTGTTCCCATGGCAACTCCTCCTTCTCACAAGTCGGAGCCTCCGGGAAACCCGGCGCGGTTCAACCTGCTGGGCGCCGTCAGTGCAGAGAATGTCGAGCTTGAAGTCGCCGACGTAGTGCTCGATCGCCACCAGCTCCAACTCGCTCAGCCCGATGGCTTGCGCCAGCGCGTCGAGGTTGTCGGCTTCTGCCAGCCAGGGTGTGAAATCGCCCGCCTCGTGCTTCCACGCTTCTCACAGCGGAACCCGCTCCAATTTGCTTAGCTCAATCTTGGTCTTCATGCGATGGCCTCCACGTCGATCTGGCCGGAGAGCAGGCGCGGCAGTAGCAGGTCGCGGGTGCGGCGAAGGTTTTGGGTTTGGCTGTTGACGGTCACTTGCTGCAAGCGAAGCGGCCTAACAATCGAACAGAATCGTTCGGCGATCGCTTCGCTCGGAAACACCAACTCAATGCCCGCGAGCGCTGAGTTCGAGATGAATGGCTGGGCAGCACCACCTCGCAGGTTGTCGAAGTGAAAGTCCAGCAAGTGGTGAAGCACCAACTCATCGTGCTTCAAAGGCGCGACAGACGATGAGTTGTTATTCAGCCACGCACCTCCATACGACCAATGGATTGAGCCGCAGCAAGCTCCGACCCGCCCGAAGGCGATTACGAATCCTCTGTGTGTTGCTTTCTCGGAGTAACCCTGAATGCCATTGCCGCCAAAGACGGGAAACTCTCCGACCTGGTGGATGTCTTCTTTCTCTAGTTGCTTACCACCCTTGATTTCAGCGAGTTGGTCGAGCCTTTTCACCTCCCACCCCTGTGGAATCTCGCCGAGGGGGGACGGGACGCGGGGGACGGCGTCGTGGCCGGGGAAGCGGAAGTGGACGAACCACTCGCGGTAGAGGGCGCGGGCCATCGACCCCAGAATCTTGATGCGCCGCTGGCTGTTCTCGATCAGCTCGTCGTACGCCGACAGGATGCCCGCGATGCGGCGCTGGAGAGCAAGTGGGGGGAATGGGATCTCCACGTTGCGGGCATCGGTCTGTGAAATGAACGGCTGCGCTGCACCTCGCTTTGGCCATACGTCAGGATTCGAAAGCGCATAAAAGACATACTGAGTGTCTGCTTTGGAGGACTTCGACTTAATGTAGATGGTGTTCTTGATGCACGACCACTTGCCACGAGTGAACCAGGTCTTCCCACATTGCGCGCCGATTGCGCTCAGCACGATTCCTGGACCGTCATGATCAAAGTACGGGAGGAAACCATCGCATCCCGAGGCGCTGAACGCCGGATAGCCTGTGGCGACATAGCTTGCCTTCGTGACCGTGGTGTCACCCCAACTGACGTCGCAGACCTCTTGTAGTTTTACTCGCGCCATCCTCACGCCTCCAAAATCCCCGCCACATTCGCGGCGATGGCCTGCTCCAGCGTCCGCGCCTGGGCGTTGAGGGTTTCCAGTTCCTCGTTCAGCGTTTCGAGCTGCGCCGTGAAGTCCTCGTCGCTCACCTCCTCGCCCGGGGCCACGCCCACATAGCGGCCGGGGTTGAGCGACCAGCCCTGCGCCTGGATCTCCTTGAGCGTCGCCGCCTTGCACAGGCCGGGCACGTCGGCATAGGCGGGCTTCTTGCCGAAGACCTCCGCGAGCTTGGCCGCCGTCTCCTCGCCACCCACGGTCAGATCGGGCTCTTCGCCGCGATAGAGCCGCACAAGGTTGGCGATGAAGCCGATCTGCGCGGGCGTCCAGTCGCGGTGGGCGCGGTCCACCTGGCGGTAGATGTGGCGGGCGTCGATGAAGAGCACGGTGTCGGCGCGCTTGGTCTTCGCCTTGCCCCGGTCGAGGAACCACAGCGTGCAGGGCAGCGTGACGGTGTAGAACATGTTGGGGCCGACGGCCACCATCACATCCACCGCCCGCGCCTCGATCAGCTTCTGCCGCACTTCCTGCTCGCTGCTGCGGGCATCGGAGGCCGAGTTGGCCATGACGAAGCCGGCGCGGCCCTTGGCATTGAGCGCCGAGTAGAAGAGCTGGATCCAGAGGTAGTTGGCATTGTCCGGCTTCGGAAGGCCGAAGGGGTAGCGTCGTCCGGTCCCGACACTGTCCTTGATCCGCTCCTTGTCCACCGCGTTCACGTTGAAGGGTGGATTGGCCAGCACGAAGTCGAACTGGCCGGTGGCCGCGTGCGGGTCGTCGTAGTAGCTGTTGACGTTGCCGCTATGGCGGATGTCGCCCTCCAGCCCGTGCACGGCGAGGTTCAGACGGCAGAGCCGCCCGGTCTCGTCGACTTTCTCAACGCCGCAGATGGAGAGCTCGGCGGCGGGGTTCTTGTGGTGCTCGGCCACGAAGCGGGCCGACTGCACGAACATGCCGCCCGAGCCGCAGGCGGGGTCGAGGATGCGGCCGTGGAAGGGCTCGATCACCTGGGCGAGCAGTTGCACGATGCTGGCGGGCGTGTAGAACTCGCCGCCGCCCTGACCCTCGCTCATGGCGAACTCGCCCAGAAAATATTCGTAGATGCGGCCGAAGGCGTCGAAATCGAGCGTGGCCGGGATCTCGGAGATCTTCTTGAGCAGCTCCTTGAGCAGCGTGCCGGTGAAGAGGTTGAAGGTCTTGGGGAGCACGCCGGCGAGCTGCGGGTTGTGCTTCTCGACCTCGCGCATGGCAGCGTTGATCTTGGCGCCGATGTCGGCAGCCTCGGGCAAGGTCAGCAGGAAGTCGAAGCGGGCCTCGGCGGCGAGGTAGAGGACGTTGTCGGCGTGGTAGGCGGCGGGCTCATCGACGCGGCTGCCCCGACGTGACGACGCGCCGGCCTCTTCGAGCTTCTTGCGTTGGGCGGCGTAGCGCACCTCGGCGAAGCGCAGGAAGATCAGGCCGAGGATGGGGCCCGAATACTCCTGCGCCTTCAGGCCGGAGTTCGCGCGGAACTGGTCGGCGGCGTCCCACAGGCGCTTTTCGAGCGAGGTGGAGGCGGCGTCTTTTTCGGTAGGGGCGATCCAGCGCATTCGGATTATCCTTCTTGCCTTTTCATCGCCGTCCCTTCGGCTGTTCCCACGGATCAATCACAGTGACGCCGCAGCCCTCGTAGTCTCCCGTGTTCCGCGTCGCCACGCTGGCGCCTTGCGCACGGGCGATCGCGGCGATCTGGCAGTCGAACTGGCTGATGGGGCGGCCGGCGGCGCGGCGTTCGGCGGCGATGGCGGCATAGGCGCGGGCAGCTTCCCGATCGAAGGGCAGGATGCGGTCGCGGAAATCCTCGTCCAGCATGCCCTCGATGGCCTGGGCGAGCGCGTCACGCCTGCGGCCCGCCGGCAGGATCGCCACGCCATGGCGCAATTCGGCCTCACCGACAGCAGTGAAGTAGACGTTTGGGCCATGCTGCGCTGCAAGCCACGCCTCGACCTGCAGCGCGGGTGTGGGGCGCAGCAATTCGAACAGCACGTTGGTGTCGAGGACGATCATGCACGCTTCCCTGCGAAGGGTGGCGGATCGCGCATCGGGTCTCGCGGCGGCAGGTCGATCTCCACGCCGCCCAACGGCGCCACCCGCGAACGGATGGAAGCCGCAAGATTGCGCGGCGCCGCCGGCTCGGTCACTACATGCCGGAGGATTTCCCGCGCCTCCTCCTCCATCGACCGCCCATGCTCGGCCGCGCGGATGCGAAGGCGGCGCTTGAGGTCGTCTTCAAGGTTGCGGATCGTGATGCT
>VFZY01000322.1 GCA_016870915.1 Acidobacteriota bacterium | reverse complement strand
ACCCCCAGGGAATCGTTCTCACTCTACGAAAGGAACCACAACGCCAGCGCCTACGGTTACTTTTTTAGCTGGCACAACGACCCCGGCTTGGAAAATTTCGGTTACCTGCTTATTTGGCTTGACGGGGACGCAAGACGGAAATCCCGGTTCAGAAGAGGTCACCATGAGAAAGTTACGTCTGCTTGCAGCTCTTTTCGCGCTGTCCACCCCCGGCTGGACTCAGTCGTTCACCGCCGGCCTGCGCGGCAACATTACCGACGCCTCCGGCGCGGCCATTCCCGGCGCTAAAGTGGTCGCCACCGAAGCCGACCGCAATATCCCACACAACACCACGGCCGACGCCGAGGGCCGCTACACCCTCGCCGGCCTGCCGCCCGGCGCCTACACCCTCAGTGTCGAAGCCAACGGTTTCAAGAAGTTCCTCCAGCAGAAGTTCTCGCTCGCCGTGCAACAGCAGGCGACACTCGACGTCCGCCTCGAACTCGGCGAAATCACTTCCACCATTAGTGTCACCGAGGCGCCGCCGCTGCTCAACACTACCATCGCCAACCTTGGCCAGGTGATCGACAACAAGGTCATCCTGGCCCTGCCCAACCTCGCGCGCAACTCGATGAGCCTCGCCTACCTCACGCCCGGCGTGGTTGGCTCCGGCGGCCGCCGCGGCGACAACAACACCAACTTCGTCGCCAACGGCTCCCGCAACTCCACCTCCGACGTTCTGGTGGACGGCGTCACCGTTGTCACCGTCGAGCAAAACTCCGGCATCACGGACTTGAAGTTCTCCCCGTCGGTGGACGTGGTGCAGGAATTCAAGATGCAGACGAACTTCTTTTCCGCCGAGTATGGCCAGACCGGCGGCGCCGTCGTCAACATGATCACCCGTTCCGGCACCAACGACTTCCACGGCACGGGCTACTACTTCATGCGCGACGCCACGCTCAATGCCAACGACTGGTTCGCCAATCGCGCCGGCCGCGCCATTCCCGCCTTCCACCGCGATCAGTACGGTGGCGTCATCGGTGGCCCGGCGATCAGGAACAAGACCTTCTTCTTCGGCGGCTATGAGTACACCATGCAGGAAAGCCCCACCAGCACGAACATCTCCGTGCCCACCGCTCTCCAGCGCAACGGCGACTTCTCGCAGACCTTCAACGGCGCCAACCAGTTGATGGTGGTTCACAACCCCTTCTCCACCCAGACGAACGCGGCGGGCGCCATCGTGCGCAGCCCGTTCCCGGGCAATCGCGTGCCGGCCTCCATGTTTGACCCCATTTCCGTGAAAGCGCTCTCTTTCCTGCCGCAGGGTAACCAGCCGGGCGCCGCCATCACGAACCTGAACAACTATTTCAACCAGGGCATCAACATCAGCCGCGCCCACCAGATCAACAGCCGCGTCGATCACAACTTCTCCGACAAGACGCGCCTGAGCGGCCGCTACAGCAACGCCATTAGCAAGGGTTCCAATCCGAATCTGTTTGGAGAGGGCAACCCCTCCTACTTCACCGGCGGCGTCAACGAGACCAACACCAAGTCGATGGTGGCGGAGCTGACGCGCGTCCATAGCCCCACCTCGATTGTCACGTTGCGCTACGGCCTTACCTACTCGGACTTCGGACGCGATCCGTTCTTCGATACGTTCGATCTCACCTCGCTGGGTCTGCCCCAGAACATGAAGGCCTCGGCCACCAACCTGGTGTTCCCGCGCTTCGCCCCGGAAGGCTTCCAGGAGTTTGGCACGGAGGGTTACTGGATCATGGACCGGCAGGAAGGTGTCCATCACATCTCCGGCCAGTGGTCGAAGGTCGCCGGCGCGCACAACCTCAAGATGGGCGGCGAGCATCGGATGAATCAGCTTGATTACCTGCAGCCCGGCTTCCCCTCCGGCCGTTTTGCGTTTGGCCGCGGCGTTACCTGCACGGAACGCTTCACCTGCCCCGCCAACCAGGGCAATGGCTTGGCGGCAATGCTGATTGGCTGGACCACGGGCAGCGAATACCATATCGAGCCCAAGGCCTTCTCTCGCTCGAAGTACTGGGGATTCTTCCTGCAGGACGACTGGAAGGTAACGCGGAAGCTGACGTTGAATCTCGGCTTGCGCTACGACTTCGACGTGCCGCGCTGGGAGACCTTGAACCGCTACAGCTACTGGGATCTCAATGCCCAGTCGCGCGTCCGCGCCCCCGGCTATGAAACCCGCGGCGTGGTCAAGTTCGTCGACGACAAAAATCGTTCACCCTTTGATGCCGACAGGAACAACTGGCAGCCGCGCGTTGGCTTTGCCTACGCCGCTGACTCGAAGACCGCCATCCGCGGCGGCTACGGCTTGTTCTACACGCTGTCCCGCGCCACGGTTTTCGGCCGGCCGGGCACCGGCTTCACCATCAACTCGCCCGCCATCTGGTCGCTGGACGGCAATGCGACTCTCAATGCCCGGCTCAACAACCCCTTCCCCAACGGTATTCTGCAGCCGCCGGGCCGCTCGCAGGGCGACGATACCCTGCTGGGCTTCGGCGTAGGCACCATCGTCCGCGAGAACAATCGGAACCCGGAGTACCACTCCTGGAACCTCTCGATCCAACGCGAAGTCGGCTGGCAGTCGGTGTTTGAAATGAACTATACCGGCAGCCGGGGCACGCACCTCTTCATGCCGGTCACCACGCTGTCGCCGCTGCACCCCAACCATTGGGGTCTCGGCCGCGACGCGCTGGCCGCACTGGTGCCGAACCCGTTCCTCGGGCAGATCACCGATTCGCGCTCCTCGCTTAGTTTGCCCACGGTGCAACGCCAGTCTCTGTTGCGGCCGATGCCGCAGTTCACCGGCACCAGCGTCGGCACCGCCGAACCGGCCCGTGGCGACTCGAACTACCATG
This sequence comes from Acidobacteriota bacterium, assembly GCA_016870915.1. Taxonomy (GTDB): domain Bacteria; phylum Acidobacteriota; class Terriglobia; order Bryobacterales; family Bryobacteraceae; genus VFZY01. Next base: position 1,669 of record VFZY01000322.1, on the reverse strand, counting down.
CCCTGCAGCTCAAGTGGGAGAAGCGCTTCAGCCACGGCCTCTCGATGCTCGGCCACTACACGTGGTCGAAGATGATCGACAATGTGTCGCACAGCTCAGGGAACGTCTCCTGGCTCGGCGGCTCCACGTCGCTCCAGAACATCTGGGACCTGCGCGGCGAGCGTTCGCTCTCCTCGCACGATATCGCCAGCCGCGGCGTGATCGCCGGTTCCTATGAGCTGCCGTTCGGCCGGGGTCGTTATTTCGGCACCGGCATGAGCCGGGTGCTCGATTGGATCGCCGGTGGCTGGAACGTGAGCGGCATGCTCCTGATGCAGAGCGGCATGCCGATCCAAGTCACCCAGTCCGGTGGCGCCATCTGGGACGGCACGCAGCGTCCCGACCTCATCGGCGACCCCGGCACCAAAGGCCGCGTCCAGGATCGTCTCACCCGCTACTTCAATCCGGCGGCGTTCCGGCAGCCGCAGCGCGATGTGCCGGGCACGGCGCCCCGCAATCTCAACTATCGCGGACCGGGCATCTCCACTCTCGACGCAGCCATCCTCAAGAACATCACCACGCGCGAAGGCCAACGCTTCGAGTTCCGCCTGGAAGCCACCAACTTCACCAATACGCCGATGTTCGGCGACCCCGCCGGTTCCTTCGGCGCGGTCAACTTTGGCCAGATCACGGGCGCCCGTGTCGGGCCGCGAAACATGCAGATCGGTCTGAAGTACTACTTCTAAGGAACCGCGCAAGCCTGGACGTTTGGAGCCGCGCCGGAGCGGCCTTTGCCTTCTAAGGAACCGCGCAAGACGGACTCGCTCCGGCTTTCGCTTAAGTTGCGAGTTCCTGGACGTTTGGAGCCGCGCCGGAGCGGCCTTTGCGCTTCTAAGGAACCGCGCAAGACGGACTCGCTCCGGCTTTCGTTTAAGTCGCTTGTTCCTGGACGTTTGGAGCCGCGCCGGAGCGGCCTTTGCGCTTCTGACCGCGTTCCCCCAGTGCCTCGTGAATCTCCGGTTTGGGCATGCTGCTGCCGTTCGATCTCCGGCCGCAGCATCTGTTCCCAGCCGCCGGCGCTGCGCACGTTGCCGGCCGCGGCTTCCCCGCCAGGCAGTCACCCGCGCGGCCGTAGACCGGAATCTCGGTCGAGTCCATGTCCAGCACTACGCGTTGGGAAGAGCCGAGGCTCCCGGTTCTCGGCAATCAACTCCCGATTGGGCGATCAACTCCCGATTGATCGGCGCTAATCCGGCGAAGTTCTCGTCTTGCCCAGCGCTTCCGTCTCAGCCCACATTTCCGTTTTGAGCCGCGCGTGCGAATCTCCTGGATGCTCGTCCGCATCAATATCGATAGGGGTTTGAAGGCAGCGAAGACCCCTGCGGAGGACAGCACCCAATGGGTGACAAACAAAACCAGCCCTTTCAGCTCTCGTTCAACGGCCTTCTCAAGATCGACTTCCAGGGATCGCGCGTTACTTCCGATGGTGGTCTGATCCTGGTGCGTGAGTTGGATGAACGGCTGGGCTTCGGTGCTCTCATTGCCCAACACCTGACTGACTCACGGCGCGGCAAGAATACCCAGCTTCCGCTGGCGGACCTACTGCGCCAGTCCGTCTACAGCCGGATTGCCGGCTACGAGGATGTCAACGATGCCGAGCGGCTCTCGCAGGATCCAACCTTCCGGCTGA
>VFZY01000321.1 GCA_016870915.1 Acidobacteriota bacterium | reverse complement strand
CCCGCTTGCACTCGCTCGACGGCGCGGATGCGGATCTCTTCCAAGGTCTTGTGATCAAGAGATCGGGCATCTCGCTTGGGCATGATCCATTTTACCAGATGTCTACCTACTTATGCACTCATTAATACCAGGCGGAAGACGCCCGTTGCGCCCAGGGGCAACGCGCGGCATAGGAACCCGGACGAGAGGCAGACGAAGGCGTAGGTGATGCAGAGTGGCACCACCACCAGCGCGGCCTCAAGCCAGGCCACAGCGCCCTGCGCCGCCAGCAACACCACGAGCATGCCGGCAATCGGAGCCCAGCCAAGCAGGTAGAGCATCAGCGTTCTCCCGCCTTGGAGCATCTGCCTAGTTTCGCACTTCAATGCCTCCAAACATCGCCAACCCAACCACGTTGAGCCGTGTCTGCGGCGCATCGCCCGCGGCCATGCGCCGCGTTTTGTCGCCAAAGCCGCCAAACAAGGGCGTGACTTGGACGTTCACAACCCAATCCTGAGACACACGCAGTTCATGGCCCCCGAAGATGGCGGTGACGTTCAGGGTGATTTCGGGCCGCGCGGCGCGGCATTGGGTGAGGTCAATGGTGAACCCGCCGAACATGGCGAACACTTCCCCGCCCTCCAGCTTCTGCGAGGTAATCACGCGCTCACCACCGCCGAACATCGCCCACTCGCGCAGGATGGGCGCCGTGCTGTCCGAATCCTCAGCCGCCCTCGTGCGCAGGTTGGCCCAAAGCATCAGCACCCCGGCGGCCACCATCAGCACTGGCCAGACCATCCGCCAACTGAAGTCCCACCAGCCCAGGTTCCGCGCCAGGAATCCAGCGCCTGTGGCGGTGATGATGAGCCCCGCGATACGAGAGCCGTCATCCCGCGCGGCCAGCTTGCCGGCTCCGATGACGATGAGAAACAACGGCCACAATTGCCGAAGGGGCGCGATCTCAAAGAATCCCAGTTGGCCGCCGAGCAGGATTCCTCCCGCCGCGATCAATAAGACGCCCATTACCAGGCCTGGGCCGGCGCCATGACGATTGTACCGTGCATAGTTTGACAGTATCAGCGCGACGCTTGCGGGTCACGCTCCCATCGGCGAGCGGCGGCTAGGAACCGGTGAGCAGCGAACGGCGCCGCTTCATCTCCTCCGAGATACCGGCGAGTGCCGTGGTGTCGAGACATTGCGCCGCCAGCGGCAAGAGCCGGCTGTTTTCAACCGCGATGTGGGCCCGGTAGTGGGCGGCCAGAGCCGCCACCGCCTGGCGAAACCGGGCCGCGTCTCCGCGGGCGGCTTCCAACTCGCGGTGCCAGTGATCCCCCTCTTCGTGCTGGGACGACAAACCATCGAGCAATGCCACGCCGGCCGGGTCAAGCAGGGGCCGAAGACGCGGGAAGAAGCTCTCCTCTTCGTCCGCGGTGTGCCAGGCGCCGTTCGTGCTGAAGAAAGCGAGCGCCCGTTCGATCACCGCCAGAGCCTCGTCATGACGGTCCCCATCCAGCGCTTCGGCGGCCTTCTCCAACGCCGTCAGGCGCTGCTCGATCCGCTCATGGCAGGCATGCAGATGCTCCACCGGCCGGTCGAGTGACCCGCCTTCTCCCTTTGGCCCGCAGACCAGTTGCTCCGCCGTGATCATGATGCCTTTTGCTCAAACAGCGCACAGTGGGCGCCGGCCGGATCTTCAATGACGCAATAGCGCGCGGTGGGCCCAAATCCACGGGGACCCGCGACGAGGCGGCCGCCACCGGCCTGGCATCGCCGGATGCTCTCATCGAGATCGCCCACGGTGAAGTAGACCATCCACACAGCCGGCAATTCCGCATTCACGCCCTGCTTGTGGCAGATGCCGGCCACGGGCGCCGCGGTGTCCGGCCGGCTCATAACGTAGTCTTCGTAGCCGCCCACGGGACAGCCTTCCGAGGTCCAGCCCACAACCGCCTGATAGAAATCGCGAAGCCGTGGCGCGTCGGGGACCGTCAGGTCCACCCAGCCAATCGATCCAATGCCCGGTGTTTCGGCCATCCGTGCCTCCCAACCCTCTGTATACTACACATCATGCGCGCGCTCATGCTGCTGCTGGCAGTTCTTTCGCTGAACGCCCAGAAAACCGTCTTCCTGATCACCGACGCCGAGGGCGTGGGCGGCGTCTGCCGCCAGGACCAGACAGACCCGAAGGACGCCGAGATGCGGCAGTTGCTGACAGGCGAGATCAATGCGGCGGTGGAAGGCTTTCTGGCCGGCGGCGCCACGGAGGTAATCGTCTGGGACGGCCATGATGGAAGCCAGACGCTATCGACGTTGACGATTCACCCCAAGGCGAGGCTGGTGATGGGAGGCCTTCCGGCGTCGATGCTGATGGAGCGGCGTTTTGCCGCCGTGGCTTACGTAGGCCAGCACAGCAAGGCTGATATCAAGAGCGGCATCATGGCGCACAGCTACAGTTCGCTGGGCATTCAAACCATGAAGCTCAACGGGAAGGCGGTGGGGGAAATCGATGTGATCGCCGCCATGGCCGGGCATTTTGGCACACCCGTGATCATGCTGAGCGGCGACCGCGCGGCGGCGGACGAACTGCGCGAGATCGTGCCCGGGGCCACCATGGCCGTGGTGAAGGAGGGCATCAGCCGCTACACCTGCATCAGCCTTTCGGCGCCTTCCGCGCGGGAACTGATTCGCGATTCGGCGCGCAAAAGCATGGAGCTTGTGGGAAAGATCAAGCCCTACGTTGTGCCCGGACCCTGCACCCTCGAGATCGAGTACACAACACGCAATTCACTGCCGCTTGAGGCCGAGCACAGGCCGGGTGCCGAGGTGTTGGGAGACCGCACCATTCGATTCCGCGGCAAGGATGTATTGGAAGTATGGCAGCGCTACCGGGCTCGATAAACGGCGGTTACTTGCGGCCCGTGCCGCCCTCCACAAACGCCGCCCCGCCGATGGGAACCATCGCTCCGCCCTCCACCAGATGCGCACCGCCGGTGATGAATGAAGCATCTTCGCTGGCCAGAAACGCGATGAGTTTCGCCACCTCCTCCGGACGGCCAAGACGGTTCACCAGGTGAAGTTCCTCGCAGGCGCGAATGACGGCGTCCGGATCGTCACTGAGGGCCGCCGAGGCTCGCAGCATGGGTGTATCGATGGCGCCCGGCAGCACGCAGTTGGCCCGGATGCCCGCGTGGGCGTAGTCGAGGGCGATGGATCGCGTCAACCCGAGCACGGCGTGCTTGCTGGTGACATAAGCCAGTGAGTTGCCGACCGCTCCGATGGACTGCGCGGACCCGACGATGACGATGGACCCGCCGCCCCGCGCCGCCATCAATGGAATCATGGCCTTTGCCATCCACCACGCCGATTTCAGATTGACGGTCATGGTGGCGTCGAACACGGCGTCGGTGGTGTCCACGCAGTTTCCGTAGGTCTGAATGCCCGCCGAATGCGCCAGAACGGCGGGCGCGCCCCATTGGCGCGCCACTTGAGCAACGCACTCCTCGCAGGCCAGCGCCGTTGAGAGGTCGGCCTGAATGGCCATGGCTTCACCGGCTGAGGCGACGGCGGCGAAGTTGGCGTCGAGAGCGGCCTTGTCGCGATCCACGACAGCGACGCGCGATCCGCGCCGCGCAAATTCCACGGCGGCGGCAAGCCCGATTCCGCTTGCGGCGCCGGTTACGATGACGGTCTGGCCTGAAAGACTCAATTCACACCTCTTGACGTGCCGTCCCAGAACCGCTCCCGGAGTTCGCGCTTCAAGATCTTGTTCGTGCCGCTCTTCGGAAGTTCACCGGGGATGATTTCGACGCGCTTCGGCACTTTGTAATTGGCCAGCTTCGAGCGGCAGTGTTCGCGCAGTTCTTCCGGCGTGAGGACGGCGCCGTCCTTGAGCGCCACGCACGCGCAGACAACTTCGCCCCATTGAGCATCGGGAATGCCGATGACGGCCGCCTCGCGGACCGACGGATGGCTGTAGACAGCCACCTCCACTTCGGTGGAGTAGACGTTTTCGCCGCCTGTAATGATCATGTCCTTACGCCGGTCCACGATGTAGAAGAAGCCCTCTTCGTCGCGCCAGGCGATATCGCCGGTACGCAGCCAGCCGCCTTCAAAGAAAGCCTCCGCCGTCTCTTTCGGCTTGTTCCAATAGCCCTTCATGACATTCCAGCCGCGCGCCACCACCTCACCCCGTTCGCGCACCGGAACATCGCGGCCCAATTCGTCGGCCACGCGCAGTTCCACACCCTGAATCGCGCGACCGCAGGAGAGCAGGCGCTCCCCTTCGTGCTCGTGATCGAGCAGGGCTGTCAGAAGAGGAGCGGTCTCCGTCATCCCATAACCCTGAACGAGTTCGACGCCGGGAAACTTCTCGCGGAACCGTCGAATGATCTCAGGCGCCATGGGTGAACCGCCGTAGCAGACCCGCCGCAGGGATTTCAGATTGTAACCGGGATTTCCATTTTGGGTCTCCCGGACCCCGACAGTATACACCAACGCCTCACTCCCGTGCCGGATTTGATCAGAATCCCCTTTCCGAGGGCGGGCCAGTGCCTGCGGATGGCTTCTTTCGA
>VFZY01000320.1 GCA_016870915.1 Acidobacteriota bacterium | reverse complement strand
CACGACCGCACCCTACCGCGTCACGACCGCACCTCACCACGCCACGACGGCGCCCTACCGCGCCACGACCGCACCCCGCCACGCCACGACCACACCCCGCCGCGCCACGACCACACCCCGCCACGCTACGACCGCACCCTGCCACGAGACGACCGCACCCCGCCGCGCCACGACCGAACCCCGCCACCCCACGACGACGCCCAACCGAGCCGCGACCGCAAGGGAGCGTCCGTTGACCTACTTCATCACCTTCGCCTGCTACGGCGCCCGCCTCCACGGCTCCGAACTCGGCTCCGTCGATCCCAATCACAATCGAGTCGGCAGCCCGCTCCTGAAACCCGACCCCAAACGCGTTCTCGCCGCACGTCAAAAAATGCTCCACGACCCCTATCTCCTCGACGAACGCGCCCGGCCGGTAGTACTCGCTGCCATCCGGGCGCACTCCGCCCACCGTGGGTGGAACCTGCTGGCGGCCCACGTCAGGTCCAATCACGTCCACGTAATCGTCCAGGCCGATACCCGGCCCGAAAGAATCATGAACGAGTTCAAATCCTACGCCAGCCGCGAACTAAACCACCTGACAACCGGGAAGCCTGATCAAAAAAGATGGGCGCGCCACGGTAGCACTCGCTGGCTATGGAAAGAGGAAGATGTCCGGCAAGCCCTTGACTACGTAATCAACCACCAGGGCGATCCCATGGCGCTCTTCGTCGCCGGCAACGGGTAAAGCTCCCCCTACTGACCCCCCGCCTCCCCAGCCCCCGCCTGCTCCGAAAAGAAATCGAACATCGCCCCAAACTGAGGAACCACAACATCCGAGTGCCCACCCCCCGGCACCTCCACATACACCACCCGCACCCCGAGCTTCTTCGCGGCCTCCACCATCCCCCGCGACTGCGTCACCGGCACCGTCTTATCGTTATCCCCATGCACCACATACTGCGGAACATGCCGGATCTTCTCCATCCCCCCCGGATTCCCGCCCCCCGCAAACGGACCCAGCGCCGCAAACAACGCCGGCCGGTTCATCGCAATGCTCCACGTCCCAAACCCGCCCATCGAATGCCCCATCAGGTAAATCCGGCTCGCATCGATCTTGTACATCCGCCGCACCTCCGCCACCACATCCAGCACATCCGTCTCCGCCTTCCCCCGGTACATCGACGCCGGCTCCCGCCCCTTCGGGCACACAATGAACCACCCCCGCTTCTCGCCCTCCGTCTTGATCACCCCCGCCCGGTACTGGTCAAACATCGAATTCTCATCCCCGCCCATCCCATGCAGCGCCACCACCAGCGGACGCGCCCGCTTGCCGTCATACTCCGCCGGAACAAACAACCGGTACGGTTGCAGCGTGTCGTCCACACCCGAACGATACGCCATGCGCACATCGCCCCTCACGCCCCCAAACGGATCACCACCCTTCTCCACCGCATCCAGCACCGCATGCGCCCGCTCAAACTCCCGCTCGAAGTCATACCGGTGCGGACTCACCTCGCCCGAATCGGCCTTCGCATACAACTCCACCGCGTACTCCGCCACCGGATGCTTACTCGCCGCCTTCCCCAGCCGGGCCCGCAACCGCGAAGCCTCCGCCGCCACATCCGCCCCCACCCGCACCGGAACCCGCTTCAGATACGCTGCCCGAGCCTTCGCCTCCGCCGTCCCATCCGCATTCGTCAGCCGAGCCTCAAGCCAGTAGTTCCCCGCCGCCGTCCCGGCAGGAATCGCCACCGCCACACGTCCCAGGCTCGCCGCATCCACCGTCAGCTTCGCGGCAAGCGTCACCACCGCCGCCGGCGTTCCCTCGCTTGCCAGCACCACCTGCCCGCTCAGCTTCTCCGCCGTCGACCCCGAATAAATCTGGCTCCACGAAAGCGAAACCGTCTGCCCCGGCCGCACCACCTGATGATCCGCCTTCGCCTCAAGCGAAGCCGCGAACTCAAGCGGCGGAGTCCAAGCCGCGCCGTTCATCACCGCCATCCCGCGATAAAGCAGCCGCATCGCCTCCCCAAGATTCCCCGCCAACCCCGCCTTCTGAGCCTCAGCCGCCAAACGGTCCGCCTCCTTCCGCTGCTCCTCCGACAACGGCAGCGAAGCCTTCGAGGTGTTATACCCCACCAAAGTCCGCAGAACGGTCCCCGAATCCAGGGCCAGAACGAAAACAAGCGAAGCAATCAGCATGCTGCCAATCATAGCGCCCTGAACAGGCATCAGGAGTGAAAACGGCAGGCGGCAATGCGAATCTGGTCCGGCAGCCGTCGCCACCACCAGCCCGTCAATTTATGCTTCAGCGAGATCCCGTCCGCCCACCATGTCAGATCCGCCGCGCCTGAAATCGTGAACCTGGCCGAGCCGCGACAGCAATGGAGCGCCCTGCCCCCCACCCAGTGAACCCTGCAACCACCGAACGCCGCCATACCCCAAGCACCAACGAGCCCTCAACGCGACTCCGCCGGCTCCGGCAGGTTCTCGCACGTCCGGCGGTAATGGACACTCAGCCCGGCATGCCGGCGCCACTCGGAGGGAGTAAGGTTGCGCGTCACCTTGGAACACGCTTCACGAATCAGGTCCAGGGGGTCCAGGGAATGCCGGGCGACGAAAACGTCGAAGGCTCCTGTCGACGCCCTGTGTACCACCTCAAGCCCGCGGCCGCCGGCGGAGAACCGTACGGCTAGAACGGCTCCCGGAAGCTCAATGCGGTAGAGTTCCTCATCCGTGGCCGCCTCCATCACCCGCGCCGTGTTGTCAAAGCTCCCCGTGGCCTCCCACTTGCCGTCCGGGCTGAAGGCCACGGCATTCACCCAACCCTGGTGAGCAAGCCGGGCGACCTCCTTGCCCGTGGCCGCCTCCATCACCCGAGCCGTTCTGTCCTCGCTGCCGGTGGCCACCCACTTGCCGTCCGGGCTGAAGGCCACGGCATCCACCCAACCCTGGTGAGCAAGCCGGGCGACCTCCTTGCCCGTGGCCGCCTCCATCACCCGAGCCGTGTTGTCATAGCTCCCCGTGGCCACCCACTTGCCGTCCGGGCTGAAGGCCACGGCACGCACCGAACCCTGGTGAGCAAGCCGGGCGACCTCCTTGCCCGTGGCCACCTCCATCACCCGCGCCGTGTTGTCATCGCTCCCCGTGGCCACCCACTTGCCGTCCGGGCTGAAGGCCACGGCCCGCACTCTACTCTTGGGAGCAAGCCTGGCGACCTCCTTGCCCGTGGCCGCCTCCGTCACCCGCGCCGTGTTGTCATTGCTCCCGGTGGCCACCCACACGCCGTCCGGGCTGAAGGCCACGGCATTCACGTCATCCTCGTGATCAAGCCGGACAACGTCCTTGCCCGTGGCCGCCTCCGTCACCCGCGCCGTCTTGTCCTCGCTCCCGGCGGCCACCCACTTGCCGTCCGGGCTGAAGGCCACGGCATACACCGGCTTGACGACGGACGACGTCGTTGTTCTTAGAGTACAGTTAGTAGAAGATGGCAAAGAGAGATCTTGATGGCGACGGCTTGGTGGTCTTTCGGAATGCTTGCAGCGAGGCCGAGGTGGACATCCCCGCCCTGATTGCAGGCTGCTGTCGATGGGTGTCCCCGGAGACGTTTCGGTCGCTTCCTGTCTGGTATCCGGAGGCATTTCGTGGTGGGCCGGTCTGTAACGCGACCTGGACGCGGCAATACACGAACACGCAAAGATCGACCGGAAGAACGACACCGAAGACTGAACCGAACATTAAGGCCGGATGGGCACTCTGGCAGGCCCTCGGGTACTCGCGCGGAAGCAATCCGCCGAATTGGACTGTTTGTCACCTCTGGGGAATCGACGATCCGAAGTTCCAACTGACGAACAGTATCGTCCAAAATGGACGCTACTACACATGCGTCGCCAACATGGTTGCTTTGCCGACGCCGCTGAAAGCTCTCACGGATTCGGACCCCGAAATCAAGCGCATCCTGCGAGTCTGTGCATACCGGCTCTACGGCTGGGTCTGCGACGATCCTGCAGTCCGAGAGCAAGCCGATCAAGTTAGGAGCGGTTTCATTCCACCAACCTACCCGCGCGCATGGCCGCGCAAGGATGGTGATCCGCCTCCACCAGGGGTAATTGCGTGCTCGCCAGACATCCGCCGCCTCATCAAGAAGCGCAAAGATGAAATCCGCCAGGAACTCAACGACGCCGGACCGCTCTACCCGCGTGACGCCGCTCGGGATGTTCTGTCTTTTTGGAACATCGATCTGGGCCCGACGCCTTAAACCGACGCAGGTTGGACCTACCAACCTGCTTTCACGCCTTGCACTGAACAAAGCGTGCCATCGTTCGCCCGCCGCCCGAACGCCTCGTTCGTACTCGCGGAGTACGTTTGGCCACCTTCGATACTCGGCAGCGATAACGTATCTGCCCCAGTACCCCTCCGCGACGCCCTCTGGCGAGCCGTTTCCGCCGATCACAGCCGCCGAAAATTTTTTATCTGCCCTGTTTTCTTACAATTACTCTCCAAATTCGCATACGCCCCATTGCCGCGCTTCGTAGAATCCACACGGAGAACCAACATGGCTACCCTACTTCAATCCAACACCTCCCGCGCCAACGGCGCCCT
>VFZY01000319.1 GCA_016870915.1 Acidobacteriota bacterium | reverse complement strand
GCAAAACCGTGGGAGCCGGAGGGAGCCCGTTCTTGTTGCGAGTCTGAGAATTCACGCTGATTCCTATTCTCGCCCTGCTCAGTAATTAAGGCCAGGGGAGTTGTCTCAGCTATGTTGGCACGGAGGGTCTGTTCACCATCTTCGGGGAACGCATGGGGCCCGCCAACGCCCTCACGCTCACCAGTGAAGGGATCGGTTTCCCGCTGCCCACCTCGCTTGGCGGTACGTCCGTGCGGGTCTCCGCGGGCGGCCAGAACTTCGACTGCTTCCCCGTGGTCACCTCCGCCGGACAGGTCAGCGCCATCCTGCCCTCCCGCGTGCCCACCGGCCAGGCTTCCCTCACCGTTACCTACAACAGCCAGACCAGCGCACCGGTCAGCTTCCAGGTGGCCCGCAGTTCCATCGGCATCTTCAGCCTCTCGCAGAACGGCCAGGGTCCCGGCATCTTCCAGAACGTGATCAGCGAGTCGAACCGCCCGTTCAACGGCCCGCGAGCCACAGCCCGGCCCGGCCAGGTGATGATCGCCTGGGGGACCGGCCTGGGCCCGGTCGCGGGCAATGACGGCGCCGGCCCCTCGCCCGGCGATCTCCCCGGCGATGTCGAAGTCTACGTCGGCGGCAGGCGTGCCGTGGTCTCTTACAAAGGCCGCTCGGGCTGCTGCGCCGCGATTGACCAGATCGTCTTCACCATTCCAGCCGATGTCGAAGGCTGCTTCGTGCCGGTGATCCTGCGCAGCGGAGGCGTGGTGGCGAACGTCACCTCGGTCGCCGTCGAGCGCAACGGCAACGCCTGCTCGAATGCCCGCGGCCTGAACGCCAGCGACTATGACCGCGCGGCCGCCGGGGCCCGCATCGGCATCGTCAGCCTGAATCGCAGCACCATCAAGCTCTCCATCCCGGGGCTGCCTTCCATTCCCGGCCTGCCCATCCCCACGGAGTTCAAGACAGACAATGGCTCCGCGTCGTTCCTCATCCAGACCGCCACCGACCTGACCGCCGAGAGTACAGGTGAGGCCTCGGTGGTGGGCGCCTGCACCGTGTTTCCCATCACACCCGGAGCCTCCGGCGCGGCGCCCCGTCTCCAGACCATCGATGCCGGCAGTGCCATCAACGTCCGCGGCCCGCGCGGCGCCAAGACCATGACAAAGGTAGCCCAGTTGCCGGGCTTCTACTCCGGAAACTTCTCGGGCTCCAACCCAACCGCTCCCGAAACCTACCTCGATCCCGGTGAGTACACGGTCGACAACGGCAGCGGCGCGGCCGGCGGTGTTGGCGCGTTCACCGTTCGTACCACCATTCCGCAACTACTCAACTGGACCAACGAAGCCAGCATCTCCACCGTGAACCGCTCGCAGGACCTGCTGGTCACATGGTCGGGCGGCGACGCCAACGCGTTCGCGGTGATTTTCGGCATTTCGCTCGCTGGCGCCTCCGGCAACAGCCCGGGCGCCGCTTTCTCATGCCTTGAGCGTGCGTCGGTGGGCCGTTTCACCGTGCCGTCCTACATCCTCAGCGCGCTACCCGTGAGCGGCACCGCCGGCGGAAGCGGGATCGAAGTTCCGCTCTCGCAACTGGCCGTCGGGCTCGCCGGTCAGCCGGCTCGCTTCACCGCCACCGGGCTCGACACCGGGTATCTGTCCTGGTCCAGCCTGCTGCTCAAAGGCGTGAATTACCGGTAAAGGCCTACTGCTCAGTCTCCGCACTTCGCGGACAATCGAATCAACATCGGTCTCGCCGCACGTTCTGAACCGCACGAGAACAGATAACTCAAGAAGCGTGAAGACTTCTGATGCTCAGTTTGCCGCCGTCATCATCGCGCGGCACGAGTTCCACGGAGATTGGCGCGATTATTTGTGCACAGGCCTTAACCGGATGCGCCTCTCCGCCGGCAGGACAGGATCAGGAAGGCGCCCGCCGCCGTCAGCACAACGGATTCAGGTTCGGGGACTGCCGCCGCCCGGTTCATGGGGTAGATCACACCGGCATCGCTGGAAGCGGTGAGTCCGTGAACCGTGAGCCCGGTGGCCGGATCGGTGAGAACGATGTCGACGAGCGCAGGGTCGCCAAAATCGGCGCTGCAACCGGCTTCACAGTGCACCAGCAACCCGAAGGCGGTGTAGAGGCGTACGGGCCGCCCTGTCACCACGGTGACCGGAACCTGCAAGACGCGGTTCACGGTGACGGTGGAGCCGAGGCAAACAGGCTCGAACTGCCCTCCGCAGTTGAGGTTTTCGTTGAAAGCGTGCTGCGCGGTGTTGACGGTGACGTTGAACTCCGGACGGACGCGGACGAACCCCCGATTGCCCTGGTGGGTATAGGCTCCCTGGAAATCGTAGAAGAGGTAGCCGGTGAGAGTGCTGCCATCGGGAAGCGCTTTCACCTCACCCACCGGGCAATCGCGGATCCCCGGGAGACCCGGACATGTAACCGTGCCAGGACCGGAGAACGTGACGATTTCATCGGTGTACGCCGACAGGTTTACCTGGGCAAGAGAGTTCGTGGTGATGCTGCCGGCCAGGAGTCCGAACTCCGCAATGACCGATGCGGTCATGCGGTGGGGGTCCTGGACGCAAGACATCGAGAACTTCGTGCTCGACCCGGTGGTGGAGCAGTCGCTGCCCGTGAAGATGGTGGCAGGAATGATGGATGCCCCCACCGTGGCCGCGGAAGACACGCCGCAGGCCATAGGCAGTGCCACGAGCCACGGCAGCAATACCGCCCGCAAACCGGGGCGGGGGACAAGCCGATGAGGCCGCTCCACCTGGAAGTTCATGGCTGCAAATTCTAACACAGCCAATCACAGCTTGGGCGCGTTCATCCTTTCCATGAAGGCGAACTTCTTGCCGGCGGGCAGGGAGGCTGGAGTGGGCTGGCCATCCATGCCTTTGAGCCTGGGCTTGTGCTGGAAAAGGTCGAGTTGGCTGGGCCCGCCTTGAAGGCCAAAACCCGAAGCCCGAGTACCGAGTCGGCCTCTGGCCGATCGATCAAACCGAACGGTGATTACACAGGACCACGTCTACTAACCAACGGCCTGATTGAGAACGCCCCCTACTACTGCTGGTCACCGGCGGGCTTGCCCGTGGTGATCTCCTTGTAGACCGATTCCACCTGGTCCGGGAAGAAATCCCCCACCCAGTTGCGAACCGATTCCGGCAGCTTCACATTCACCGCCAGCACCTTCTTGCTGCTGTCCCGCTTCACCAGCGCGTCCAGCTTGCGGCCGGCCTTGATCTCTGCCGCCACCGCCTTCTGGATCTCCAGCATGAACTGCCGCTCGCCGGTCAGAATCTCCGTGCCGCCCGCCGGGCCGTGCGCCGGAAGCACGTGCCGCACGTCCAGCTTCATGGCCCGCTCCACCACGTTCGGCCAGTTCTTCACGTTGCCGTCGCCCATGTAGTTGAACGGTCCGTTCACCACCGCATCACCCGTGCACAACACCTTCTCCTTCGGCAGATAGACAAAGCCGTCGCCGCGGGTGTGCGCCCAGCCGAAGAACCGGAACTCCAGCCGCCGCGTTTCGTCCTCAATCACCTTCAGGTCGCCGCTGAAGGTCTCGCGGGGCGGCTCCGCCGTCTTCAGGTTCAGGCTCCGCACATCCTCCCGGTCCTTGGCCGCCTCCTGCCAGCGCTTGGGTTCATAGCGCTTCATCTCCGCGGCCACGCCCTCGTGCGCCAGAGTGATGGCGCCCGCCTTCGTCCACACCGGGTTCCCATAGGCGTGGTCGCCATGGTGATGGGTGTCAAACACGTACTTCACAGGTTTCTTCGAAACCTTCTTCGCCATGTCGAGCGCCAGCTTCGCCCCGCTCGGGAAGTTGGCATCCACCACCACCAGATAGTCCTTCATCTCGATGATGATGTTGTTGCAGTGCCCGTACTGCTTCAGGTCGCCTTCGCGAAACCAGACGCCCTTGACAATCTCCCTCACGTCGCCCGGCGCCGCCAGGCCACCCGAAAAGAAGAACGCGCCGCTCAGCGCCGCCGCAAAGCCGCTCATGGTCACAAACCGCTGGAGTTTCATCGTCGTTCAGTGTATCGAAGTTCAGTGTATCCGACCACGGGACCCGGCTGCTCGGCCGCCACCAGTTCCGGCACAGTCAGGTCCAGCCGCCGTAGCAGCCTGTCGGAGTACTCAATCGACAGGCGCCGCCGCCCGCCCAATGCCTGATGCAGGTGCGGCTGGCTGATGCCCGCGGCCCGAGCCAGACCCCGCTCCGTCAGCTCACCCGCCCGGATGCGCCGCCGCGCTTCCCCCAACAGACGCCCCTGCAGACCCGCGAAATCCATTGATCTCCCCCCAAGAGCTATTCTTCCTGTGAATAGGTGAGCACTAATCTATCACGAAATTGAAATTATTTCAAACTCAGAGCGGTCTGTGTCGCGGCCACGTGAAAAGTTCCTAATCGAGCCAAGTAGAAAGTTCCTCTTGACAGCCTTTAATGGCAGAAGGATGGAACGAATAGCGATGAGCCAGAGGGAGCGAGACGAACTGCACTGGTTAAAGCAGGCGCAGCAGAGAACGGTGACCCAGCGGGAAGCGGCCCAGCGGATGGGTGTGAGCGAGCGGTGGGTACGGAAGCTGCTGGCAACCATGGTGGAGAAAGGGG
>VFZY01000318.1 GCA_016870915.1 Acidobacteriota bacterium | reverse complement strand
GCGTCCCCAATCGGTCCCGCTCACGCTGGGTCATCAGTAGCTGGTCCTCTTGCATCCTCCAAGCCTGAGGCTGTCAAGGGGACATTTCTACTTTGCTCTAAGGGGACATTATCACTTTGCTGTGACAGGGAAATCTGCACGCATCCGGGAGGATCCTCGCGGAGGCACGAACAGGCCGGGACATGGAATTCTGAGAGCCGGGAAAGGAAATCGCTGTTGGACGTATCCCTGACTCAACCTTTTCACGAGGTCGCCGGTTGCCCCCGAGGAACGGAGCAGGGTCTTCGAGGAGCGGCAAACGCCAGCGCCGCCATTGCCTTCGTGGCGGACCTTCCCGCATGCGGCCCATACCGGCTGATTCGCCTGATCGGACACGGCGGCATGGGCGCCGTCTATCTGGCTGAGCGGCATGATGGCGAAATCGACCAGCGGGCCGCGGTTAAGCTGCTACGAGTTGATTCCGACCACCCGCGGTGGCGTGAACGCTTTCTTCGCGAACGCCAGTTCCTGGCCAGCCCTTGTCATGGAGTTTGTCGACGGCGCGGCCATCGACAGCGTTACAGCCGGTTTGCCGTTCCGGGACCAGTTGGAACTCTTCCTTCGCGTCGCTCGCAGGAACGAACCCGAGAACCAGCCCGGAAGCCCACCTTTTGTTCACCGAACCCGATTAGGTCTTGCGCGCGGCGAAAGGCACTGATACTCTGAACTTGTACGTGGAGTGATTTAGACGCCGCTTGCGGGCGTCAGCTACTTGCAACCACGTTAAAAAAATGCTAAAGGCGAGCCGCTGAACGGGATGTAACGCCCTGCGGGCCTTTGGCCGCGGGGCTTTTGCTTTTGCGGCCAGGTTCCGGGATGGCAAGGACAGCAGGCGGCAAGCCAGGTGCTTCGATATCGAGGTGATAACGATGAGCGTTTGGCAAGGCCCGGTTCTTTCGGGCAGGGGTGGAGAGTTGGTGGCGGTCTGGATTCCTGTGGATCCCCGCGACCTGGAAGACCTGCTGGAGGCGCTGGCGGAACTTCCCTTCCCCGTCAATCCGGAGATCGATCATGCGGCCGGAGTCACATTCCCGGCCTATGATTCGGACCTGGACTCGGTGCGAGACGTCCTGCGCGTCCATGGCTTCGATCCGCAAAAAATCGAAGCACGCGGCCTTCTCACAGGGGAACCGGCCAGCTAGCGGGCGCGCTCGAAGATTTCGACCGTCTCCCGCATGCCGTCTTCAAAGGACGTTCGCGGAATTCCCGGCACGTGCCGCCTCAGCGCCGAATCGTCCATCTTGTAGGCCACCGGCACGGCGTTGCCACCGCAGGTGATCAGCCCCTGGGCGCCGGGCCGCAGGGTTTCGAGCATCCCGGGCAGATCTTCCATGCGGAGGATGTCACCCACCAGGTTGAACACGTGCGCACCAGACAGGTCAGCGAACAAGCAGTGCAGGAAGGTCTCGGCGACATCGCCCACATACTGCATGTCCATGAATCCGGAAATCCGGATGTGGAACGGCTTGCGTTCCGCTGCTGCGCGCATGGCGAGGGTGGGGTCCGCGGTAAGACCGGCATCCCGTCCCGGCCCGTAGACCGCCCAGGGACGCAGCCCAACACTCGAAATGCCATTCGACGAATAGAACACCCTGGCATTTTCCTCATTGGCGTACTTGAAGACGCCGTAGTGGGTAGCCGGCCGCGCCTGATCGCCCTCATTCAGGGGCCGGGCCTCGTAGGCGTCCTCAGGTCCCCAGACGGCGGACGACGAAGCGTAAACCACGCGCACCGGCCGGCCCGCATCGCGAGCCGCTTCGAACACGTTCAGGGTTCCCACCACATTGATCAGGCCGCCGGACACAGGATTCGCCTGACAATACGGCATCAGGACCGCAGCCAGGTGAACGATGTGCCCCACGCCCTGCTCGCGAACCAGCGTCTTGAGGCGCTCTGTGTCCTCAATACGCCCGGTTTCCTGGCGCAACCCGCGCCGGTCGAGCCCGGGAGAAATCAGATCCAGGCGCGCAAGATCGGTGGAGAGGTCGTAGGTGACAACCTCATGACCTCTCTCGATCAGTTTGCGCACCACCCAGGCGCCGATGCAGCCCTGGGCTCCGGTGACGAGTACGCGATCCAAGCGGCTAATGCTTCTTCAACCGGCTGCAGGCGTTGGCGGCGCCCGACGTATCCACAGCCGACGATCCTTCCTCGATATAGGCAATCTTGCCCTCTTTGTCGACAACGAACGTGGCCCGGTTGGCGATGCCCCGTTCCGGCATCAGAACACCGTACGCGGTGGCGGTCTTGCGCATGAAGTCGCTCGCGATGGGGAACTCGGTCTTGATCACGTTGTCGGTCCAATACTTGATGCTGGGCAGGTTGTCGGTGGAAACCCCAATCACCTGAGTCTCCATCTCACCGAACTTTTGGATACCAGCCTGGTATCCGGTCATTTCCTTCGTTCAACCACCGGTGAACGCGGCGGGGAAGAATGCCACCACCACGTTCTTTTGGCCCTTAAAGGAAGAGAGACTCACCGGCTTGCCGGTGGTGGAGGGAAGTGTAAAGTCGGGCGCCTCATCCCCAACCTTCAGGTGGGTCTTGGGCGGCGCGGCCTGCTGCGCGCTGAGGCAGAGTGCCCCGGCCGCGGCAACCAGCAGAATCCTGCGTTTCATGGTCATGCGCTCCTTGCGGGAATTGCCGAGAATCGGCTCGAAAAGCCGAGCGTATCACGAAGGCGCCCCATACCACAATCGAGCCGTAACCCCGGCATGGGGACCGGGCCCTGTTTGGCGTAAAGTAAAGGATTCAGAATGAGCGATCCACGCAAGCTCACCGCACATGTGAAAGCCGCCGGTTGAGCGTCCAAGCTGAGCCCAACGGTGTTGGGCAATCTGCTGGACCGCTTGCCCCGCGTGGCTGACGCCAACGTCCTGGTGGGGTTTGACACCTCCGACGACGCCGGCGTCTACCGCCTGAGCCCGGAGTGTGCCCTCATCCAGACCGTGGACTTCTTCACGCCGATTGTCGACGATCCGGCAACCTTCGGAGCGATCGCCGCGGCGAACGCCTTAAGCGATGTCTACGCGATGGGTGGCCGGCCGCTGACCGCACTTTCGGTCCTCTGCTATCCCGGCAAGGGCGACCTTGATGTGCTGAGCGGCATCGCCGAAGGTGGAGCACGCAAGCTGATCGAAGCCGGCTGCGCGCTGGTGGGCGGCCACAGCGTGAACGACGACGAGATCAAGTTCGGCTACGCCATCACCGGCGTCGTCCACCCGGACCGCGTGCGTGCGAATGCCCACGCGCGGCGGGGTGATGCTATCGTTCTCACCAAGCCGATCGGGACCGGCGTAATCGCCACGGCCCTGAAGCGCGGTCTGGCATCGGCGGAGCATGTGGCGCGGTCGGTCGAATCGATGACCCGGCTCAACCGGGAAGCCGCGGAAGCCATGTCCACCTGCCAGGTGCATGGCTGCACCGATATCACGGGTTTCGGCCTCATCGGACACGCCCGCGAGGTGGCCATCGCCAGCGGTGTGACTGTGGAACTGGATGCAGCTTCGGTGCCGCTGCTGCCCGGCGCTCTGGACTACGCGCGCGCTGGCGCGATTCCAGGCGGCCTCAGGAACAACCGGCAGTTCGCGGAATCCTGCACGGAAACAGTGGGCCCGATGGACCCGGCGCTCCTGGATCTGCTGTACGATCCACAGACCTCGGGCGGTCTTCTGATCACGCTTCCCCCGGAGCAAGCCGGGGAGTTGGCGGCACGGATCCCAGGGGCGGTGGTCGCCGGCCGGATCACGGACTACTCCGGTGCCCGGATCCGGATTATTGCTTAAAAGCTAATCGAGCCGCAACGCGGTCATGTCGATGGTGGCTGCGCGGCGGGCAGGCTTGAAGGCCGCCAGGGCCGCTGAAGCCCCAACCACCAGCACCACCGCCGCGATCACGGCTCCGTCGAATGCCCTGGTCGTAGAGAAACTTCTCGACCAGCCGAAAGGCCCCGGCACTGGCGAGCAGTCCCAGGGTAAGGCCGCCTGCGACGGGCGCCGCCACGTTCCGTACCACCTGCCGGCAAATCGCCGCTCGAGAGGCGCCCAGGGCCATTCGAATGTCGATTTCCGGCATTCTCGGCGCCACCGAATAGCTCAGGACGCCGTAGATTCCAAGCATCGCCAGCAGCAGCCGGCGCCTCCGAAAGGCCGAGATGACGAACGCCTGAAAACGCTCACGCCAAGAGAGTCGGCCACCTGAACGTCGAGAGGCTTCGCCCGCGTCATCACGACACCGGGCCGGCCACATCACCCGGGCGATGGTGGCCGCCATCTGCTTCCACTCCGCCACCGGCAGGCTCCCACTTCGCGACCTGGTGCCCGTGAGCGGGTCGGAATCGAAGGGTTCGTAAGACCAGCATGTCCAGCGTTTCCCCGGAGAAGCTCGAGCCGGTTCTGACGTTTCGGAGGCATGTCAGAAGACATTCCACCCAATTGCAAGGTCTCTGCGTAGACGAACGACCCAGGTTTCGGTTAGACGGAGATCTTTAGAACGTGACGGCCCCGCCCTCCGTGCCAACATAGCTGAGACAACTCCCCTGGCCTTAATTACTGAGCAGGGCGAGAATAGGAATCAGCGTGAATTCTCAGACTCGCAACAAGAACGGGCTCCCTCCGGCTCCCACGGTTTTGC
>VFZY01000317.1 GCA_016870915.1 Acidobacteriota bacterium | reverse complement strand
TGAGCAGGTGTGGAACTACGTGAAGAACCACGGAATCGGGCGGATGTTGCTGCGCCAAGCGGACGACCTCAAGTGCGCCGTCCTGGCGCGCCTACGATCCCTGCAACGCCTGCCCTGGACTATCAAAATGTTCTTCCTGACCAAGGACACCGTGTACGCCGCAGGTTGAACTCAATGTCTACTAACCAACGGTCTGATTAATAAGAAACTCGCGGACATGGGGGTGCGGGCACTCTTCCAGGCCGGCCACGGGGCCGAAGTAGATGACCTGGCCCTGGTGCAGCACCACGACGCGGTCCGCCACTTTGTACATCAGGTCCAGGTCATGGGTGACGACGATGGAGGTGAGGCGCAACTGCTGCTTCAGCCGGAGCATGAGGTTGCCCAGATGGTCCGACATGATGGGGTCCACCATGGTGGTGGGCTCGTCGTAGAGAACGCATTCGGGCTGGGCGGCAATGGCGCGGGCAATGGCGACGGCGCGCTTGTAGCCGGTGGAAAGATCGGTGGGATAGGCTTCGGCGTAGTCCTCCAGGTCCACCATGCCCAGCAGGCCGCGGACGACGTCTTCCTTGTTGGCTTCGTCGTAGTCGTCGCGGAGTTCAAGCGAGAAGAGGATGTTTTCGGCCACGGTGAGGGAGTCAAACAGGGCTCCACTCTGGAAGACCATGGTGACCTTCTTGCGGATGTTCCGCATTTCGCCCTCGGAAAAGTCCGTCACATCCTGGTGGGAAACGATGATCCGGCCCTGGTCAGGGCGGAGGAACCCCATGATGAGACCCAGGCTGACGGACTTGCCGACGCCGCTGCGGCCGATGATGGCCACGGTCTCGCCGGGGCGGACATGAAAATTGGAATCGGCTAAAACGGGTCTGTCGAACGTCTTATAGACGTGACGGAATTCGATGTAGTGTGGGAACCGTTCGCTCATGCGCGGATGGCGGCGCCAGCGTGCCGGCTCCATTCCTCGGGAGTATTCAGGTTGAGCAGGCGGTGGGCGTCGCCCGGCGGCAGCGGCTCCAGGGTGAATTCGGGGATACCCTGGGTGACTTTCCGGACCCCGCGATCGAGCGCGCCGGTGATGGCGGGCAGGAGATCGCGGTGGTAGACCGCGCAAAGAGGCTCCGGCAACCCTTCGGGCCCGGCGGCGAGCAGGGCCGGTGCACCCCGGCGTTGCGCGGTGTGGAGCAGATGCGCCAGGAAGTCCGCGCCCAGCTCCGGCATGTCGCAGGCCAGGATCAGGTTCCAGGGGGCCACGGTGATGGAGAGGGCGGTCTCAATGCCGGCCAGCGGGCCCTGCCCCGGGCGCAGATCTTCCGCGAGGGGCTGGAAGATTCCCTGCCAGCGGGCGCGCGGGCCGATGAAGGTGACCAGGCCGGCCGCCTGTTGCGCCAGGGCGCCCACGTGATGGCCCAGCAGGCCGCCGGCGTAGGGCAAGGCGGCTTTATCCTTTCCCATGCGAGAACTGCGGCCGCCGATCAGGACAAATGCGGCGGTATCCGCCATGAGAGAATCATAGCATCCGGTCTCTGGCCGGCTGTCCTCGCGTTTGGGAGTGGAAGCGTTTGCCAAGATGCGGCGGCGGGGGCTAAACTGAATAAAAACAAAAACATGCACATTTGTTTGCAAGGTGCGGGGCGGGTTCTGGTGGCGCTGGCGATGGCCGGTGCGCTGCCGGGCGCCAATTTCGCTTCGGCACCGGCGGATGGACGGGTCACCCTGAAGGTGCGTGCGGACCGGCGGACAGGGCGTCTGGTGCAGTCCGTGACAGCCACGCCGGCGATCACGACCCGGGTGATTGAGCCCCGCGTTGTGGAGGCGGTGGCGGTGGAAGCCCGCGTAGTGGAAGCCCCGGTGGTGGCAACGAAGCCCTCAGCGCGCCCGGGCGCGGAACAGGCGGGCACCCTCAGCCAGTTCATTGACCACACAGCAGCGGCCTATGACGTGGACCCGCTTCTGGTGCACAGCATGATCCGGGCCGAAAGCAATTACAATCCCCACGCCATCTCGCACCGCGGGGCGCAGGGCATCATGCAGTTGATGCCGGCCACCGCCCGGCGGTTCGACGTGCGGAATGTCTGGGACGCCCGGCAGAACATCGAGGGCGGCATCCGGTACATACGCTTCCTGAACACTCTGTTTACGGACAAGCGCCTGGTGGTGGCGGCTTACAACGCGGGTGAGGGAGCGGTGCAACGCTACGGCTGGATTCCGCCGTACGCCGAAACCTATGAGTATGTGCGGCGGGTGAACAACTTTTACGCGCAGGCTAAGAAGCAGGCCGCGACGCAGGTGGCGCAAAGCGCGCCGCCCGCCGAGCCCGTGCGCAGGATCACCGAGTTCACGGACAGCGAAGGGAGAGTGCATCTGGTGATGCAGTAGACGGCGATGCGGGCGCGGAACCACAACTCGGGCGCAAGGCTGCTGGCCGTGGCCCTGTGTGCGCTTCCGCTTCTTCATACGCCTCCGCTGGGTGCGACGCCGGCACTCATCACGCAGGTGCGCGTTGTGTCGGAGCCCCGTGCGACGCGTGTGACGGTGGACGTGGAGGGCGAGATGGCGTTTACGCCGGGCCGCGCCAAGGAGCCTCCGCGCCTCTATTTCGACTTTGCCGGAACGCGCCATGGCCTGGGTGACTTGAAGCGGACGCACACCATTCCGGTGGGCGATGCGCTGGTGCGGCAGATCCGTGTGGCGGCCAATCAGGAGCAGGTGACCCGCATCGTGCTGGACCTGGTATCGGCCGACGTGCGGTTCTCAACGTCGCGCACCGACAGCGGCCGGCTGGTAATCGAGGTGCGGGCAAAGGGGACCCCGGTGGTCCTGCCCACGGCCCGGCCGGTGCGGATTCCTCTGATCACCCCGCCGCGTCTGTATGCGGCGAACCCTTCCCCCGCTGTTCCCACGGTGTTGATTGCGCTTCAGAAGCAGGTTTTGCGGGTGCCGTTCCCTCCGCAGCCGGAGCGGACGGAGGCCCGCGTGGCGGTTCCTGAGCCGGCTATCACTGAACGGACGGTCCCTGAACGCACGCTTCCGCCTCCGGCGGCTCCCGCGGCGGCCACGGCGGCACGCCGGGCCGAGCAGTCCCTGATTCGCGCGCTGGGGTTGAAGCTACGCCGCGTGGCGATCGATGCGGGGCACGGCGGCAACGATGTGGGCAGTACGGGTCCTGGAGGGCTGCGTGAGAAGGATCTGACGCTCGATGTGGCCCGGCGGCTGGCGGCGCTGGTGGAAGCCCGGCTGGGCGCCGAGGTGATTCTGACGCGCGAGGACGATCGGTATGTGGCGCTCGAACAGCGGCCAGCCCTGGCGCGTGAGCGCGGGGCGGACCTGTTCCTTTCGATTCACGCGAATTCGTCGGGGCTGCGGTCGGCGACGGGGGTGGAGACGTACTATCTCAGCCACACGACGTCGAAGCAGGCGATTGAGGTGGCGGCGCGGGAGAACGCCACGGCGGCGATGAGCATCCACGAACTGAAGGACCTGAATCAGAAGATCGTGATGAACGACAAGATTGTCGAATCGCGCGATTTCGCGATGAGGATCCAGTCGGCGATGGCTTCGCGGGCGCGGGACCGGGGGGTTCGGAAGGCTCCGTTCATTGTGTTGATGGGGGCGGAGGTGCCGGCGGTGCTGGCGGAGATCGGGTTCCTGAGCAATCCCCGGGAAGAGGCTCAGTTGAGCAAGCCGGAGCACCGGCAGCGGATCGCGGAGATGCTGTATAAGGGGCTGGCCGCTTATGCCGCGTCGCTGAGCCGGACGCAGGTGGCGCAGCGGGGTGGGATGGAGTAGGCGGCCGGGGTGTCAATGAGTCCCGCCGCCGCCGGGGTCATTTCGCGAGCGCTTTGAAGGTGTCCCGGTGTTCCTTGATGAACTCGCGGCCAGCATTGAGTTGCTCCGTGATGGCCGGATCAGGTAGCCTTGCGCCGTTTCAATGGCATAGAGGGTATCGCCACTCTGCACCTTCAGGCGCGCCAGCATTTCTTTCGGCAGGATGGTGCCGGTGGAGGTTCCGATCGTGGTCAGGCTGAGCGTGATCATAGCGTTTCCTTCTTTGTACCTACAACCATCATGTTGGTTCAAGCGGCGAACAGGGCACTGGTGACCAGTCACTGAGCGTCCACTGGCGCGCCGCGGCGTGGAATCAGATTACGGCGCGCCGCCGGTAGCGCCAAATTGAGGAGGCCGCCAGGAGGGGTTCACTTTGAGCAGGGCACCGGCGACGGCGGGGAGCCACTGCTGCTTGTCGGGACTGAGCCGGTTTGCCGACACCAGCCGGAAGAGGATGTCGAAGGCGCGTTGCAGGGAGTCGCGGTCGCCGAGACGCACCAGGGGGATCACGATGCCAGTCTGGAAGTCGACATTTTCAGGGTCCGTCTGACAGAGCCGCTCCCAATTCGACAAGCTGAGCCGGTAGAACCGGCGCGCCTCGCCGGGGCTTGACTCCTGGTGCATGTCGCCCATGCGCTCGAACGACACGGAAAGATCGCGGAGGTAGTCAGCGCGATCGGGCTCCTGGTCCACCAGCCGCTGGCGGATGGCGAGCGCCTGTTCGTAGTACCGCCGGGCTTCCGCCCCCTGCCCCAGCGCCCTCATCAGATCGCCGAGCTTGTTGAACGAGACCGAGAGATCGCGGAGGTAGTCAGCGCGATCGGGCTCCTGGTCCACCAGCCG
>VFZY01000316.1 GCA_016870915.1 Acidobacteriota bacterium | reverse complement strand
CCGCTTGCACTCGCTCGACGGCGCGGATGCGGATCTCTTCCAAGGTCTTGTGATCAAGAGATCGGGCATCTCGCTTGGGCATGATCCATTTTACCAGATGTCTACCTACTTATGCACTCATTAATAACATGGATCAGGTGCGGATGTGACGTTCACCGGGTTTACCAGGGAGTATCTCGACGGCTTGGTCGCCGCGGACCCGGAGACCGAACGCCACTTCACCCGCTACTTCCACGAACTGCTCTATCTCAAGCTCCGCTCCAAGGTGCGGTCGCCTGAACTGATCGAGGACATCAGCCAGGAGACGCTGATGCGCGTCATTCGTCTGGCCCGCCGGGGCGAAATCGTGCCCCCGGAACGCCTGGGCGGCTTTGTCCATTCAGTCTCAAACAACGTGCTCATGGAGCATATCCGCCAGGAAACCCGCCACCCGCAGATTCCCGAAAACGCCGCCGAGCCCGCTGACGACCGCACCGACCCCGGCATGCCGCTGGCCAATGAGGACAACCGCCGCATCGTCACCCGCATCCTCGGCGTCCTGCCGGAGAAAGACCGCGACCTGCTCCGCATGGTATTCCTCGAAGAGGTGGACAAATCCGAAATCGCCAGGCGTCTGGGCGTCGACCCCGATTACCTGCGCGTGATGCTCCATCGCGCCAAGGGACGTTTCCGGGCGGCTTACCTGGAGACAATGAGCGCCCGGAAAGCCGCGCCGTGAGTCCGCGCCCCGCCCGGCAGAAAAAGCTCGACGCCACGGCCCTGTGGGAATACGCGCTGAAGCTCACCGCCGCGCGCGCCATGTCCGCCGGCGACATCCGCTCACGCCTGCGCCGCCGGGCCGAAAAAGAGGAAGACGTTGAAACCGTGCTCGACAAGCTGCGCGAGTACGGCGCGGTGAATGACCGGAAGTACGCCGAAGCCTACGCCGCCGCACGCAAGGACAACCAGGGTTTCGGCCGTCTCCGCGTCCTGCGGGACCTGGGCCAGCATCGCGTCTCCCGGCGCACGGCGGAAACCGCGGTCGCTCAAGTCTTCGCGGGTTCCGATGAGGTGGCGATGATCCAGCAGTTCCTGGAGCGCAAGTATCGCGGCCGTTCGCTGCCTGAGATCCTGGCTGAACCGAAGGGCATGGCCGCCGCCTATCGCCGCCTACGCCTGGCGGGCTTTTCCACCGGCAACTGCGTCCGGGTCCTCAAGCGTTACTCCGAACAGGCGGACCAGTTGGAGTCGCTTGAAAACGAACCCGAGGGCGATTACTGATACTCCCGGATCCGCGTCTCGAACGCGGGATAGGGATGCGCGCCCAGAAGAATGGTCCCATCCACGCCGTCCGGCGTCGTCCTGCCAATCACAAACCCGGGCGTTCCGTTGATGTTCAACGCGCCCGCCTCGGCGATGTCGCGATTCACCGCCGCCTTATGCGTGTGGCCATCCATGCAGCCCTTGAACTTGCCCATGTCCAGACCCACCGACGCCGCGTAGCCATCCACCTGCCCACGCTCCAGCTTGTCGGCGTTGCTCACCAGCAGCCCGCGCAGCTCCCAGAACTTCCCTTGATCGCCGGCGCATCGCGCCGCTTCCGCCGCGTGGAACGCGTTCTTGTGAAAATCGAGCGGCAGGTCCCGCGCCACGAATCGCACCTTGCCGGTATCGATGAAGTTCTTCTTGATTTCCGGGAAAGACGTCATGTGGTAGCGGCGGCAGAAGCTGCACTGATAGTCCATATACTCGACGATGGTCACCGGCGCCGTGGGCGAACCCATCGTGTACCCGCCGCTGACTGTGACCTTCGCTTTCGGATCCGGCTGCGGCTCCTGCCGTTGGGGAGTGGTCGCCCGTTCCAGCACCCTCCGGATCTCGCGCAGCTCACGGATCATCTCATCGGCCTGTTCCCGCGTTATGCCGGAGCTGTCCCGCGCCGGCGCGGGGGCCGAACCGGGTGCGGACTGAGGCTTTCGCGCGGTGTTCTGCGCCGCAAGAACGGCGGCCGCGCACAGGAACAGCAGAGTCTTCATGACACCTCTTATTGTAATGCCCGTTTCCAACTGCTACACGGCGCGTCGCGAAAACTAGTAAACTGCCCCCATGGCTGGTAGCCTTCGCCTCGACCTCTTCAATCTCTACGGAGACCGCATCGCCGAACCCGTCGATCTTCTCCTCTATCCCACCAACGGCGGCGCCTCGCGCGCCATCCGCGGCGTCGACGGCTCCAAGCGAATCCTCATTCGCGACCTGCCCGCCGGCGTCTACCGCCTGGAGTGCGACCCGCCCACGTACTTACCAACCAGCCGCTTCGTGTCGGTTCTTGAAAGCGACAAACCGGTGGAGATACAACTCTACTTCGCCTTTGACCTCTGGAAGTCGGTTCCGCGGTTCCCGGATTTTTCGGCACTCGCGGCGGGCGCCCAGAGCCTGTTCAGCGCCAGCGCCAACGTGCTGGGCTATGCCGGCAAGGCCGGGGAGAATCTGTTCAAGGCTCTGGATGACACACGCCGCGCCGGAGCCATGAATATCATGGCGAAAACGGGGCGCACCCGTTTTGGCAACAATCGCACCGTGCTCTCGTATCTCGAGGAGCTGAACGAAGTGCGCGGCGACCGATTCTTCGTCAAGGTGAGCCGCGAACTGCGCGAGGAGACCAAGAATAGCGTCAATGACCGGCTGTTCAGCCCCGCGCCGGGCGGCCTTCACACTCCTCCCGCCGGCTTCAAGTCCGACACCAGCTTCAAGTCTTCGGACGACTACGGCAATCTGCAACTCACTTTCTTCTCCAACGGGGCCGACTGGGTGGCCGACATCGACATCGACGATGCCGCCGGACTCGGGCATGTCTTCCAGGTGCTTCGGAACTCCATCACCGGGCAGCCCACCAACCCGTTCAATATCCACCAGATCCTGTTCCGGCACCAGGAACTGGACTCGGGCTTCCGCCTCGTTCCCAAGTGAGCCTCACTCTCGGGTTCCGCCCCCTCCGCTTCGAGTTCACCGCCCTTGACCGGGTTCGTTTCCCCGAAAGCAAGGCTGCCAACATCCTGCGCGGCGCCCTGGGGCTTACCCTTCGACGGAGCGTCTGCCCCCCGGACTGCGCGGAGCCGGCAACCTGCCGCCTCGACTGCCCGTACACACGGCTGTTTGAACCCCACGCAACCGGCGGCCCCAGCGGCCTGGCCGCCCCGCCGCGCCCCTTCGTCCTCCGCGCCGCCCATCTCGACGGCGCCGAAATACCCGCCGGCGCCTCCTTCTACTTCGATCTAAACTACTTCGCCGCCGATCTTACCTTCCGCCACCTGGGCGCCGCTCTGAGAGGCCTTGGGAAGGATGGCCTGGGCCCGGGCCGCCCCCGCGTCCGGCTGGACCACCTGATCGAGCACCCACCCGTCACACTCTCGCTGGAACCGGGTCCACCTTGCCACCGGCTGCGCATCGACTTTCTCACCGCCACTGAGATCAAGGGCCTCGCCGACCCCGGCCGGCCCGATTTCCAGCCCATTGCCGCCCGTGTCCGGGACCGTATCGCCACCCTCAGTTCCCTCTACGGCGGGGCTCCCCTCGCACTCGACTTCAAGGCCTTCGGCGAACTCGCGAGGCAAGTCGTTTTGGCGGACCACCACCTGTCCCCCGTCCGGAGCGAACGCACCAGCACCCGCACCGGGCAGACCCACCCCCTGGGCGGCTTTATCGGCTGGGCCGTCTATGAAGGCCCCCTCACCGGGTTCGTTCCTTTTTTTGAAGCGGCCCAGTACACCGGCGCCGGCCGGCAGACGGTCT
Source organism: Acidobacteriota bacterium (assembly GCA_016870915.1). Classification (GTDB taxonomy): domain Bacteria; phylum Acidobacteriota; class Terriglobia; order Bryobacterales; family Bryobacteraceae; genus VFZY01. The sequence goes on along the minus strand of VFZY01000316.1, from coordinate 936 downwards.
GGGGGAAAGGCGCCATCCGGGTTACCCGCCTCGATCCCTAAACTACCCCTATGCCTGACGACCTTCTCCACTGGCGAGCCGAATTTCCCACCCTTGCCACCACGCTCCACATGATCAGCCACTCGCTGGGAGCCATGCCGCGCCGCACCGAAGCCCGGCTGGCCGAGTTCTCCCGCCAGTGGACCACCCGCTCCATACGGGCCTGGGAAGAAGGCTGGTGGCGCATGCCCATCAGCGTGGGAAATCTGGTGGGCCGCATCATCGGAGCGGGCGAGGGCGAGGTCACCATGCACCAGAACGTCTCCCTTTGCCAATCCCTGGTGCTCAGTTGCTTCGACTGGCGGGGCCCCCGCGACGGTCTGGTCACTGAAGACGCGGACTTCCCGTCGAATCAGTACGTTCACCACGCCAGCGGCGCCCGGGTGGTTGTGGCCCCGCCCGGCGGCCTGATTGAGGCCATTGATGAGCGGACACAACTGGTTTCGGTCTCCCACGTGACGTTTCGCACGTCCGAAATCCGCGATCTTGGAGCTATTGTCCGGCGAGCCCATGAGGTGGGCGCCCTGGTCATCGCCGACCTCTATCAATCCGCCGGCGCCGTTCCCGTCGATGTCCGCGCTCTCGGCGTCGATTTCGCCACCGGGGGCTCCGTCAAATGGCTCTGCGGGGGTCCCGGCGCGGCTTATCTCTACGTCCGCCGCGACCTGTGGCCATCTCTACGGCCTCGCGCCACCGGCTGGCAGGCGCACGCGCGACCCTTCGAGTTTGAGGCGGGCGCCGTCGACTACGCGGACGATGCCGCCCGTTTTCTCACCGGAACGCCTAACCCGTTTTTCTCACGGGAAGTGTAGCGGAAAGCCGCATTCTCTGGCATAACTGATTTTTCTAGTAAAAGTTGTGCGAAGAGAGGAGCGGCTTTCCCCTATGACAGAGTGT
>VFZY01000315.1 GCA_016870915.1 Acidobacteriota bacterium | reverse complement strand
TTTGATAGTCCAGGGCAGGCGTTGCAGGGATCGTAGGCGCGCCAGGACGGCGCACTTGAGGTCGTCCGCTTGGCGCAGCAACATCCGCCCGATTCCGTGGTTCTTCACGTAGTTCCACACCTGCTCATCGGGATTCAGTTCCGGAGCATAGGGTGGCAGGAAGAACAAACGCAGCCGGCCACCGGTTTCCCCTACGAACGTCTTCACCTTCTGCGACCGGTGCACAGGATGGCCGTCGACGATCAGAAACACCGGCGCCGAGGCACCCTGAATCAATCGGCCCAGAAAATCCACAAACACATCCGAGTCCACCTTGGCGGTGGTGAGCATGAAGCGCAGTTCACCTTTGGCGGTGATGGCCGACAACATGTTGACCTTGGCCCGTTTGGCACTCCGCTGCACCACTGGAGTTTGCCCCTTCTTGCCCCAGGTTGTCCCGCTATGGTAATCGCTCCGTACGCTGGATTCATCGCCAAAATAGATGGCCGCGCCTAGTTGTTGCGCTTCGGCTCGAATCGCGGGGTATTCGTGCTTCCGCCAATACTCCACCCGCGCCGGATCCTGCTCGGTGGCCCGGAACAATGGCCGCTGACACGTCAATCCCATCTGCGCCAGCAGACGTCCCACGCTCGTCAGGCTCAGTTTCAGTCCGAACTCCTCCCGCAGCACCGCCTGGATCAACTGCCGCGTCCATAGAGCGAACTCGAATCGGAACTGCGCCGGACTCTTGCCCACCACCGTCTCGTACAACCATTTCATCTGCCCGGCGTTGATCTTCCGCGGCCGCCCGTTCAACTTCCGCGCTTTCAGCGCTCCCCATCCCCCTGCCCGGTAGGCTGCAAGCCAGTTGTAGATGCAGGCCCGGGCAAAACCCAGTGCCTGGATCACCACCTCTGGACTCTCGCCCGCTTGCACTCGCTCGACGGCGCGGATGCGGATCTCTTCCAAGGTCTTGTGATCAAGAGATCGGGCATCTCGCTTGGGCATGATCCATTTTACCAGATGTCTACCTACTTATGCACTCATTAATATCTCAGTTACCCTGCTGGGTAAACCCACGCAGTCCGATGCGGATCTCGACCTGGCCGTACGCGCCCAGTTGCAGCGCTGGTTCGGGCGGAATGCCCGCAAGTGGCCCCTTCTGCGCACCTACCGCCTTTTTGACGCACTTCCCGAAACGACAGATCTGACGGCCGAAGTCCAGACCACGCGTGTCGACGCTGGCCTCTTCGCCTGCGGAGATTACCGCGCCACGGCGTCCATCAACGGTGCTATGCAGAGCGGACGCCGCGCGGCCGAAGAAGTGCTCGCCGAACTGGGCTATGCCGCGCCTCCGCCAGACCCCGTCGCGGCCAAACCAGCCGCCTCGGACGACGACGAAGAAGTAGAATGAGCCCACCCGGTGAGCACCACGCCGTCATCCTTGGCGGCGGATTTGGAGGACTCACCGCGGCCAAAGCCCTGCGCCGCGCCCCCGTGCGCGTAACGCTCGTTGACCGCCGCAACTTCCACCTCTTCCAGCCGCTGCTCTATCAGGCTGCCACCGGAGGACTCTCACCCGGCGAAATCGCAACGCCCATCCGCTCCCTTCTACGCCGCCAGTCGAACGCCACCGTCCTGTTGGAAGAAGCCACCGGCATCGATCCTCACGCCAAAGTGGTTCACACCCGCCGTGGCGCTACCAGTTCTTACCATTCCCTGATTGTCGCCACCGGCGCCGCCAACTTCTACTTCGGCAACGACGCCTGGGCCCCATTCGCGCCTGCCCTCAAGTCCATCGAGGATGCCACGGAAATTCGTCGCCGCATCCTCAACGCGTTCGAAATGGCCGAACTCGAACCGGACCTCCACCAGCGCCGGCTCTGGCTCACTTTCGTGATCATCGGAGCCGGACCCACCGGCGTCGAACTCGCCGGAGCCCTCGCCGAAATCGCCAACGACACACTGCGCCGCGACTTCCGCCGCATCCGCCCCGAAGAGTCCCGCATTCTGCTTCTTGACGCCGCCGCGCGCGTCCTTCCGCAGTTCCCGGAACATCTCTCCCGTCAGGCGTCAGAGTCGCTGGTTGCACTCGGCGTTCGGCCCCGCACCGGTGTCCGCGTCGAATCCATTGATGAGAACGGCGTGACGGTCACTGGGCACGGTGCGCCGGAGCGCATCGCCTCCCGAACCGTGCTCTGGGCCGCTGGCGTCCGCTCATCACCTCTCGGTGCCCTGCTCGCCGAAGCCTGCGGCGCGGAACTCGACCGTGCCGGGCGGGTCAAGGTAAGCCCCGATCTGACGGTCCCCGGTTTCCCCGATATCTTCGTCGTGGGCGATCTCGCCCACGTCTCCGGTGCCGGCGGACCTCTGCCTGGCGTCGCTCCCGTTGCCATGCAGCAGGGGCCCTTTGCCGCTCGGGTCATCGCGGCGCGCCTTGCGGGCCAATCGCCTCCGGTTCGCTTTGAGTACTGGAATAAGGGAAATCTTGCGGTTATCGGCCGCCGTGCCGCCGTCGCCGATTTCGGACGCTTCCGCTTCGGCGGCACGCTCGCTTGGCTTGCCTGGCTCGGCATCCACCTGGCGTACCTTGCCACCTAAACTATGCACGCCGCCGAGTTGAGCGGGTCGATAGATCGGGTCTGACACCACTTGGGACCCCTGAGAATCCTGCGGTAAAACAGAAGAGGCCGCCGAGTAGGCGCTCTGCGGACCCGACTCTCAGGAGGCACCCAAATGGAAAACAAACAAGATCAGGATAGCGGCCGGAAGCCCGGCCCGCAAGGGGTTGGCGAGGCGGCTGCGAAGGCCAATAAAATCAATGCTTCGACGCCGTACGACTTCGAGGCGAGGAATCTGAGCCCTTACGGGGGATTGTTGCCTGTGGCCAATATGCTGGAGAAGTTGAACTTCCAGCAGTTGGTGGAGGAGACCGTTACGGTCAAGCGCAAGACAAGCATGCCGATGTACCGGTTCGTGCTGGCGATGATGCTGGCCGCCTACGCGGGATTCTCGCGGCTCAACCAACTGCGGTTTCTGCGCTGGGACCCGATGCTGACTGGGATCCTGGAGGTGGTCGCGTTGCCGGTGCAATCGACCTTCTGGCGCTTCTTGTCGGCGCTGCACTTGGGCGCGGCGAGGCAACTGCTGGAGGTGCAGCGGCAGATGCGGATCCGGGTCTGGCAAGCGGCCAACGTGCAACTGAGCGAGGCGACGCTGGATACCGACACGACGGTGCATACCTTGTTCGGCAACCAGATGGGCGGACGCAAGGGCTACAACCCGAAGGCGAAAGGCAAGAAGAGCTATCAGCCGATGTTGACGTTTCTGGCCGAGACCAAGGAATACGTCACCGGGTCGCTGCGCACCGGGGACCGTCCGAGCGGGAAGGAGATCGCCGCGCATCTGGAGGCAGCGGTGGGAGCATTGCCGGCAGGGGTGAAAACGGTGTACGCACGCGCCGATTCGGGCTTCTATTGCCAGGAGGCGGTTCGGGCGTATGAGAAGCGGAACTGTCAGTTCATCGTGGTGGCGCGCAAGACGCCGCGGCTGGTGGAGAAGCTGAATACGGCCAAATGGAAGCTTTCGCCACGCACCGACGCCGATGGACAATGCGAGTTCGAATACCAACCGGAAGGATGGGACAAGGCCTACCGATTCCTGGCCTTGCGCTATGAGAAGAAAGCCGAACCGGCCGCGGCCAATCAACCCGAGCAGTACCAGTTGTTCGATACGCCAGAGTACAGCTACCGGGTCTTCGTGACAAACATGAAAGCGCCTCTGGATGCGCTGGTGGGCTTCTACCGGAACCGGGCCACGTCGGAGAACCTGATCAAGGAGGCCAACAACGACGCGGGTCTGGCGGCGCATCCGTCCAATCGATGGACGATGAACGCCATCTGGTTCCAAATCGCGATGCTGGCCTACAACTTGAACTGCTGGCTGAGTCTGTTCAATCGCGAAGACAGCGAAACGGCCGAGCAGCGCAAGCACACTACCTTGGCCACGGCGCGGCTGCGGTTCTTGTTTCTGGCGGTGAAATTCTGGTCTCACGGCGGGCGCACCGGAGTCCACTACAGCGATCACTATCCCGAGCGCGGCATCTTCGAGCGGCTCCTGCAACGCGTCCGCTCGATCGGCAGCGATGGCGGAGGCTTCCGGCCCGTCATCGCCACTCCGCTGTTGCGCTGAGAGCCGTGCATAGACTTTTATGCGCCACTAGTCCAACAGCAGCTATCGCTTACAGAGAGGCACCGGAAAACATCACCTCAGCAAGACGCTACGCCAAGTCAACAGCCCGATCAAGCACCGACGCGACGCCGATCACTCAGGTGGCCCGCGTCTCCATCGGTGCATAATTTAGCCCACATTTCCGTTTTGAGCCGCGCGTGCGAATCTCCTGGATGCTCGTCCGCATCAATATCGATAGGGGTTTGAAGGCAGCGAAGACCCCTGCGGAGGACAGCACCCAATGGGTGACAAACAAAACCAGCCCTTTCAGCTCTCGTTCAACGGCCTTCTCAAGATCGACTTCCAGGGATCGCGCGTTACTTCCGATGGTGGTCTGATCCTGGTGCGTGAGTTGGATGAACGGCTGGGCTTCGGTGCTCTCATTGCCCAACACCTGACTGACTCACGGCGCGGCAAGAATACCCAGCTTCCGCTGGCGGACCTACTGCGCCAGTCCGTCTACAGCCGGATTGCCGGCTACGAGGATGTCAACGATGCCGAGCGGCTCTCGCAGGATCCAACCTTCCGGCTGA
>VFZY01000314.1 GCA_016870915.1 Acidobacteriota bacterium | reverse complement strand
TACAACGAGGATGGCAACGGGGTCGTGTTCCATCAAGGTGTCACCGATTTTGGCGATCGCTTTCCATCTGACCGACTGTTTTGTACGGCTGATGGACGGATGGCTGAACCGGGCGACATCCTATTCAGCGTTCGCGCACCAGTTGGGCGGATGAACATCGCCAACAAGCAGATCATGCTGGGTCGAGGCCTGTCGGCCATTCGGCATCAAAACGGCTACCAAGCATTCCTTTGGGAGCAATTGCGGAATCGCTTCACCAAAGACGACATGATGGGCAACGGGTCAATCTTCGCGTCGGTGACGAAGGAGGACATGCAGGGAATTGATTTGGTGTGCCCTCCTAATCCGATCGTCGAAGATGCCACGACACATTTCGAGCCGTTGCACACGGAACTGGCAACGCTCAGCCAGCAAATCCAAAACCTCCGCCGCACCCGCGACCTGCTGCTGCCGCGCCTGCTCACCGGCCAGATCGACATGGAGGCACTGTGACAATGGGCAAGAAACTCGACCTCGGAAAAATGGTGCGCGTGCCGCTTCGCAACGCGTGGGAGCACGAAGCCCGGGACTTCACGCCGTGGATGGCTCAGGAGGAGAACCTCGCCGCGCTCGCCGAGGCGATCGGCCTGAGCGAGCTGGAGCTGGTCGGGACCGAACACCTGATCGGCGATTTCAAGCTCGACATCCTGTGCACCGACGGTGACCAGCAGGTCATCATCGAGAATCAGCTTACGGAGACCGATCACACGCACCTCGGGCAGATCCTCGCTTACGCGGCGGGTGTAGGGGCACGGAAGGTGATCTGGGTGGTCGATACCTTTCGGCCCGAGCACTTGGCGGCGCTGCGCTTCCTCAACGAGAACACTACCGACGACCTGAGCTTCTTTGGCGTGCAGGTCGAGTTGTGGCGGATCGGTAATTCACCGCTGGCCCCCAAGTTCGAAGTGGTGGCCAAGCCCGACGACTGGGCCAAGGCAGGCCGCGAGCAGGCACGGGCCGCCGCCTCCGCATCACCCACCAAACAATTGCAGCTCAAGTTCTGGACTGCGCTGATCGAGCGGTTGGGGAAGACGGCACCGCAGATCCGGCCACAGAAGCCCCGTCCACAGCACTGGCTGAACAACTCGCTCGGGCGCTCCGGCCTCGGGCTGGCCGTCACCGCCAACACCAAGAACTCGCGGCTGGGCGTGGAGCTGTTCTTGCCGGGTGAGGAGGCCAAAGCCCGCTTCGCCAAGCTGCTGGAGCAGCGCAAGGACATCGAACGCCAGCTGGGCTTCGAGCTCGACTGGCAGGAACTGCCCGACGCCAAGGCCTGTCGCATTGCCACCTGGCTGCCGGATGCCTCCATCGAGGACGAAGCCCGCTGGAACGATTACCTCGCATGGCTGGAGCAGCGGCTCGTCATCATGGACAAGGTGCTGCGCCCCGTCGTGAAGGCATTGCCATGAGCCCCAACGCCTACACCGAAGACCAGCTCGTCGAACAACCCGCAATCGGGTTGTTTGCGACGCTGGGCTGGCAGACGGTGTCGGCGATGGAAGAGACCTTCGGCGCGGGCGGCACGCTCGGCCGTGAGACCAAGGGCGAGGTGGTGCTGGTGGACCGCCTGCGCGCGGCGCTTACGAAGCTCAACCCCGGCCTTCCCGCCGAGGCGATCCAGAACGCGATTGATGAACTTGCCCACGACCGTTCGGCCATGAGCCTGGAGGCCGCCAACCGCGAGGTCTACCGGCTGCTCAAGGAGGGCATCCCGGTCTCCATCCCCGACCGCGAGCACGGCGGGCAGAAGACTGAGCGCCTGCGCGTGGTGGATTGGGAGCACCCGGAGCAGAACGACTTCCTGCTGGTCAGCCAGTTCAGCGTGGTCGGCAGCCTCTACACCTGTCGGCCCGATCTGGTGGGCTTCGTCAACGGCCTGCCCTGGGTGGTGGTCGAACTCAAGAAGCCCGGCGTGCCGGCGCGGGCTGCCTTCGACGAGAACCTGACCCACTACAAGCAGCAGATCCCGCAGCTCTTCTGGTTCAACGCCCTCTTGATCGCCAGCAACGGCACCGACAGCCACGTCGGCTCGCTGACCGCCGACTGGGAGCGGTTCTTCGAGTGGAAGCGGATCGAGCGCGAGGACGAACCGCGCCGCGTGTCGCTGGAGGTGATGCTACGCGGCACCTGCGACCGCAGCCGCCTGCTCGACCTGGCGGAGAACTTCACCCTTTTCTCTGAGCACAAGGCGGGGCTGGTGAAGATCCTCGGCCAGAACCACCAGTTCCTCGGCGTGAACAATGCCATCGCCTCGATGCTGGAGGCCCGCAAGCTGGGCCACGGGCGCGGCGGCGTGTTCTGGCAGACGCAGGGCAGCGGCAAGAGCTTCTCGATGGTGTTCTTCGCGCAGAAGGTGCTGCGCAAGCTCGCTGGCAATTGGACCTTCGTGGTCGTCACCGACCGGGTGGAGCTGGACGAGCAGATCGCCAAGACCTTCAAGACCATGGGCGCGGTGAGCGAGGCGGAGGGCGACCAGTGCCACGCCGCCAGCGGGGCGCATCTGCGCGAGCTTTTGCGCGGAAACCATCGCTACGTCTTCACGCTGATCCACAAGTTCCAGACGCCGGAGGCGCTGACCGACCGCTCCGATGTGATCGTGCTGACCGACGAGGCGCACCGCAGCCAGTACGACACCCTGGCGCTCAACATGCGATCGGCGCTGCCCAAGGCGCTGTTCCTGGCCTTCACCGGCACGCCGCTGATCGCGGGCGAGGAGCGCACCAGGGAAGTCTTCGGCGACTACGTGTCGATCTACGACTTCCAGCAGTCAGTGGAGGACGGCGCGACGGTCCCGCTTTTCTACGAGAACCGCACGCCGGAGCTGCAACTGGTCAACCCCGACCTCAACGACGACATCTACGACCTGATCGAAGGCGCGGGCCTCGACGCCGAGCAGGAGGAGAAGCTCGAGAAGGTGTTGGGGCGGCAATACCACCTCATCACCCGCGATGACCGACTCGAGACGGTGGCGCAGGACATCGTGCGGCACTTCCTGGGGCGCGGCTTCATGGGCAAAGCGATGGTGGTGTCGATCGACAAGGCCACGGCGCTCAGGATGCACGACAAGGTGAAGAAGCACTGGGCGGCCGAGACGGCGCGGGTGCAGAAGGAACTGGTCCGCTACGACCTGCCCAAGGCCGAGCAGGTGGCGTTGCGCCAGCAGCTGGAAGTGCTTACATCAACGGACATGGCGGTGGTCGTCTCGCCGGGACAGAACGAGATCGAGCAGATGAAGAAGCTCGGCCTCGACATCGAGCCGCACCGCAAGCGCATTAACGAATCGCAACCCGGCCTGGACGAGAAGTTCAAGGACACGGATGACCCGCTGCGGTTGGTGTTCGTCTGCGCCATGTGGATGACCGGCTTTGACGCGCCGAGCTGCTCGACGATGTACCTGGACAAGCCCCTGCGGAACCACACGCTGATGCAGACCATCGCCCGCGCCAACCGGGTACTCCCAGGCAAGCACAGCGGCATGATCGTGGACTACGCGAACGTGTTCGCCTCGCTGGAGAAGGCGCTGGCGATCTACGGCGCCGGCAAGGGCGGAACGAACCCGGTCAAGGACAAGGCCCAGCTTGTCGCCGCGCTCCGCGAAGCCATCGCGGCGGCCACGGCCTTCTGTGATGCACACGGCGTCGACCTCGCAGCCATGGAGGCCCTGCCGCTGCGCGGGATGGAGCGGCTGTCGGCCATAGAAAAAGCCATCAATGCGCTGATCGGCCCCGACACTCTGCGGCGGGAGTTCTTCGGTCACGAAAAGTTCGTCGGCACGCTCTACCGCGCCGTGAAGCCGGACCCGGCGGCGATCGAGTTCTCAGTGCGCGCCACGGGCATCGCCACGCTCGCCGCCGCTATCCGAGCCAAGTTGAGTCCCAATCCGCCGGACATTGCCACCATCCTGAAGCAGATCGGGGAACTGCTCGACGACTCCATCACGGGCATGCAGATCCGCGAAGGTGGCCCACCGGCCATCGACCTCTCCAAGATCAACTTCGAGGCGCTCGCCGAACGCTTCAAGGAGTCGAAGCACAAGAACACCGACCTCGAGGCGTTGAAGGCCGCGATCGCTGCGAAGTTGGAAAAACTCGTTCGCCTGAACCGTACGCGCGCTGACTTCGCCGAGAAGTTCGAGGCACTGATCGAGAGCTACAACAACGGCAGCCGCAACATCGAGCAGCTTTTCCAAGAGCTGCTCAAGCTGTCGAACAGCCTCGACAACGAGCAGGAGCGCCACGTGCGCGAGAACCTCAGCGAAGAAGAGCTTGTGATCTTCGACATCCTGACCCGGCCCGCGCCTGAGTTGACGACGGACGAACGGGACGAGGTCAAGAAGGTGGCCAAAATGCTGCTCTCACGGCTCAAGCAACTTCTGGTACTCAATTGGCGCCAGAAGTCGGCGGCACGGTCATCACTCAAGCTAGCGATTGAGGACATCCTGGACACGCTGCCGACCGCCTATGACCACCCGCTGTACAGCCAGAAGTGTGCGGCGCTTTTCGAGCATGTGTACGAGAGCTATCCCGAGCGGAACGCGGGCGTTTATGCATGAACGAGGTTTCTTCTACCTTCGCCCGTTCCATCGGTTTCGCCCCTCCCCGCCTCTTTCCCTAGGTCTGCACCTTCCTGCGCCACCTGTCAAAGGCCCGGCCGTTGGTTTTACCGCAAGTGGCACACGATTTGGCACACGATTTCGGGTTTTATATGGAGCCACCGACTGGATTTGAACCAGTGACCTGCTGTTTACGAAACAGCTGCTCTGCCACTGAGCTACGGTGGCCCGGGAGTGCGTAGCTGGACTGACGCTCCGGCCCCGTTTGCGGGTGGTC
>VFZY01000313.1 GCA_016870915.1 Acidobacteriota bacterium | reverse complement strand
TCGGGGCTTGTACCACACACCGATCGCTGCGTGATGGTCGAAAGACTTCATTGAAGGAAGTGAATCTGGCAAGGTGACTCGTTTAGAAACTGGTCGCTGGTTGAGTGTATAAACTGGTGTGATCGACTCGTCTGATCCGTTCGCAGCCAGGCAGTTCAGACGGCTCAGAGTCCTCTTGCTCTTACAGAGCGTGAAATTCGGCCTCGGTATTAATTCGCCACAGACAGGCTGACCCGCAAACCAAGGAGCAACATAGCAGCCATCTGTGGGAACGAAGGTAACTGGAGAAGGAAAGGAGGTTACAGCGAAGGCGCCGTCCGGCGGACGAACTGATCTGAGAGAGTTGCCCCAGTCATGGGTGACCCTGCGCAGCGAGAACGATTCTTGTCAAAGGGAGGATTCAGGATTGGCGAGCAACAACACGACCTCAGCCTCCACCGTGAATCCGTTCCGGCCCAGCGCCCGGAATCGCAGAGCGCTCATCCAACCCTTGCTACCAACGATGCGCCCCTCGGATTCCGCGACTATGCAGTCGAAGCCCGAGTGGGAAGAGGCATTTCGAGAGGCCCCACCCCGGCTTCATGATCAGCGATCAATTTCCGTTCCGCTTTTCTATATCGGCTTCGACCAGGACCTGACCATCAGCCGGGAGGTGGAGCGGTACCTGGCTGAACAGGGGGGGCAATGTAGCCATGCGGTTCGACAACACGCAGTCGATCAAGGAAGCCGTGGCTGCCGGATCGGGGATCAGCCTGCTGCCGGCCCATACCCTGGAAGCCGAGGTAAAGCGCGGCTCGCTGGTGTCGCTGCCTCTTCGGGAGCCGGAGCTGGCGCGGCCCATGGGGATTGTGCACCTGAAGCGGAAGCGCTTCAGCCGCGCGGCGCTGGGCCTGATCGAGCTTTTGGCGGAGCAGCCGGAGCCGGCCCTGGCGCGGGTGTAGAATAGAAAAGAGTAACGATCATGAAGGCCGACATTCATCCCGCCTATAATGAAGTGAGCGTCACCTGCGCGTGCGGAAACACGTTTCGCCCCCGGTCCACCCATAAGGGCGATATCCGGGTCGAAATCTGCTCCAATTGCCACCCGTTCCTTACCGGCCGCCAGAAGCTGGTGGATACGGCCGGTCGCGTGGACCGGTTCGAGCGGAAGTACAAAGCCACCCGAGGGAAGAAAACCGCGTAACCCGCCCCGGGGGCGTCTCAGTTTTCGCCGCGGCGCGCCCGGCCTCTTAGTGGTTCGATTGGTTCAGTGACGCCGCCCGGCCGGCGAAACCGCTCATCCGTGACACTGCTTGCAGGCCAGGTCGCGCGCCAGCTTCAGATGAAACTTTTCGGTCGAGCCGTGGGGGTCATGGCACATCTGGCACTCCAGCAAAACCTCGCTCGCGTGCTGGTGCGTCTTCGGGAACGCCTGCGGATCATGGCACCCGAAGCAGCTTCCGTCTTTGAAGCTCCACGCGCCCTCGATCACCGCGTGGCAGGCGCCGCACGCCGCCGCCGGCGGATGCATCCGGAACTCCTTCCAGCCGCCCTCGGGCGACCCGGACAGGAACCGCAGCTTCGCCGTCCCGATTTCGATCTCATGCACACCCGGCGGCACATCCACCTCCGCGCTCCACACGCCCGGCGCAAGTTTTTTGGCCGGAGCCGGCTTGCCGTCGAGCCTGAGCGCTCCCGCGCCCGAGGCGATGATTGATGTCGCCCCCGGCTTCACGGCCGAGTTCGCCGCCGGCCGCAGGATGCGGTCTTCGGCCGCGAGCACCGCGGCCAGCCAAACTAAACCAAATCGATACGGCACACGTATCCCGCCCAAGGGCTCCCGTTCCCCGTCCAAGGGCTCCCGTCGCTTTTGCCGCGGCCCGCGATGCCGGCATCGCAGTAATAGAAATGCCCCTGATACCTGCACATGCCGTGCGGGTCGGGATCATCCCGGGTCAGTTGGACGCGATCCAGAATCTGCCCGTCCTTGGCATCCAGCCTGTGGATCACCCGCTCGTTGGAGTGCATGCACCAGATCGCGTTCGGCGGGTCCCAGGCCAGGCCGTGGGCGCGCCCCAAATGTACGGGGATCTGGTGAATCAGGCGGAAGTCCTTGGGCTCCACCTGCGACAGCTTCTGGATCTTGAGCGAAGTGATCCACAGTGTGCCCTCGGCGAACTCGAGGCCATGCACGCCGCCGCCGCCCGGGATGGGGTAGCGCGCCAGGGTCTTGCCGGTCCGGGGATCGACTTTGAGGACTTCGCCGGTAGTCGCATCGGTCGGCCTGGACGCGCGCCCCAGGGCCTTGCCGTTCGCCGCCATCCACAGGAAACCCCCGCCGTAGGCGATGCCGCTGGTGTTCGAGGATTCGGTCTCCACCGTCCTGAGCCGCCGCCCGCTCCAATCCACCAGGTGCGCGCGATCCGTCGTCTGCTCGCCGATCCACAGACCCTCGGGCGTGGCCTCGAGCGCGTTCGGATGACCGTCCGGCGAGCGGAACAGTTTCACCACCTTGGCGACCCGGATGGGACTATCCAGAGTCAGAAAGCCGCCCTGCCTCTGCTGGAGCTGCGCTCGAAGCCCGCCGGCCCACAGCATCGATCCCAGGAACACCCGTCTATCGAAACTCATGCTGCCTCCGCCGACCGGCTCTCAACCAGCCGGCCATGGTGTTTGCCGCAAGCGTTAGCGGACCTCGGCCGAGGCCGCTCGAATCCGCACCAGGGTGCGGTCGATATCGGCCAGCTTCGGCACGCCCGCCAATCCCATATTGAGCGCCAGCTCGGTGCGCAGCAGCTCGATCACCCGCTCCACGCCCGGCTGGCCGAAGGCCGCCAGCCCGTAAAGGTACGGCCGCGCGACACATACCGCTCTGGCGCCCAGGGCCAGAGCTTTCAAAATATCGGTGCCCCGCCGGAAACCCCCGTCCACCAGCACCGGAATCTTCCCTGCGACGGCCTGGACCACCTCCGGCAGCGCCTCGATGGTCGCGCCCACGTGATCGAGCTGCCGCGCGCCGTGGTTGGAGACAATCACGCCCGAAGCGCCGTGCTCCACCGCCAGCGCGCCGTCCTCGCCCCGCATCAGGCCCTTGATCACCACCGGCAGCCGCGTCATCGACCGCAGCTCGCTCAGCGTCGCCCAGGTCGGCGTCGGAAACGGTCGCTCCGGATATACTCCTACCCTCCAGGGATTCTTGGCTTCCGGCAGCCTGCCCTGCGCGTCCCGCGCCGGCATACCGGTTTCGCACCAGGCGCGCTCGAGGCGGTTGCGGATGTCCCGCTCCCGGTGCGACACATACATGATGTCGGTGGTGAAGCAGATGCCCGAGCAACCCTGGCTCTCCACCCGCTTCACGAACGCCCGCATCGACTGGGAATTGCGGAACTCGCCCCCCGTTGTCACCTGCCACCAGACCGGGCCCCGGCCGCTCTCGAGCGTCTTCTGAATCCTGCCGCCATTCGTGATATAGAGGGCCCGCTTCGCCGCCGCCGCGCGTGCTGCCACGTTCTCCCCGTCCGGATAGAAGCAGTTTTTGCCCCCCGCCGGATCGAGCAGAATCGGATACTCCAGCCTCTGCCCGAAGAGCTCGACTGACAGGTCGATCTTGTGGACGTCGATCAGCGCCCGCGGCCGGATGACGATCCGGCCAAACGCCGTGAGGTTGTCGCGCAGGCTGGCCTCGTCCTCCGAGCCGTCCTCGAGATAGTCCCAGGCCAGCGGATCGAGTTTTCGCTTGGCCAGGGGCGCGAACTCCATCACCGAAACCGGCTGCAGCAGCGGGTCTTCCTGGGCCTGGCCTGCCTCCCGGCCGAGGAACGGAGCCGCTCCGAACAGCGCGGCCAGCCGCCGTAGGGCACTCCTGCGGTTCAGCACTATGCTCGTAGTATAACGCGGGAAGTCCACGTCCGTTTCCTCCGAGAGCCGCTTTCTCCCGCCTCGCGCGCTGCGGCTCCTGGCCCGGTTTGTATTCCGGGCGGCGCCCCGTCATCCCGGCTTGTGCCGCCCCGATCACACACGGCTACTTCTCCCGTTGTTGCGCAAACGCAGAGCTGATCTGCAAGGGCGTCCGGGCGCGGCGTAGAATCAAGGAATGCACCAGATGCGCCGTTTGACGGCCATCATAGAGCGTGAGGACGACGGTTACTTCTCATTTTGCCCCGAAGTTGACGTCGCCAGTCAGGGAGACTCCATTGAGGAAGCACGCGCCAATCTCATTGAAGCTCTCACTCTATTTCTCGAAACCGCATCGCCCGCCGAAATCGAGAGCCGCATGCACCACGAAGTCTTGATCACGCAGGTTGAGGTACCGGTTGGGTAAGCTGCGTGTCCTTTCTGGCGCCGACGTCTGCGACATTCTCCGTCGCAGTGGATTCCACGAAGTGCGGCGACAAGGCAGTCACAGCATCGTGCGGCGAAAGTTGGAAAATGGCGGAACCATAACCGTCCCCGTACCCATGCATCGCACGTTACGGCGCGGAACCTCGGCGAGCATTATGCGGCAGTCGGGCCTTTCCAGGGCATTGTTCGACCGATGGACTGCCGGGCTCCGGCCCCGATCACCCGCTGCATCGGGGCGCTCTCGCCCCGCGCTCTCAAAAATACCCTTCGCGCTTCTTGGTCTCCATCGAGCCTTCCTGGTCGTGGTCGATCACCCGGTTCTCCCGCTCCGAGCGCCGGAACAGCATCATCTCCTCGATGATCACTGATAAACTGATAAGAAATCGCGTTTCAGGCAGTGCGGGCGCTAGCCGCTGGAACCGGTCTGAAGGAGCGCTTTGATGGGGGAAACGATAGCTGAAGCGGGGTGGAGGGGTCAAGATGCACGTCGCCGTGTCCTGCGGGCGGGCTGGGGTTGCCCCGGCGCGCCCGCAGGACACGGCAGCATGGCCACAAGGCACGCAAGGAGAGCAGACCACTGCTGTCGCACGGGCTCAGCCGTTCGGGTAGTTGCTCAC
>VFZY01000312.1 GCA_016870915.1 Acidobacteriota bacterium | reverse complement strand
GTTTTCGTTTTTGTGCGATGGTCGAAAGAAGCCATCCGCAGGCACTGGCCCGCCCTCGGAAAGGGGATTCTGATCAAATCCGGCACGGGAGTGAGGCGTTGGTGTATACTGTTGGGGTCCGGGAGACCCAAAATGGAAATCCCGGCTTGGAGTGGAAGGTGATCCACGAGGTGTCGCCCGCGCCGAGTTCACCGAAGTTCTGGGACGCGAAGCTCGGATATTTCCGCTCCTGGATGTCCTTCAGATAAGGCTCATAATCCTTGAGGCGCGTCCTTCAGGGATCAGATCAAGTCTCAAAGGGGTGCCCGTATGGTTCGATCTCGATGGATCGCCCTCGTTGCCGGTGTTGTACTTCCGGCCTGCCTCGCTCTCGCGCAAATTGGTACATCGACCATGACTGGCCGTGTCACCGACTCCACTGGCGCCGTCGTGCCCGCCGTCAACGTGACGGTGGTCCAGACCACAACCAACTTCACGCAGACCAGCGTCACCAACTCCGAAGGTATTTACCGTGTCCTGTCCCTGCAACCGGGCATGTACCGCGTCACCTTTGAGGCCCAGGGCTTCAAGAAGTCCGTGCGTGACAACGTCGAGCTGCGCACCGGCGATACGCTGCCCATCGACATGGTTCTTCAGGTTGGCTCGGTGACGGAATCGATCGAAGTCTCCGGCGGCGTCGCTCTGCTTGAGACCGAAACTTCGTCCACCGGCACCGTCGTTAGCGGCAATGTGCTTTATGACCTGCCGATGTTCCAGCGCTTTATCAACTCCACCATGAACATCGTGCCCGGCATGACCACCGGCGGCTATGCCTATGGCGGATCGCTTGGCGCCTACCACCTCGCCGGCCAGCGCGCCGGCGCCATTGGCATCTTCGAGGATGGCGTTAATGGCAACGATCAGCTGGGCGGCACTGAAACCACCAAGCCAATTCAGAACTCCATCGCCGAAGTGAAGGTGCTCACCACCGTGCCGCCGGCCGAATACGGCCACTCGGCGGGCGGCGTCGTCAGCGCCGTCAAGAAGTCCGGGTCCAACGAGTACCATGGCATGGGTTCGTTCTATGGCCGCACCCGGCGCATGCAGCACCGGCTGTTCTTTGACCGCTTCAAGACATCCCAGCCAACACCCGGCCGCCCTAACGGCGTGCCCACCTTCTTCATGATGCCGGACGCCAATCTCTCCGGCCCCATCAGCATCCCCAAGGTCTACGACGGCAAGAACAAGACCTTCTTCTTCTTCGGCTTCCAGCGTCTGCATGAGAAGAAGGTGGCCCAGGTGGATTCCGCCGTGCCCAGCCTTGAAATGCGCCGTGGCGACTTCAACAACGCCGCCTACAACCGCATCTTTGACCCGGCCTCCACCCGCCGCATCCCGGTGGGCTCCATGCTGCCGAGCGGCACCATGTGTACAGCCACCTCCAATGCCGGCAACCCCTGCTGGGCGCGCGACATGTTCCCCGGCAACCTCATCCCCGGCTCTCGTATCGACCCCGTCGCCCGCAAGGTGCTTGAATTCGACCCCTGGCGGCTTCCCAACCGGGCCGGCGGCTTCACCTCCACCGGCGCCACCGGCAACTACCTGGCCGATGAGTTCGCCCGCGTCTTCCTGGATGACTACAACCTGCGGCTCGACCATCAGTTCAACCAGGACTTCAAGATCTACTACTCCTGGACCGACAATCGCTACAGCGGCTTCCAGCGCCCCTGGAACATCCGTGACGAGCGCCCTGAATTCGACCATGTGTCCGGTAACTTCTCACCGTCGCGCAATCAGTTGATGTCGTTCGGCAAGACCTGGATCGTCTCCCCGGCCATCGTCAACGACGCCCGCGTCGGCTACACCCGCCGCTTCAGCGAACTTCAGGTGGCTTCCTATGGCGGCAACTGGGCCCAGACCCTCGGCATCCCGAACGTTAGCAAGGATCTCATGCCCGCTTTTGGCTCCGGCAACCGCAATGCTCCGGACTCCATCTATGGGATGTCCGGGGCTGTGCCGAACTACAATTCGAACGAAACCATTTCGTTCCGCAATGACCTCTCCTATATCCGCGGTAAGCACGCTTTCAAGATGGGCTATGACCTGCTCCGCTTCCGCCTGAACTCGGCCGTCATCGCCAACCCGGTCCGGTTCGACTTTTCCGGCTCCACCACCGGTCTTGAGCCCAATGCCATCGCCACCGGGAACACCGGCAGCCCGTTTGCCGGATTCCTCACTGGTTACGTCACCTCCGCCACCACCACCAGCGAGCTGACAAGCTGGCTGCCCCGCTCCTCCATCCACAGCTTCTACTTCCAGGATGACTGGAAGCTCAACCCCGAACTGACCATCAACTGGGGCATCCGTTACTCGAACGAGAGCCCCTTCAGCACCAAGTACGGCCTGATGAGCCAGTTTGACCCCACGGGCACCGATGGCCTTACCGGCCGCACCGGCGCCATCACGCATCCCACCAAGGGTCTCAACCGCCGTGACAACAACAACTTCAATCCGCGCTTGGGTCTCGCCTGGCACCCCGTCGAGAAGTGGGTCTTCCGCGGTGGCTTCGGCTTCTACACCGTGGACGTGAAGTTCCCGGCCGGCCGTGAAATGTACGACGAGTACCAGGGCATCGCCCTGCAGCAGGCGGCCCCCGGCGACCCGACGCCGATCTACCAGATCAGCCGGGCCACCGCCCCGCCCCCCGCCCGCATCGTCAATGGCGTGGCGCCGTTCGTCGGCACCAACTTCGGCGGCCGCAACATCAGCTACTGGGATCCCAATCTGCGCAATCCCTATGTCATGAACTGGCACTTGAGCGTGCAGAACGAGTTCGCCCGTGACTACCTCGTCGAGGTGAGCTACCAGGGCTCGGGCGGCGTCGGCCTGGTCGAGCGCTGGGAGTTGAACACCTTCCCCAGCGACTTCTTCGCCAACAGCCGCACCGATCAGCTCCGTGTCAACGCGGCGGCCCAGAACTTCCGGCCCTATCCGCACCTGGGCAACATCAACATGCGCTCCAATTTCGGCCACTCCACGTTCCACTCCGGGACCGTGAAGCTCGAAAAGCGCATGGCGCGCGGCCTCTGGTTCAACACCTTCTATACATTCTCGAAGGCGATCAACAGCGCCGATACCGACAACTCCGGTGGTGGCGTGGCCCCCATCCAGAACCGCAACCTGGAAAAAGGGCGCGCCGGGTATGACCGCAACCATCGCTACATCGGCACCGTCAACTGGGAGCTGCCCTTCGGCAACGGCAAGCGCTTCACCTCCGGCAGCAAAGTGGGACGCTGGCTCATGAGCGGCTGGGAAATGAGCTGGATTCAGACCATCGAGTCCGGCAACCCGCTCAACTTCGGCTTCCAGAACGCCCCCACCAACAACTACTATCCTGGCTTTGCCGGCGCCCGCCGCCCGAATCTGGTCGGCAAGCCGGTCTACGATTTCAGCCAGTGGAATAGCGGCGGCGGCGACCGTTTCGTCGAAGTGAATCGCCCCGCGGTCATCAACATCAACGCGTTCGCGCCGCCCGCGGAGTTCACCGTGGGCAACGCCGGCCGCAACATCCTCACCGGTCCCCGGCTCCTCTGGGCGCAGGTGTCGGCTCAGAAGAACTTCAAGATCGGCGAGCGTACGAATGCCCAGTTCCGTTGGGATTTCCAGAACGCTCTGAAGACCTATAACTTCACCGGCCCCGGCACCGTTGTCGACTTCCGTAACCCGCAGACGTTCGGCAAGCTTCGTGATGACCCGCGCACCGCCTCGCTCGGCGGCCAGCCGCTCATGAACATCACGCTGATGGTCCAGTTCTAGACCGCAGGCGTAACAAGACAAGGCCGGGGAAGACGCGAGGCGCCTCGGCCTGGTTTAATCCTCGTGAGAGTGCCCCATTCAACCGTTGAATGGCGTAGAATCGCATCATGTCACTGCGCATCAACGACACGGCTCCGAACTTCACCGCCGAAACCACTCAGGGAACCATCAACTTCCACGAGTGGATCGGCGACGGCTGGGCTATCCTCTTTTCCCACCCCAAGGACTTCACTCCCGTCTGCACCACCGAACTCGGCTACATGGCCGGTCTGGAGCCCGAGTTCGCCAAACGCAACTGCAAGATCATCGGCCTCAGCGTAGACCCCGTCGGCAGCCACGGCAAATGGGCCGCCGATATCGAGGAAACCCAGGGCCACCGCGTCAATTACCCCATGATCGGCGACCCCGAGCTCAATGTGGCCAAGCTCTACGACATGCTCCCTGCCGACGCCGGGTCCACCTCGGAAGGACGCACCGCCGCCAACAACGCCACTGTACGCACCGTTTTCGTGGTCGGCCCCGACAAGAAGATCAAGCTCATGCTTGTCTACCCCATGAGCACCGGCCGGAACTTCAACGAAGTGCTCCGCGTCCTCGACTCCATCCAGTTGACCGCCCAACACAAAGTGGCCACCCCGGTGAACTGGCAGCAGGGCGACGACGTCATCATCATCCCCGCCGTCTCCGACGACGAAGCCCGCCAGAAGTTCCCCGACGGCTGGCGTGCCCCCAAGCCCTATCTCCGCATCGTGCCGCAGCCCAAATAGGCTGGCCGCCGCAACCCCAGCAGCACCAGCCCGGCAGCGCCCGCCAAGATCAGGGTCGAAGGCTCCGGAACCGCCGTCTGCACCCCATCCCGGGTCCAGACACTGCCGGATCCTGTCATCACCGTGAAATCCGCCACCGGACGCTTAAACCCGTCGTACGTCCGGATGCCGGTCAACTTGGCCCGCCAATCGCTCTCCGCCGTTACTCCGTAGCAGCAGGGATAAACGTTCGCCGCCAGGCCTGCTTCAATCCCAAGCCACTCGCCCCACGCGAACGGAAACAGCACGCTCATCACGGCGTTTCCCGTTCAGAAAGCTCGTTGGGAAACCGAGCTTGCCCGGATCGTACCCGTCGCTGAATGAACGGTAGTCGTTCGGATAGCGGTTGAAGCCGTAGCGCACGCTGAGCACAGTGGTCGGATTCAACGTGAAGGTGTTGTTGAGCTGGGTCAGATCGCTGCGGCGGTACAGCACCTTCTGCCTGGGGGTGGCCACCGAGGTGAATGGCCGCTCATTCGGCTCCATCGTCTTGTAGCGGAGGTAAGAGACGCTCGCCCTCCAG
>VFZY01000311.1 GCA_016870915.1 Acidobacteriota bacterium | reverse complement strand
ACAGAGAGGCACCGGAAAACATCACCTCAGCAAGACGCTACGCCAAGTCAACAGCCCGATCAAGCACCGACGCGACGCCGATCACTCAGGTGGCCCGCGTCTCCATCGGTGCATAATTTAGGTTACAGCGTTCTGCCAATACTCGAAGGAGAAGAAACTGAAGCTAGGTTTTTTTCTAGAGAGGTCTGTGTTACACCACCGGGATCTCAAGGTTCAGCCCGACAATGAACGATCATACATCTCGCCCCAACGCGGGCCAAGACGCGACCGGGCCAGTACAACGCTCCACCGAGCCAGAACTGCTGAGAGAGGCTCCGCGGGTTCATCCGCTTGCCACGCCGGAATCGTCCGGCCGGCATCGGTCTGCCAGGGAAGGGCTAAGGGATTGGCTTTCCATTGTCCAGTCAGCGATGACGATAGCTGCTCTGCTCTGCGCAGGCCTTTGGTTTGCGTTCCAGGGCCCGTATCGCCCAAGGCTTGAAGTTCACAATCTCATTGCACATCGGAGAATTCCGAACGAAAAGCAGTTGATCGTAGTCAACGTGACAGTGAAGAACGTGGGAATCGTAAGGGCACAGATCCCGTGCGTTGCTGTTCTCATAGATCAAGTACTGCCGATCGAAGAGGCCGGCCCAATCGTGTCGCCGCCAAGTAAGTGCCCACATCTCGAATTCTCCCTGGAGCCGGGAGAAGCAGACCGAGTCAATTTCGAGTATGTCCTCACGGGCAACATCAGAACAGTCAAAGTGACTTCGATCATTCCGAGGAACGACCGGCTGGAATACCGAACGATCGATCTTTATGACCTTACTTGACAGCCACTGCAAATGGCCCGGCGGCCCTGCTCAAATCTCACCCGGAACATCCAGCGTCACTCGAAGGTTCGCCCCCCGGTCCACCACCGTAATCTTCCCGCCCTCCTGGGTCACGCTATCCACCTTCTTGAACCCCGCCGGCACCCGAGCATAAAACATCAGAAACTTACTGCTCGCCTTACCTTTCGCCGGCAGCCAACGAAACGTGGGCACGCCGAACATCCGCCCCTGCGTAATCGCATCCCGCCGAGGCACATCGAACGGCATCGTCGAAAACTCCAGACCCCGCGCCAGCTTGCCATGCGCCGGGTAGTTCTCCCAGCTCTGCACCCAGGGAAACTCCTCGCGCCGGAACAGGTACCCGAAGACCAGATTCTTTCCGGTGTGGATCGCGGTCACCCACGCCAGACGCTGGGACGGGTCCATCTTCGTGGTGGTGTGGTCGCCCGAGCCCAGCTTGGCCGGCGCGCTGCGCACGTCCACCGTCTGGCCGCCCACCGTGGGCGCCATCGGCCATGTGAAATCCACGCCCGATTGCAGCCGGTGCGTGGCGTTGCCGCGGTTGCTGTAGGGGCGCGTCTTGGCCTCGGTGCCTGACATGTCCACCACCGTCGTTTCCGGGGTCAAAAACGGCGACCCGATCGTCCCATGCTCAGCCCACACCAGCGGCCGGTCAAAGGCCAGCAGGCTCTCGATTTCGCTCTCAACCAGCACCACCTGCCCGCCCGGCGCCACGGTGTAGCTGCGCGTCAGCCGTTCCTGGTGAACCGGCAGCGTAACGCGATACGAAGCGGAGGTGGCGTTCAACCCCAGCCTCTCCCAGGGAAGCCGGTGCGCTTCCCCGTGGCCCTCCGTGCCCGCCCGGCGCTCGTCGTCGGAAACCGGGCCGAAGCCGTCCACACACACGAAATGTCCAAACGAGTAGCCGAACCGGGGCGCGTCGCCACTCTCGCGGGCCAGGCGTGCCGGGTTCCAGATCGGGTCCATCCGCTCCGGGTCGTCCGTCAACACCAGGCTTGCCATCGCGCCGCCGTGCTCGAAGATCTTCAGATCGATCTTGCCGCTCGACAGCGTAATCGTCTGCTTGCCTTCGTATTCAGAGGTCTGGGCCGCCGCCAGAGCGGAGAAGAGGAGGAACGGAAACAACCAACGCATGTGTTCGATTATGGCTCGGATCAGCGCGGTGCCGCTGCACGCCACAACCGCCACCATCCCGCTTCGCCCAAGCCCAACGTGTCCCACCATGCGTCAAGCTGCCGCCGGTCACCCGCCAGCACACCCTCGCGCGTCACGCCCGCCGGTGGTGGCGCCAGCGCCGCCAGCCGGGCATACACCGTGCCGCGGCTCGCCTCGGAGCCATGCCGCAACAGGTGCCACAGCGTCACCCCATCCCGTGCCCGCGCCGCCTCCAGCAGTGCCGCTAATGCCGTCACGTCGCCGTTCGCCGCCCCGTCAATCGAGCTCTTCAACCTCTCCGGTGCATCCACGTACCAGGGCACACCAGGACCCTTCTCAGGATGCGTCCGGCACGCCGCCCCCGCCGGAATAAAGGACTCGCGGCCCTTTGCCTCAAACGCCACCCACCCGGAAGTCACCTCCACCAGACTGCCGCCCCCCGGCTCCACTCGAAGCGTGTACGCGCATCCCAGGTCCACCGCCGCCGCCGAAGGCGTGTCCACCACGAACAGCCGGGGCGGTGCCCAGATGCGCGCGTGCAGCGTGCCCGCATCCAGCGCCACACGATGCTCGGAAGCCGTGCGCCGCACCAGTCTCAGGCGGCTGCCCGGCTCCAGATCCACAAACCCGATCACACCCAACTCCACCCGGGCCCGGGAACCGCCGTCGGTCTCAACGGCCGTGCCGGTCACACGCGGCGCGCCCATCAACGGCTCCACCGCCCACAAGGCGCCCTGCGTCGCCGTGCCAATCGGATACAACAGCGCCGCGGCCGTTCCCACAATCGCCACCAGCGCCGCGGCCACCGCCAGCAGCGGCCGGAAGCTCCACGCGGGCTTGGGTTTCGAGGGCCGGTGAGCCAGCGGTGCCAGCAGTTGCTCCAGCCGCTCCACCTCCGGATCCACCGCGCCCGACTTGTCCCACAAATAGTCGCTCATGACAGCTTCTCCCGCAGCATCTTCATGCCGCGATGCAAGTTCACCCGCACCGAATCGTGCGTCAGCCCCGTGCGCTCGGCGATCTCGGGGCCGCTCATGCCCTCAACCAGCCGCAGCAATAACGTTTCGCGATACGCCTCGGGCAGGCTCCGGATCGTCTCCAGCACCTGCACGGCCTCAGGCGGCGTGGGCGGTTGCACCGCCGTCCGCTCGGTCACCTCCACCGTCAGGGGTGCGCGCCGGTGCCAGTCCGTCGCGCGGTTTCGGGCAATCATGGCCACCCAGCCCGGAAAGGCGCGCGCGTCGCGCAGCGTGTGCAGGTTGCGCCAGGCCTGCAGGAACACATCCTGCACCAGGTCCTGCGTCTCCTGCCGCGGAACGCGCGCCAGCAGAATGCCATGCACCACGCGGGCATACTGCGCGTACAAAGCGTCGAACGCCGCGGGGTCGCCGCGCTGCGCCGCGCGAACCAGGGGAGTGCCGGAAGGCTCATCGGCGGTGGCAAGGGCGGCCGGAAATTCCAGAACGTTCTCCAACGAAGTCTCTCGCAGTATAAGACGGCATGAACCGGCAGGTGTTAACGCAGCGGGCGTGAACAGAGCAGGCGTCAACAGAGTATGATGAGGATCAACATGGAAAGACGAGCATTTCTTCAAGTGCCCGCGGCGGCCGCCGCGGCGGCACAGGCTCCCGTGGAAAACGTGGAGTGGCGCAATCGGCAGCCCGGCATGTCGTACCGCAAGCTGGGCCGCACCGGCCTGATGGTCTCTGAAATCGTCAGCGGCGGGGACCCCATCACGGTAGAAAACTACCAGCACCTCAACCTCGCCCTCGAAATGGGCCTGAACTACCTCGACATGGCGCCCGCCTACAACCGCGGCAGCACGGAGCAGGCCTACGGCAAGCTCATCGCCGCCGGGTCGCGCCGTTCCAAGGTCTTCCTCACGACAAAGGTGAGCGGCCTTCAGGGGCTGCGCAATCAGCTCTACAAGGAGATCTACGACGGCCTGCCCGCGCCGCGCCAGGAAGCCATGCAGAAGCGCGCCGCGGACATGATGCGCGCCAGCGGCGTCATGAAGCCGGGCTACTTCCTCGACTACTACCCCGGCATCCGCAGCCAGCCCGGTCCGGCGTATCTCAGCAACGCCATGGCCGTCGACTTCAAGCACAAGGTGGAGGACAACCGGAAGTTCCGCGAGTTCATCGTCAAGTCCGTCGAAGGCAGCCTGCAGCGCGTGGGCACCGACAATTTCGACATCCTGATGTGCCCCCACGGCGCCTGCTGTCCCGAGGAACTGGACATCCCCGAAATCTACGAGACGTTCCTCACGCTCAAGCGCCAGGGCAAGGTCCGCTTCCTCGGCGTCACCTCCCACACGGACCCGGCGGGCGTGCTCCGCAAGGTCACCCAACTGGGCTACTACGACTGCATCATGCAGGCCTACAACTTCGTCAACGGCGGCTATCTCGAACACGCCATCCGCGAAGCCTCAGCCAAGGGCGTCGGTGTCATCGCCATGAAGGTCGCCATGGCCGCGGCCACCCATCACAAGCCGCTGCAGCCCACGCCGCAATGGCGCGTCGACATGATCAACCGGATCGTCCCCGGCGATCTCAAGGCGCCCATGAAGGCCTATCTCTGGGCGCTCCAGAACCCGAACCTCACGGCCGTGATTTCGAACCTCTGGGATGAGACCTTCGTGCGCGAGAACCTCTCGCTGGCGGGGAAGAAAGTGGAGTTCCAGCCGGCCTAGTCTCCTGTCGCAGCTAATTCTTTTCGAGCCGGCGGCGGAATGCGAGCGCGGCCGCACCAGCGCCGAGGAGCGCGAGCGTCGATGGTTCGGGCGTCTGTAACGGCTCGCCGCTGACACGGAAAGCTGCGAGGTGGGCCAAAGCGGGGGTGTCGGGGACTCCGCCGCCGCTGCGATAAGCCAACGGTCCCGTCAGACCCTGGCCGTTAAAGAACCAGCCAGGGAATAGTGTTGCGGAAGGGCTCTGTAACACCACCCAATAGGTGCTTGCGGCGAGCACGGTGGAAGAAAAGGGGATTGCATTGATAATCTCTGATCCGGCAACGAAGTCGTGGGATTCAAGGAGCATGCCGGGCAAGCCCCCCTCCGTGCCAACATAGCTGAGACAACTCCCCTGGCCTTAATTACTGAGCAGGGCGAGAATAGGAATCAGCGTGAATTCTCAGACTCGCAACAAGAACGGGCTCCCTCCGGCTCCCACGGTT
>VFZY01000310.1 GCA_016870915.1 Acidobacteriota bacterium | reverse complement strand
AGAGTCGGGTCCGCAGAGCGCCTACTCGGCGGCCTCTTCTGTTTTACCGCAGGATTCTCAGGGGTCCCAAGTGGTGTCAGACCCGATCTATCGACCCGCTCAACTCGGCGGCGTGCATAGTTTAGGTATCAATCAAGCTTTCATCCACTCCGCCTTCCTGCCAGCCTCCTGCGAGCCGCCCGATTTCGCCCTTCCAATCGACTCTCCTTACCCGCTCCCCGTTGCCAGCGCGTCGATGCGCCGTACGATGCTCCTGAACAGCCGCTGTGTCAGATGGCTTTCGGCCGGCATCAGCCAGTGGTACCGGGCATGCTTGACCAAACCTGCCGCCGGTCTTTACCGGCCGTGGTCGCAGGCTGGTCAGCGATCAGTTCCCTGTCTTCTGCCGCCACACCCGGCCCAGGCTCAGCCATAACCGCACTTCATTCGACCGGAACCGATGGCAACTCAGCCGTGTCATCTACATCGACTGCTTGCCTTCTTTGATCCACTGCCCCGCCGTCCTCCGCTTGTTGCAGATTGGCCGCCACGCGATGCGCTGTGGCTACCGGTGTTTTGGCGTAGAGACGCTCTCCTGTCCTCCGGTTTGCCGCACAACGTACCGATCTTCGATACGCAGCGGCGTCCTGAGGATCTTTCGACGATCAAGCGAGCTAAACTCTGAAAGAACATGGCTCGGTATCTGATTTCGTTCGACGACGGCGCCATGGACCACATTCCGGAAGCCGACTGGCCAGCAGTGGCCGAGGCTTCGCACGCGGTGGTTCGAGAGGCCAAGGCCGCAGGGATTTGGATCTTCGGCGGCGGCGTCCTCCGCCAACAGGCAACGATCGTAGCGACCGACGGGACTACCAGACTTGGACCAGCGCCGGAGAAGAAAGCGGTTATTGGAGGCTTCTCGATCATCGAGGCGCCCACGCGGGCTGAGGCGTTGACATGGGCGGCTCGTATTGCCGCGAGCTGCCGATGTGCGCAGGAGGTCCGCGAGATCATGCACGACCCGGAGTCATGAAGCCCCGCGGATTGCCGGCCTGGTGGCGCGGCGTCACTTCAAACCGGCTTCCGACTGCCGCCAGAGCCGCAATCACGACTGGTGCCGCGGGCCCTGCAGGCGAGAGAGAATGGGGCGCCGCTTTGGGGCTTGTCAGATATCGAGGTAGCCGTGCCGAAGCCGCTGAAGTGGCCCGAAAGGGTCAGCCTGCAGATACGCGCGGACATGTTCAACGCCTTCAAGTAACATGAACCATGGTAATCGGGTTAACCTCGATAGGGATGCCGGGCGCAGCCGGCCGTTTCACCGGCACGGAGCCGCCGCGGGAGATACAGCTCAATGGACGCCTCACTTTTCAGAAAACACATTTTCCGCCGAATGCGGCCCGTGATCGCCGGTTTCAGGATCGCATTCGTGGCGTTGCTTGCCCTGCCGGGAGTGACCGCTTTTGCCGCCGAAAAGCATGCGGCGTTCAACGACCCGGCAGCCGCCGGACCGGATTTCCTGGTGCAGGGGGAGTATCAGGGGACTCTCGCCAACGGCGCGGTGATCGCGGCCCAGGTAGTCGCCCTGGGGAATGGGAAGTTCGACGGAGTTCTTTACTCCGGCGGACTGCCCGGGTCCGGTTGGGACGATGTGACGCGCTTCCACTTCAAGGGCGAGACCACGGGCGGCGAGACCAGGATCACCGGCATGCACGGCGAGCGCCTGATGTTCGAGAACGCCGACTTGCAGGCGACCATCCGCGAGGAAGTGTTCCGGGGCCGGGCCGAGATGTTCCGTAACCTGTCGTCCGATGCCACTTTCGAGATGAAGAAGGTCCATCGGCGGTCGCCTACTCTGGGCGCCAAGCCTCCGCCGGGAGCGATTGTCCTATTCGATGGAAGCAACACCGGAGAATGGGTGGATGGCCAAATCGTGGAAGGCGGCCTGCTTGACGTTGGAACGGAGACGAAGCGCAGGTTCACGAGCCTGCGGTTTCACCTGGAGTTCCGCACCCCGTTCATGCCCACGGCGGAAGGAATGGCGCGCGGCAACAGCGGTGTCTACATCAACAAGGCATGGGAGATCCAGGTGCTGGATTCCTTCGGATGGAACGACAGCAACCGGAAGTTCGTGCGCCTTGCCGACTTCGGCCGTTGCGGCGGGATCCACGAGATGGCCGGGCCGCGCATCAACATGAGCTTTCCTCCGCTCGCGTGGCAGACCTACGATGTCGAATTCGTGGCCGCCAGGTTCGACGGGACTGGCGCGAGGGTGTCGCCCGCGGTAATGACCGTGCGGCACAACGGGGTGCTGATTCACGACCGCGTGATTCTGCCGGCCGCGCCGCCGGAGGCCAACGCGAGCGACCCGAAGTACCGCGAGCCGGGACCGTTGATGCTGCAGAAGCACGGCAATCCGGTCCGCTTTCGCAATATCTGGGCTGTGGAGATGAGATAATGATCGCCGCGACAGGCTTGTATCGCGGAAACGGAGCATCGACCTTGAATCCACTATCCCGCCGTCACTTCTTTTTGAGCGGGGCGCGCAACGCAGCCGCGCTCACCGCAGTAGCAGCCACCAGCCAGGGAGCGCCGGCCAGCGACCGGGTGAATCTGGCAGTGATCGGCACCGGGGGGCGGGGAACCAGCGCGATCAGCCAGGCTCTGGAGTTGGGTACCGCCACTGTGGCCGCGGTGTGCGACGTGGACGCCAACGCCACCGAGCGCGCGAGCCAGATGGTGTACAAGAGCACCAACAAGGCACCGCGTTCGGTGAGCGACTTCCGCCGGCTGCTTGAAGACAAGTCCATCGACGCGTTCATGATCGCCACGCCTCACCACTGGCACTCACCCATCGCCGTGGCTGCGATGAAAGCCGGCAAGGATGTGTACGTGGAGAAGCCCGCCAGTCACGTCTTCCGCGAAGGCCGCGTGCTGATTGAGACCTCAACGCGCTACAACCGCATCTTTCAGCACGGAACGCAGATGCGTTCGAGCGACGTCACGGCCAAGGCTCGCGAGCTGCTGGACGCCGGCGTGATCGGCGAGGTGAAGATGTCGAAAGCATGGAACCTGCAGCGCACCAAGGCGCTGCCGACGGTTCCCGATGCCGCTCCTCCGCCCGGCGTCGACTACGACCTTTGGCAGGGGCCGGCTCCCCGGCGTCCCTTCAACCCGGGGCGCTTCAACCGGGCCGTCAACTGGAACAACCGGCGCGACTACGGCAACGGCAATATCGGCGGCGACGGAATCCATGACCTCGATATGGCTCATTTCGGCCTGAGTCCGAAGACTCACCCGGTTCGAATCACGGCGCACGGAAGCAACGTGGATGGCGGCGTGGGCGAGTTCCCCGACAACATGACGGTCTCCTATCACTTCGCCGAGGGCAAGGTCCTGCTCTACGAGGAGCGCGGCTGGACTCCGTATGGACACTACGGCGTTGACAGCGGAAACGCCTTCTACGGTACAGAGGGCTTCATGGTGTTCTCCCGGCGCGGGTTCTTCCAGGTCTATCTCGGACGCAAGGAAGAGCCAGGACCCGCCATGAAGGGGAGCGGGGGCCATCCCAAGCATTTCGGCGACTTCCTCGATTCGGTCCGGACCCGGAAACCCACGATCGCTCCCGCCGAGGTGGCCCATCACTCCTGTGCGCTGGTGCATCTGGGCGAGATCGCGTATCGCGTTGGGAGAGTGGTGCATTTCGACCCCGCCAAGGAAATCATCGTCAACGATCCCGAAGCCAACGCGCTGTTGACCAAGCGCTACACGGCTCCGTTCTCCGTTTAGCGCCCGGCGATCTCGATTCTCAGGGCCGCCTGTTGAGGCGTGTTCATCCGCGGCTGGCGCGGAAGAAGCGCGGATGCGCCGCGCCAGCCGATGCGGAACTATTGGAAGCGATTCACCTGGGGAACCCCGGCGAGTATTGCACGATTTGGCGAACCATAGGTTCTCGCAAGGCCAGTGGATTGTGAGGTTCGCTGGCGGAAACTCGACTTTTCCGCGTTACGGGGTTGAGCAAGAACATCCCGTGGTTGAGGAAGAAGCCGCCGCCGGGTCCGCCGATGTACATCCTGGTGCCGAATCCTCCCACCCAATCGGTGTTGCCGCCCGGGTGTGGCATTCCTGCCCGGCCGCGGCAGCCCGGGGAAGCAAGGGGATGTCCCGTGGCTGCGGCCTGGTGCGTGGGAATGCCAGGCTCTCACCAGTAGGCAATTGCTTCGGCGATCTCACCGAGATGGCGGCCGTTCCAGGTGACATCGGCCAGAACCGGCAGAGAATGCGTGGAGAACACGGCCGGGAAGCTCACCTCAAGATCGCACTGCCAAACCGATTTTGCGGGAACGGCCGACTCGGCGCGATCGGGCACGATTGTGACGCCGGCCACGGAGAGGAACTTCAGGCGGCAGGCTCGCGGGACCGCCTCATGATTCATCACCTTCACCGTGAACCGGACGTGGCTGCCCGGGCGCACACGCACTTTGTAGGGATAAAACTCGACCCACTGCCGGTCCATTCCCATGCTTGCCTCGGGCCGGCCGATGATCGCTTCGAAGCAACCCTGCCACTCGTCCATCCAGGCCCGCCAGCGTTCGACCGCGGCGCGATCGCACACCACCGCGCCCCCGTGGCCGGTGAGCAGAAAGTCAGGCGAGTGCGCCAGAATCTGGCGCGGCATGCCGCCGTAGCTCGAAACCGGAGTCCGGTTCTTGGGGATGAAGGAGTAGATGAAATCCCGCTTCTCGCGAAAACTGAGGCCGGAGATGTTGTCGCCCACCGAAAGAAAGACTTTGCCGTCGGCCTCGAACCGGATGAGGTGATGGTAGAGGGTCTGCCCGGGTTGCTGTTCGATGTAAAACCGGAAGCCGCTCCACTCGAACGCTTCGCCGCGATTGACGGTCGCGTCAACGGGGATGGCCCGCTCCAGGGTGCAGGGCATCTCGAAGCGTTCCGGGTGCTCCAGGATGTCGCGCAGTTCCGGCGAGCAGGCGACTTTCGTTCCGTAACGCGCGCGCAAGGCGGCATATCCGGCCAGGTGATCGTCATGGTAGTGCGTCGGCAGGAACCACTCGACGCGGTCGACGCCCAATTCGCGTTGGAGGTATGGCGTCAGGTTGTCGATGAAGCGATGCGGATTCGCCGCGATGGGAGCGTTCGACACATATCCGCAGTCGATCAGGACCGCGCCTCCCCGATCATTCCGGACGATGTAGGTGTTGGCCACCGAGTTCGACACTTCCCACACATGTGGCGTGAGTTCGCGAAAGCGCGGCCGGAAGTACTCATGGGGACTTCCGTGAAACAGTTCCCAAATGCG
>VFZY01000309.1 GCA_016870915.1 Acidobacteriota bacterium | reverse complement strand
CCGCTTGCACTCGCTCGACGGCGCGGATGCGGATCTCTTCCAAGGTCTTGTGATCAAGAGATCGGGCATCTCGCTTGGGCATGATCCATTTTACCAGATGTCTACCTACTTATGCACTCATTAATAAGAGCGGTCCAGCGGGCATTCCGAGCGGGGAGCGAACCTGGATGCCACAAAAGTCCCAGGATCCGGCGACGGTGGGAATCTCCAGTTCGGGCCAGGTAGTGGGGGCGTGATCGTAATTCCAGTCGTAGGTTTTTAGGGGATCGTAGCGAATCAACCTTTGGCGGCCTCCAACCCGGCGAGCACTCCGTGCACGTAGGCAAGGGACGCGCGCAGCCCGGATTCGGGCGCGTCGGCGTCGGCCTCAAACTCAAGGTTGATGTTGCCCTGGTAGCGCACGGACCGTAGGGTACGGAGGATGGAGGGAATGGGAAGGACACCCTTGCCGATTTCGCAATCGGAGTGACCGGACAGAGTGCGAAGGTCCTTTAGGTGGACATCTATTAGGCGGTCACGGAACTGCTTGATGGCGGCAGGCACGTCCACACCGGCGCGGGCGGAGTGGCCGACGTCCAGGCAGAGGCCGATGCGGCGGTCGAGCTGGCGGATGGCGTCATGGACTGAAGCGGGAGTGGGGAAGTTCTTGTCCTCCGGACCGTGATTATGAATGGCAACGCGGATGTCGAACTCTTGGACGAGCTTTTCGATGAGTGGCAACTGGCCGGCGTTGGGCATCCAGATCAGCATGGGAAAGCCACAGGATTTGGCGTACTCGAAATAGCGGCGGAGCGTGGAGTTGTCTTCGCGGTATGTGACGATCACGCCGCCACTGGCGAGGTTCAGCCCGGCCTGGGTGAACTCTTTGCTGCCTGCTTGCAGGGCATCCGGGGAGGATGCGTAGGGAAGATGGAACTCCTTGACGCTGAGCTGCCGTACGCCGAGACGAACCAGGGCGGCGATTGCGTCGGCGCGGCTGAATTTGCGAAAGGTGTAGGAGGCGACGCCGACCCGCATGCCGGCGGGTTGCGTGTCGAGAGGGGAGGCTGGAAGCGCCGCGGGAAGAGCGGCGCCGAGCAGTGCGAAGCGGCGGGAGATGTCGGGGGGCCTCATGAGTGCTCCAGTTAGAAGATCACTTTCAAGCCCAATTGGACAGCTCGCTGATCAGCCATAGCGGTTGTAACCTGACCGAAGCCGGGGCTGCCGAACGAGCCATTCGGATTGCTGAAGTGCGGCGTGTTGCTCACGTTGAATGACTCGGCGCGAAACTCGGCGGTGAGGTTTTCGCGGATGGCGAACTTACGGAAGAGTGAGAAATCGAGGTTGACGAAGCCGGGGCCGCTCAGAATGTTCCGTCCGGTATTGCCGTATGTGCTGGCGGGGGGAGCGGAGAATTTGGAGGTATCGAACCAAAGTTGGCCGATGCCTACTTTGCCAAAGATTTCGGGCTTCCCGGTGACGTTGGGACGGTTCCCATTGCCTGGAGCATTGAGAGTAGCGTTCGGCGTGGTGATGTTCAAGGGGAGTCCGCTCTGGAGTGTCAGAATTCCATTCATCTGCCAGCCGCCAAGGATTGAACCGCCGAGGCCAGAGGTCATCCATCGTTTGCCGCGGCCGAAGGGAAGTTCCCAGATATAGCTTTGGACGAAGATCTGGGCAGGGGTGTCGTTGCTACGACCGCGGTTCAACTCGGGGATGGCGTTGATGAGGAGGCCACCGTAGTCGCCGGTGTAATCCATGGCCTTGCCGAAGGTGTAGGCGGTGGTGAGAAGGAATCCGCCGGAGAACTTGCGGTCAAGTTTGACTTGCAGGGAATGGTAATCGGTATCGACAGGGAAGTAGTCATTCACGACAGGGCTGCGAAGGCCGTACTTTTGGAAAAGGGGTTGACCATTAATGCCAGAACCGGGAGTTAGGCTGGCGTTGATGTTGCGGGCGACAGTGGATCGGGTGGCGTGGTTCCCGACATAGGCGGCTTCGAAGACGAAGTTCCGGGGGAGCATGCGCTGAACAGCGACGTTCCAGGATTGGAGGCGGGCATCGCGGTAATCCTTGGCGACAAATCGGATGCCGGCATCGGGCGGGTTGTTGAGGATGCCATCGGATGGGAAGACAAGCGGCAATGGAGCAGGGAATCCTGTGGCGAGCGCGCCAGCGGCGGTATAGGTATTGGGGGCGGTGGTGAGGAAGTACTGGCGTACGGGGTAGTTGTAGTAGCCCTTCACCTCGGCGCCTGGAGTGAAGATGCTACCGCCGTAGCCGCCACGCACGACGGTGGCATTATTGGCGCGCCAGGAGACGCCAAGGCGGGGGGCGATGCCTCCCCACCAGGTACGCACGCCGGTGTCGGACGGGATGCGGCCGATGCCGCCCAGGCGCAGCGTGTTCGTGTCCGGATCGTAATTGCTGAGGCCACCCGGGTGGCGTGGAGTGGGCGGCAAGTACACTTCGTGGCGGATGCCAATATCAATTGTCAGGTTTGGGCGGACCTGCCACTTGTCCTGGATGTAGCTGAAAATTGAGTTCTGTTCGAGGTGGGGTACGACACCGCGCAGTTCCCGCGAAGTACGGTTGGGGGCGTCGAGAAGGAAGGCCGCGAAGGAGTTACCGAAGCCGGTGCGCGGATCTCCATTACGCGAGGCGGGACCAGCGCTAAAACTGAAGCCGCCGCGGACACCGTAGGTATCCGGGAGGTCAGCCACATCGCCTTGGCGCCGGTACTCGCCGCCGACCTTAATGGTATGGTTGCCGGTGATCTTGGTGACGCTTCCGACGTAGAAGTAGCCGGTTTCGGCGCGGAGCCAAGGAAGGCTGTTGGTGTAGCCAACGATGGGCGCCGAGAAGCCATCGATGTTGACTTGCGGCATCCCGGTTGTGTAGTCGGAGATATTCACGCCAGGGATACCGAGTTCAGCGGCGGAGTTGAGTCCATAGTCGCTCTGAACTGCGTCGTTGATATAGCGGCTTACACCGACGCGGAAGTCGCCAATCAGCGACGGCGAGAACACGTGGCTCAAAGTGATGGCGCCACTTTGAGCCTGGTAGACCGCGTCGCCGGCAGTTCCGGAGGGTCCACCACCGAGACTCGGGCCGCCGGCCAATCCGAACACGGGGGGTTGCTGGGTGGTGGCGCGCTGGCGGCTGTAGCGGGCGGAGAGGCGAGTGGCCGCTTGGAAGTTGTGGTCGAGCTTAACATCGAAGGAGTTCATATCCTTGCGGCGCGACGTGGCGCGCTGGTAGTTGGTGTTCAGGCCCGGCGCGGTGGGAAGGGGCACCAGGTCGAGAATGCGGCGCGAGATGGGACTGATTCGGCTTGCGGGGATGATGTTGCCGGCGAAGGCCTGGCGGCCGGTGCCGTCGGGGGCGCCGGTGGCTGGGTCGTAGATGCTGGTAGGGGCGGCGCTCAGGTTTCCGGCTCGCAGTGCGGCGTCGGGGAGGGTGGCCTGGGTGAGGTCACCTCTGCGATCCCGAACGCCCTGGTAATCACCGAAGAAGAACGTGCGGTTCCGAACGATCGGACCGCCGAGGGTGAATCCGAACTGGTTATAGGTGATGGGGGCCTTGGTATTGGCGAACACATTGCGAGCGGCGAGCCTGCTCACCCGGTTGAACGCGAACAAGCTGCCGTGCAGCGAATTCGTTCCCGAGCGAAGCGTGACGTTGGTGACGGCGCCACCGGCGCGGCCGAGTTCGGCTTCGTAGTTGCTTGTTGTGATGTCGACGGCGGCGAGTGCCTCGATTGGCGGGATCATGACGGTGAGCCGGTTGTTGCGAAAGTTGTTGTCGACACCCTCGATCTGGACATTATTTGCCTGGCGGGCCTGTCCGTTGACTCGAGCGGACAGAGAGTCCTGCGGGTTGTAGAACTCGGAGTGAATGCGGACTACGCGGCTCACGCCGGGGACCAGGTTGAGCAATCCCTGAAAGTTGCGATTGAAGGCGAGCGGCATGTCGGAGATCTGACGGGTCTCGACTTTGCGGCCGATATCGGCGCGGTCGGTTTGGAGGAGAGGCACGTCGCTGGTGACTTGAACCGTTTCAGTCACGGAGCCGGGTTGAAGTTCGGCGTCGACGCGAACGGTCGTGTTGGCTACAACCTCGACGCCCTCGCGGCTCACACGTCGGAAGCCTTCCCGGGTGACGCTGACGCGGTAGCGGCCCGGGGGAAGGCTGGTGACCACGTAGCTGCCGCTGGAGTTCGTGGCCACGGCGCGGACTATACCAGTTTCCATCTCCGTAACCTCCACGTTGGCGGCAATGACGGCAGCGGCTGAGGAGTCAGTGATGGTTCCTACGAGGCTGCCGCTCACAGCCTGGGCGGCGGCTGGTTTCGGGGCGAGGGCAAGGGCGCCACAGAGCGCCACTGCAAGGATGGACTTCAACATGATGGGGCTTCCTTCTTCACATCGGGGTGAATGACAAGATGCTATCACTTCAATGGCAGCGCGTTCACGGCGGCGCTCTCAATCACCTGGCCCACCGAAGCGCTTTCGGTTTGCAGCAGCGGCACAGCCCCGGTCACTTCCACGGACTGCTCCACACTGCCCACCTCAAGCGCGATGTCCAGCCGCGCCGTCTGGCCAACCTGCAGAACGAAGTTGCGGTACGTCACCGCCTTGAACCCGCTGTGCGACGCCACAATCGTGTAGCTGCCCGGAATGAGGTTCACCGCCGTGTACCCGCCGGAGCCGTCGCTCGAAAGCCGGTTCGATGTGTTGGTGCCCTCGTTCGTCACCACCACCTCGGCCCCCGCCACCGCGCCCCCCGTCCGGTCGGTCACGTTGCCGACAATCGAGGCACGCTCCACCTGCCCCATCACCGGCGCAACAAGCGCCAGCGCCAGCCCCAAACCAAACGCAATACCCCGTCGATCCATGCGAGACTCCTTGAGTGCAATTGCACTAAGCCCACATTTCCGTTTTGAGCCGCGCGTGCGAATCTCCTGGATGCTCGTCCGCATCAATATCGATAGGGGTTTGAAGGCAGCGAAGACCCCTGCGGAGGACAGCACCCAATGGGTGACAAACAAAACCAGCCCTTTCAGCTCTCGTTCAACGGCCTTCTCAAGATCGACTTCCAGGGATCGCGCGTTACTTCCGATGGTGGTCTGATCCTGGTGCGTGAGTTGGATGAACGGCTGGGCTTCGGTGCTCTCATTGCCCAACACCTGACTGACTCACGGCGCGGCAAGAATACCCAGCTTCCGCTGGCGGACCTACTGCGCCAGTCCGTCTACAGCCGGATTGCCGGCTACGAGGATGTCAACGATGCCGAGCGGCTCTCGCAGGATCCAACCTTCCGGCTGA
>VFZY01000308.1 GCA_016870915.1 Acidobacteriota bacterium | reverse complement strand
TCAGCCGGAAGGTTGGATCCTGCGAGAGCCGCTCGGCATCGTTGACATCCTCGTAGCCGGCAATCCGGCTGTAGACGGACTGGCGCAGTAGGTCCGCCAGCGGAAGCTGGGTATTCTTGCCGCGCCGTGAGTCAGTCAGGTGTTGGGCAATGAGAGCACCGAAGCCCAGCCGTTCATCCAACTCACGCACCAGGATCAGACCACCATCGGAAGTAACGCGCGATCCCTGGAAGTCGATCTTGAGAAGGCCGTTGAACGAGAGCTGAAAGGGCTGGTTTTGTTTGTCACCCATTGGGTGCTGTCCTCCGCAGGGGTCTTCGCTGCCTTCAAACCCCTATCGATATTGATGCGGACGAGCATCCAGGAGATTCGCACGCGCGGCTCAAAACGGAAATGTGGGATCATACGGGCACTGGGAACACCGGCGCGCTGAAGAAGAAGTGCTGAAGAAGAAAGCTGGGCGTAAAGGGATGAGTGGAATGGCATCCCCGGCGGCCTCGGTTTGAGCCGGAACGTCTGAACTCCGTCACTGACAAGCACAGCTCGAATACAACCCGCCGCAGCCTTGCGCTTCAAACATCGGCGCTACGCGAAACAGATTTCTTTCAGCTACGTGAGAAGAGACTGGAGAACGTGGCCATGCACGTCCGTGAGGCGGCGCTGCAGGCCGTTATGGTACCAGGAGAGCTTCTGGTAATCGAGCCCGAGGACCCAGAGCACGGTGGCCCAAAACGCGTGGACAGTGGTGACGTCTTCCACGGCGCGACGGCCAAATTCGTCGGTGGCGCCGTAGCTCGTGCCGCCTTTGATGCCCGCGCCCAGCAGCCACACGGTGAAGGCATCGGGGTTGTGATCGCGGCCGAGCGTGCCTTGCTGGTGAGTAGGCAGCCGGCCGAATTCGGTGGTCCAGAGGACAAGGGTGTCATCAAGGAGGCCGCGGAAAGCGAGGTCGCTGATCAGGCCGGCCGTGGGTTTGTCGAAGATGGGGCCGTGGCGGTCGTAGTCGGCTTTGAGCGTCTTGTGCGCGTCCCAGTTCAACAAGCCGTCGACGCCGGAGGCGCGTGAGGCGCAGAAGAGCTGGACGTAGCGGACGTTGCGTTCAAGAAGGCGGCGGGCGAGCAGGCAGTTGCGCGCGTAGGCGGCGAGCAGAGGATTCTGGTCGTCCGTGCCGTAGAGCTGGTGGGTCGCTTTCGATTCGCGGGAGAGATCGCTGGCCTCGGGGGCAGAAAGCTGCATGCGCGCGGCGAGCTCATAGGCGGCGATGCGGGCCTGAAGGTCGCTGGGGCCGGGGTGGCGCTCGGCATGGGCGCCATTCAAGCGGCGCAGATAGGCGCGGGTGGCTTCTTCTTCGTTGGTGGAGATTTGCCTGGGACGGTCGAGGTTCAGGATGGGCTCGGCGGCGTTGAAGGCGATGCCCTGGTGTTGGGCGGGGAGGAAGCCGGCGGTCCAATTGGCGGGGCCGGAGGGCGGGATGCCTCGGATATCGGGGATGGCCACGTAGGCGGGCAGATTGTCGTTGGCGGAGCCGAGCGCGTAACCCACCCAGGCGCCGGCGCTGGGGAAGCCTTCAAAGACGTAGCCGGTGTTCATCATCACGCACGCGGGGCCGTGCGTGTTGGAGCGCGAAGTCATGGAGTGGATGAACGCCATGCGGTCAGCGTGAGCGCCAAGGTGCGGCAGCAGAGACGTGAGCCGCTTGCCGCTTTGGCCGCGTGGAACGAAATCCCACGGGCTGCGCATCAGATTGCCGTTGGCCCCCTGGAAGCTGACTTCCTTTTCCCCGCCGGGCATCGGCTGGCCGTGCCGCTTTTCAAGCTCGGGCTTGTAGTCCCACAAGTCGATGTGCGACGCAGCGCCGGGGCAAAAGATCTGCAGGACGCGCTTGGCCTTGGGCGCGTGATGCGGCGCCGTGCTGCCGCCGGCCATCAACTGGCCCAGTGCCATCGCGGGCAGGCCATTCAGCAGAGTGCGGCGATCAATGAACATAGATCAACTCGTTGGCGTTGAGGATGGCCCGTGCGAAGGCGGCCAGGCCGTGTTGGGCGATAAGCTTTCGGGCGTCGTCGAGTTCGGTGGCGTCCGGCTGCCGGGCGAAAGCGAGCGCGAAGGCGCGTTCGATTTCGTGGCCGGGGGCTTCGGCTTTCAAGCGCTCGGCCAGGAAGCGGGCTTGGTCGAGCACGAAGGAATTGTTCAGCAAGGCAAGGGCTTGCAGAGGTGAAGTGGTGACGATGCGCTTGGGCTCGGGCAGGGAAGAATCGGGGCAATCGTACTGGCCCAGGAGTTCGCTGCGGACGGAGCGGGCGGCGGTCTGGTAGATGGCGCGGCGCCAGGTGTCAGGGCCGAAGCTCTCGCGCGGGAAGTAGGTGGCGACATTGTCGACGGTGTATTTGAAAAGCTGAAAGCCGGGGCCGCCCATGCGGCGGTCGAGCTGGCCGGAGACGGCGAGGATGGTGTCGCGGATGGCTTCGGCGGCGAGCCGCTGGGGAGGATAGCGCCAGAGATAGCGAGCTTCGGAGTCGATCTTCGCGTTGGCTTCGTGGTGGCTGCTCGACTGGCGGTAGGCGCGGGAGAGCATGATCTCGCGATGGAGGGGCTTCAGGCGCCAGCCGTGGGCGAGCAGGCGTCCGGCGAGATGGTCAAGCAGTGCGGGGTGCGTGGGGCGCTCGCCGTTGAAGCCGAAGTCAGACGGCGCCCCGGCCAGGCCGCGTCCGAAATGATGCTGCCAGACGCGATTGGCGAGCACGCGGGGCGTCAGCGGGTTGCGCGCGTCGGTGATCCAGCGCGCGAGCGCCTCGCGACGTCCGCGGCTTGGGGCGTCCCAGGGGAGTTCGAAACGGTCGAAGGGGAGAGTGCTCAGGCTGGCGGGGGCGATCTCGGCGCCGCGCTGCATGACGTTGCCGCCTTTGAGGAGATACACCGGCTCAGGGGGCGCTTCGGGCTTCCCGGCGTAGACAGTGGGCAGCTTGGGCAGCTTGTTCAGCGCCGCGCGGGCTTGTTTTTCGCGGGCTTCGAGCGCGCGCCATTCGGGTCTTACCCGATCGAGGAGCAGCGCTTCGACTTCGCCAGGCGCGGCTGGCAGGCGGCCTTCACTGCCGGCGGCCTGGCGCCAGGCGCGGCCGTCGAGCGAGACCTCGATGGCGTAGCGCGCGGCGATGGGGCCGGTGAAGCGCTCCTGGAAGCCGCCGAGGCGATCATAGGACCAGGCGACCTTGTCGATGGTCTCCTCGCGAGCGAGGGTGAAGGTGAGCTCGGCGTTGTTGGCGGCGGCGAACCAGCGCCGATCGTACGCGCCATCGTTCAGAAAGCGCGCGGCGTAGGCGTCGGGGTTGCCGTCGGCCTTGCGTGTGGAACTGGCCTCGATGCTGGCTTGCCGCGCGACGTTGGTGGCGCCCGAGAAGATCTCAAGCTCGTCGAGCCCGGGGGCGCCGCGCGTGGTTTCGAGGATGCGGAGCCTGACATAGCGGGCGCGCGTGGGAGCGAAGGTCTCTTCGGTCAGGCGGGCGTCGGGCGCGGGGCGGTAGCTTTTCAGGATGGCTTCGCGGCGGGCGGCGATTTCCGGGGCGGCGGCTTTCTTGAACTCGGCAAGCGCTTCGGATGCTTCTTGCAACGCTTTTTCGAGGAGCTCTCGCTGGCGCGCGGCTTCGGCTCTTTGCGCGGGTGTCACCCACTCGCGCTCGCCGTGGGTGAAGCCGTTGAAGACGGCGGCGAGCCGATAGTAGTCGGCCTGTTGGATGGGGTCGAACTTGTGATCGTGGCAGCGCGCGCAGCTGACAGTGAGCCCCAGGAAGGCGGAGGCGGTGGCGTTGATCATGTCGTCCAGGTCGTCGGCGCGCTGCTGGCGCTTGAACGCTTCGGCTTGGTTGCCCACCGTGTCGTGGGGGCCGGCGACCAGGAAGCCGCTGCCGGTGCCGTCGTCGTCCGCGAGGTGATCGCGGATGAATTGGTCGAAGGGCTGGTCGCTGTTCAGTGAATGGATCACCCAATCGCGGAAGGGCCAGGCATTGGGGCGCAGGTGATTCTGCTCATAGCCGTGGCTTTCGCCGAAGCGGATGACGTCGAGCCAGTGGCGGCCCCAGCGCTCGCCATAGGCCGGCGAGGCGAGCAGGCGGTCGACCAGTTTCTCGTAGTCGGGCTTCTTCAGATAGGCCTCCACCTCTTCGGGCGTGGGTGGGAGGCCGGTGAGATCGAATGTCGCGCGGCGAAGCAGAGTGCGCGGGTCGGCTTCTTTCGACGGCGTCAGGGATTTCTCTTTGAGCGCGGCGAGCCACAGGGAGTCGATGGTTTCGGCGGCGTGCGGCTGGATGGGCTGGAGCGACCAGAAGCTCTGGCGGTTGCGGAGGGTGGTGGTCCAGGGCGCGCCGTTCTGCAGCCAGGCTTCGATAACCTGTTGGTCGGCAGCGGGCAGGGGGCGGCCGGGCGGCATCTTGCCGGTCTTGATCTTGGCGAGCAACAGGCTGTTGGCCGGAGTCTGGGCGTCGAGCGCTTTGTGCTGGATGGCCTGGGCGCGTGTCTCAAGCACCAGGTTGCCCATGTGCTTGGCGGCGTCGTGGCACGGAAGGCAGCTCTTCTCAAGCAGCGCGGTGGCGGCGTTCTGCGCGCGTGTGGCGCTGGTGAGGAGGATAAAGATGACGAGGCGCGGCGTCATTGAGCTTTGGGCGTTCTCGAGGCGATAAGTCGAATCAAGTGGGTTGGTTCAGCGTGAAATGAAGAATGGACGCTCTCCGCTAGTGAGCATTCCGCCCCTCGGGCGGGGATTTTCAAGGCATGAGGGTCTACCGATCCGATATCGATTCTTTGAGAAGAGCAGAAGCGAAGCCGCCGCGCTCCAATTCATCGTCTCGATGGGCCCGCCGGACTATCCCTCAGCATGGTTGCGTCCCCGCAGTGCCGCTTCCGTTTCGTCCGGCAGAACCATTCTAGCGCCGCCGCCACCGGGAGCGGCCAACTTCTGAGTGATGCGTCATCCGGCCGCGATGAGTGCAGCGAGCCGCGCGCGCTTGTCGGGGCCGTACGCGGCTCGGACGCGATCGGCCGATTCGTCCGCGGTCACATGATTCGTGTACACTGCAGGCATCACGAAAGGCTTGGGCAGCGGACCCTACACCGCCCGCCCATTCGATACTCGCCGCATCGTTCGTTGCGTCGGTCCAGTTGGCGACGATTTGACATCTCAAACTGGACGTCGCGGCGGCATTGAGCTACCCCTGGCAGGCTCCGTTTGCGCACGTTAGCCGGGATTTCCATTTTGGGTCTCCCGGACCCCGACAGTCTACACCAACGCCTCACTCCCGTGCCGGATTTGATCAGAATCCCCTTTCCGAGGGCGGGCCAGTGCCTGCGGATGGCTTCTTTCGACCATCGCACAAAAACGAAAACTGACA
>VFZY01000307.1 GCA_016870915.1 Acidobacteriota bacterium | reverse complement strand
GAACGAGAGCTGAAAGGGCTGGTTTTGTTTGTCACCCATTGGGTGCTGTCCTCCGCAGGGGTCTTCGCTGCCTTCAAACCCCTATCGATATTGATGCGGACGAGCATCCAGGAGATTCGCACGCGCGGCTCAAAACGGAAATGTGGGCTCAAGGGATGGCCGTGGCTGCCGGGAACATCCGCCTGGGTGGAGCCCACCGCCCACGCCATCATTCGCTGCGCCTGGCCACCCGCCTGGGCATCAATGAGACCATGCTTCGCCGGATTGAAGAAGGGCAGGCGATGCTGCGCGACCGCCGCTGCTCGGACGGCGGCTGGAATTACGGAAATAAGCATGCGTTCAAGACCGACATCGGCTCCTTCCCCGATGTCACCCCGCTCGCCCTCGTCGCGTTGAACGAACCCGTTTCCGGTCCGCCGGCACAGCTCACCGAACGAGGCCGCGCCTGGTGGGCCATCGCCGGCGCGGACGTTCCGTTCGGCGCGGAGCCGCCCGTCACCCCGATGCTCGCCGCGCTCGAACTCCTGGCCCTCTCCGGTCACGGCCGGCGGTACTTCAGGGAGGCGAAAATATGAACCGCCGCCGGTTCCTGCCCACCGGAGCCGCCGCGCTTCTCGCCGGCTGCTCAAAGACCGCTCCTCAAGCGGCCGTGGACCATCCGGTTTCCCCCGTGTTCGCCGCCCGCGTCGAGCGGTACGGCGAGGCCCTCTTCGACACGGTGCGCCGGGGCTTTGAAGCCTGCGGACTCAACGTCCGGGGGCTCCGTGTTCTGCTCAAGCCGAACCTGGTGGAATTTGACCCGGACACACCCGTCAACACCAATCCCGCCGTCGTCGCCGCCGCGGCCGAGTGGCTCCAGTCCGAGGGCGCCGATGTCGTCTTTGCCGAAGGACCCGGCCATCGCCGCGACACCTTCGAGATGACCGAGGCGGCCGGTTACTTTGAAGCCATCCCCCACTTTGAATCGCGCTTCGTCGACCTCAACCTCGATGAAGTGGCACACCACGGAGAACTCGGAACCGGCCAGCGGCTCTACCTGCCCAAGTCGATCCTGGGCGCCGATCTCGTCGTCTCCATCGCCAAGATGAAGACTCATCACTGGGCCGGGGTCACCCTCTCCATGAAGAACCTGTTCGGCATCGTCCCCGGCGCCGTCTACGGCTGGCCCAAGAACGCGCTCCACTACAACGGCCTCACACCCTCCATCCTCACCCTGAATCACGCCGTGCCCAAAATGTTCTCCATCGTCGATGGCATCCTCGCGATGGAAGGCAATGGACCCATCCAGGGCCAGCCCGTTCCGGCCGGCGTGCTTGTCATGGGCCAGGATCGCGTGGCCGTGGACGCCACCTGCTGCCGCCTCATGGCCATCGATCCCACAAAGGTCGACCACCTGGCCGCGGCCGCCGCTCTCGGCAACATCGCCGCGGAAAAGATCGAGCAGCGCGGAGACACCATCCACGCCCTGGCGCGCCCCTTCAATCTGATGCCGGAGTTTGGCTATCTCCGGCCCGGGACCCGGGGCTGAGGGCTCAGAAGGTCAGCCGCAGCGCGAACTGAATCTGCCGGTTCGACCGCTGCGTCGACGTAATCGACCCCGCGCCCCCCACCCCGGCCGTCGCGGCCGGAAGCCCAAACTGTGGATGGTTGAGACCGTTGAAGAACTCCGTGCGGAACTCCAGTTGCCGGTGCTCGCTGAAAGCGAACTTCTTGGCCACCGAATAGTCGAAGTTGTAGAGCGCGGGCGCCCGCAGTGTGTTGCGCCCCAGCGTGCCCCACGTGAACGCCGGCGGAATTGCAAAGGCTGCCGGGTCAAACCAGAAACTGATGCGGCGGTTGGCCGGAATCGGATTCACGCCAGGCACCGGATTGGCGCGGCTGCCGGCGCCGGTATTGCTGGGCGACCCCGGAACGGTCACCGTGAACGGCAATCCGGCCTGCAACACCGAAAGCGCGCCCACCTCCCATCCGCCGAACACACGGTGGCCCCGGGCGAACGGCAGCGTGTAGGTGGCCGCCAGATTCACGCGATGACGCACATCGCTGTTCGAACTGGCCCAGTCCGCACGCCGGTTCCGCGGGTTCTGCGGCACCGGACCATTGGCCCCGCCGTCGCCGCCCACATTGTCCAGCCCGTGCGACCACGTCCAGTTGCCAAGGAAGTAGAACGCTTTGCTGAACCGCTTCTCGAACGACAGCTGCATCGAAGAGAAGAACGAGTTGCCGGAACTCTCAAGCCAGTTAACACCGGTCACCGCCGGCAACAGGGCTGCGTACGGCCGCCTGGGATCCACCGCCCCCGGCCTCGGATCGGGCTGGTTGATGTTGCGCGACCAGTACAGCTTCGCCCCCGCCGACCCCACCACAGCCGCCGTCACCACGGCGTCCCGGCCCACCTCACGCTGCACCGTCAGGTTGAACTGCTGCATCTGCCCGTTCCGGAAGTTGGGCGTCACCCCACGCAGCGCATAGAATGCCGGCCCGCGCCGCAAGTCAGGCACGGTGGTGGTCAGCGGGAACCCCTGCGCGGTGCGGGTCCCGGGAATGTCGTTGCCGGAAAACGGCAGGTTCACCACAAAGTCGAAGGGCGGCTGGCGGAACTGGCGGATGTTGGTCCCCGCGTTTCCTTGCGGGAAGTAGAACAGGCCATACCCGCTGCGGATCACCGTCTTCTTGTCCATCTGGTAGGCGATGCTCAGCCGTGGGCCGAAGGCCGAATAGTCCGTGTTGATGTTGCCGGACCGGCTGACACCGTCCCGTCCCGCGATCAGTTGGCGGCCCGCCGGGTCGAAGTTCACCCACTGGTCCTTCTTCTCGACAAACGGCGTGTTCACCTCGTAGTGAAGCCCGTAGTTCAGCGTCAGCTTCGAATTCACGCGCCACTCGTCCCGGACATAGAAGTTCAACTCATTGGTGTTGAGCGTCGCCGTGCCCGCCACGAAAACATCACGCCGGATCGCGATCGGATACCCCATCAGCATCGTGGCGATCGTCTCGCCCGTCCCCGCCGGCGAGGCGGGATTTCGCGAATAGGAGGGGTCGAACACCCAGCGTCCAAAGGCGCTCTCTCCGGGCGGGCTGGCGGTCTCACCCGTCTGCCGGAACCGCATGTCGGCGCCGAACTTGATGTTGTGGCCGCTCTTCATCATGGAGATGTTGGCCACCACCGAGTGTGTCTTC
The DNA here is from genome assembly GCA_016870915.1 of Acidobacteriota bacterium. Classification (GTDB taxonomy): domain Bacteria; phylum Acidobacteriota; class Terriglobia; order Bryobacterales; family Bryobacteraceae; genus VFZY01. Next base: position 2,204 of record VFZY01000307.1, on the reverse strand, counting down.
TGGTCGCGGATCAACGGCGTCGACCGGGTGTTGCCCAGGCCCGCATAGCCCGTCGTACCTACAATCGGCGCCGAAGGCTGGAACGGATCGTTCGTGTCGCGCCCCGGAATGCGCCGCCAGATCGGGTTCGTCAGCGTCGTCGGCAGCAGCGCCATGTTGAACTGCGTGTAGCCGTACCGGAAATCGCCGATCACCGCCGGGCTGATCGCGCGTGTCCAGGCCCCCACCATGTTGCGTCCCCGCACGGTGTCGTCACCCGCGAAGCTCGCCTCATTGCCGCCGATGTTCTTATCGAACGTGTCGGGAATCACCATGTCCGCCCAGTCGATCGAATAGCGGTAGAACAGCGTGTCCTTCGGGCTCAACTGATGATCGATCCGGCCGTCGGCCCGATGGATCTTGCTGCGCTTCACTGGGTTCACCACGTAGTTGTTCGCCAGGCCGGCGCGCTGCGGCAGCGGCCACAGGTTCACCAGGCCCGACCCGATGGGGTCAAAGCGGCTCGCCGGAATCTGGTCGCTCGGAAAACGGTCGCGGATGGCCGCGCCGCCCGCCGGGTTGGCCCGCGTCGTCAACGGGTCGAAAACTCCGTTCGGCGCCACGCCCCGGAAATCGCCGCCGCGGATCTGCGCCACCGGAACCGTCACCACCTGCGTATCGCCAAACACCTCGCGATAGCTCTCGTAGTTGGCGAAGAAGAAGGTCCGGTTGCGCGCCACCGGGCCGCCCAGCGATCCGCCGAACTGATTCAGCTTGAACGGCGGCTTGGGTGCGTCCGTGCGGGCAAAATAGTTGCGCGCGTCGAAACGTTCATTGCGTAGGAACTCGAACACGCTGCCGCGAAAGCTGTTGCTGCCCGATTTCGACGTCACCACCACCACCGCTCCCACGCTGCGCCCATACTCGGCGCCCGCGTTGTTCGTGATCACCTTGAACTCCTGAATGCCCTCCACCGCCGGCCGCACGATGAACGTCTGCGAGATCATCTCCGTGTTGTCGATCCCGTCCAGCAGCACCTGATTCGACTGGCTGAGCGCCCCGTTGGCCTGAATCGCCGTTCCCCCCGGCCGCAGTTCGTCCGGCCGCCGCCCCGTGTTGATCGTGTTCGGCTGCGCGTAGTCCAGGCCTGACACACCGGGAGCCAGAATCGCCAGTTGCACAAAGTTCCGGCCGTTCAATGGCGATTTGCACGTGGTGCGCACCTGCGGAGAGCCGCAGCCGGAAATCATCGGCGCTGCTAACGCCGCCGACGCCAATGAGCCGAGGTTGGGGAGTGGCGGTGCGGAGGACGGAGGCGAGCATAACGGCTTCGGACTGGCAACGCTCACGAATGCATTCCCCTCCGATGCCGCGAGAATTCCCTTCAAAGTACGTGTGCTGGTCCCCATCGAGCACAACGGCCGAGACGCTGTTGACAGTGCTGAGTGCAGCGGCATAAGGCTGGACGGCTTCGACGAATTCGGCTGCCTGTGGCAACTCGGCGAATAACCCGATCTTGAGAACAAGCGGGGTGGCGCCAAGCGCGGCATGCATGGCGGCCGCGATTTCGGCGGATGCACGCGGTGATGTGTAGAGCTGGCCTTCTTGGGAACAGACATTGGGGCAGGATAGATTGGCCTCCACCGCGTGCGCACCGGCGGCTTTGGCCCAACGGGCGAGTTGGGTGAAGTCGGCAACGATATCGGCCAGGGTCCAGTTGGCCTCGGGGGAAGCGACCACGGAGACGACGAGGGCCTGGCCGGGCAGCAGGCCGCGTCGCGAGCGCTCCACATCGGCTCGCCAAATAGCTGGTTCTTTGGAGGGCATGCCAAAGGAGATGGCCCAGGAGCGAACCGGATCAGCGGGGGCGGCACGGACGTTGGAAGCTGCCGGAGTGAGTTGCGGGGCGGAAACAGGAAGTAGATTCGGCAGATCGTAGCACTTCCGATACCGGGATCGGACTGTCTTATAAGTGAGGACATCAAAACCCAGCCGGGAGTAATAGAGTAGCCAGCCGCTATTTATTAATCAGACCGTTGGTTAGTAGACATTGAGTTCAACCTGCGGCGTACACGGTGTCCTTGGTCAGGAAGAACATTTTGATAGTCCAGGGCAGGCGTTGCAGGGATCGTAGGCGCGCCAGGACGGCGCACTTGAGGTCGTCCGCTTGGCGCAGCAACATCCGCCCGATTCCGTGGTTCTTCACGTAGTTCCACACCTGCTCA
>VFZY01000306.1 GCA_016870915.1 Acidobacteriota bacterium | reverse complement strand
CAAAACGGAAATGTGGGCTTCAGTTTAGTTGACTTTACGCGCGTTCTCCCTCTGTCCGTTTGCCTCCGCTAAGGTGGGCCCGATGTGCGCGCCCGTCGTGGTCACCGGAGGCCGTTTCTCCCCGTCTGCAGACCTCTCGAACCCGCGTCGCACACCGGCTATTCGGTGCGCCACTCTCACGCGGCTCAATTCCGCATCGGCTACGCTTGGCTCCGCGTCTTCAGCGAAGACCATGCATCTTTGTACAGCGCCATCTCAGATGCGGGAACCTCAACGCACATATTGGTGAGCTTTCTGACCCCTCCATCGCGCTTGGGCTTCTCATCTCATACGAGTGCCGCAACCACCGGCGATAAATCGCATTGGCCGTGTCCGCAGGGACGACGAAGAACGTCAGATGCTCGAATCCTGGCTCTCCTCCATGGACGTGCTTCTTTGCCGCTCGCGCCTGAAGATTGACGAACACCACAAAATCAGAATTGAACTTGTCAGTGGTTAGGTCGCCGTCGCCAGCAACACTGAGTCAAATAAATGTGGTCCTTGAGAGCCGGCGCGCCGGTCTTGACCTGTACCCAGAGCTTGGCGCGTTGGTCTTTGGTCTCAACGATCAAGTCGCTGCCGGCGAAGTTGTTGCGCAGTCCTCCGGTGAAGTAGGCTGCGATTCCGTGCATCCAACACTTTGCGTACACGGCCGCTTCACCAATTCTTCCGTGCGACTGGGACTTGCTGAGATCGGGCATACTTTCGGAGTCTAGCAATTGGGCCAGATGCACAGTCTTGGATGCCCAATCCGGACAAGCCACAGGTTCGCGGCGTAAATAGTCACAGCGGCCCGGCAGCACCAACGCCGCAATTCTGACGCACACAGCCGCGAGAGTTGGTGCTATGGCCAATGAGTTGAGATCCGCCCGGCAGGCCGCGCGTGCGGGATCAGAACGGAGAGCCGGGCGTCCGCGGAAGTGTGCCTGATTTTTTCGGCGCCGGGCCGTCGTTGTTGCTGGCCGCCCGCCGCGAAGGCGCTCCGGCGAAATCCACTTCATCCTTCGAAAAGATGAGCGGCCGGTCCAGGACCATATCCAGCGTCGTTCCCTTGGCCAGCATTGCATCGGGACCGCGCGTCAGCATCACCGCCGCCAATCCGGCCGCCGCGCCCGCCGCGGCTCCAATGCCCGCGCCCATCCCGGGAGTCTTGGTGGCGATGCCAACCAGACTTCCGGCCGATGCCCCGGCCGCCGTGGTGGACCCGATCTTGATCGCATCCTCGGTCTTGCCGCTGTCACTCCGGATCTTGCCTTCCGTGCGGTCCAGTTGTTCGGTGGCGCGCCCATCCAGGGCACCCACGCGAGCCCGGAAATCCCGCATTACGCCATTCGGCAGGATGATGGAATCGAACCGCACATAGAGTTCGCCACGGCCCTTGGCGCGCCCCGGCCGGTTGACACGTGTCACCGTGCCCGCCACACTGCTGCCCACCGGAATGATGATCCGGCCATCAGCCATCACCGGAAAGATCGTTTCCAGGTAAATGCGATCCCCGTCGGCGGCGTTCTTCGAGCTGATGCTATTCAGCATGCTCAACGGGATCTTCGTGCCCGCTTCCAGCCGGAAAGTGGGCTCCGGCGCGGCGGCGTCCTCGGCCGCCCACAGCGCCCCCAGGGTCAGGAATCCGGCGAACACAAAGGAGCTGAGACGCATGGTGCCTCCAAGTCTGATCATAGCCTACATAGACTTGAACGCACGGGAAGGGTTCCGGGTTGCGGCGGGATATACTCAGGGAGCTTGCGGGTTTGTGTGGCGATTCTGGCCAGGCTGGCGTGCGTGGAGGCGCCGGGGCAGATCCCTGTCGACCCGGAGTCGACGCGCGGCGGCATGCTGGTCAAGGTGTTCGAGGAGGTCCTTGCGGCCAGGGACACCCAGAAACTCGGCTGCTCCGTGAGCGCTGTCAAGCCTTTCCTGACCGTGAATCTGCGCTATCAGGCTGGTTATCAGGTTCGTTTCCCGTTGGCCGGGCTGGACCCGCGGGAAACCCGGCTGCTGGCGCTGGTTCGGGTCAAGCCGTCCCAGGGCGGGCCCCGCTATTTCGTCCAGCAGTTCGGGTTCCCACGCCGCCCCGGCCGCATGCCTGGCCGCGCCGAAGGCAGCTTCTACGGCGGCTACTACATCGGTGAGGGCGACTACCGCACGGACTTCCTGATGTGGGACCAGAGCGACCGGATCTGCCGCGGCGGCTGGGATTCCCGTCTCAAGCTGCGCGAGGAGGATCGGGCCGACAGCCGCATCCCCGCGAACACGGTGGAGCCGCTACGAATCCCGCGCCTGGCCGAAACCCGCGACCGCGCCAGCCGGCCCTATCGCGTCGCCGTGCTGCTGCACGCCGCGCCGGTGCACCCGCTGTCGTCGATGTTCACTCAGTACGACCAGTCCATCATCCTGGGCACCATGCACGCTCTGCTGGAACAGACGCCGTTCGTTGAGACCTCCGTTACGGTGTTCAATCTGGCCCAGCAGAAAGAGCTGTTTTCCACGGAGGTGCTTTCGCCGCGCATCTTCCGGCAGATGACGGAGACGCTCAACCAGCTTCAGCCCGGTCTGGTGGATATCAAAGTCCTGAGCCAGAAGAAGGGCCACATTGACCTTCTTGCCAGCCTGGTCAACCGCCAGATCGCGGCGGAGAAGCCTCCCGACGCGCTGATTTTTATCGGGCCGAACTCCATTGAGACCGACAAGTTTCCACCCGGCCTCATCGAGAACGTGCCGGCCAAGCCGCTCTTTTTTTACCTGCACCGCACGCCGCCGTTCCTCTCCGCCCGGTTCCCCTTTGACGACAGCATTGAGCGCCTGGTGAAATCGCAGGAAGGGCGCGTATTTGAGGTTCACGACGCAAAGCAACTGCGAGGCGCCCTGCAAACCATGGAAAAGATGCTGGCCGCGCGCCGCCCGGCCGGCCCCTGACGTCGGCTACGCGTGGGAGGCAAACTCCAGCCCCATCTCCCGCAGCCTTACATAGTCGCACTTGCCGTTCCCCAGCAGCGGGATCTTCTCGATGGTTTGCACGCGCCGGGCCACGGCGAAATCCGGCAGGCCTTCATCGCGGGCCGCGGCCGCCAACAGTTCTCGTGAGAGCAGACGGTCTTCGGTGAAAAGAATGATCGCCTCACCGCGGCGGCCATCGGGTACCGCGGTGGCGGCATGGGCACGGCCCGGCGACGCCAGTTGCGCAACCTTTTCCACCACCTCCAGGGAGACCATCTCACCCGCCACCTTGGCGAACCGCTTGATTCTGCCCTTGATCGCGATGAACCGCCGGTCGATCTCCACCACATCGCCCGTGGCGTACCACCCCGCGCCAAATTGCGACTCCGGCGGCCGGATCACCCCGGGCTGATCGTGCAGCAGATAGCCCAGCATCACATTCGGGCCCTTCACATGCAGTTCGCCCCCGCCCTCGATGCCGGCCACCGGCAGCAGCCGCCATTCCAGCCCCGGCGCGATCTCGCCCACGGTGCCTGCCCGCCAGGCCAGCGGTGTGTTCAGACTGATGATGGGGGCGCACTCGGTGGCTCCATAGCCTTCCATGATCCGGATGCCAAACTTGTCCGTCCACAGGCGCCGCGTCTCATCGTTCAGCTTCTCAGCCCCGGAAACCACCACGCGCAGGCTGTAGAAGTCATAGGCGTGAGCGGCCTTGGCGTAGTTGGCCAGGAACGTCGGCGTACCGAAGAGAATGGTGCAGTCGCGGTCATAGACCATCTCCGGAATCACGCGATAGTGCAGCGGCGATGGATAGAGAATCACTTTGGCGCCGGAGAGCAGCGGCAGAAAGATGCCGCCCATCAGGCCGAAGGAGTGGAACAGCGGCAGCGCGCAGAAGAACTTGTCGCGCACCGAGAATTCAATGATCGCCCGGCCCTGATGGTAGTTGGCCAGCAGGTTGGCATGGCTCAACACCACGCCCTTCGGCTTGCCCTCGGAGCCCGAGGTGAACAGCACAACCGCCGGGTCATCCGGCTTGGACGCCACCATCACGCTCCGCGGGAAGGGCATCGCGCGCAGGATGAGCCACAACTTGTCGGCCAGGCCGAACATGGGCCGAAGATCTTCCAGATAGATCAGCTTCGGGCCTGATATCCGGGCCACCACGTCGCCCAGTTTTGCCTTCTCGATGAAGGCGCGCGAGGTGATCACCGTCTTCACCCGCGCCAGTTCACACGCCGCCTGAAGGCCGGCGGAACCCGAGGTGTAGTTCAACATCGCCGGCACCCGGCGCGTCGCCAGCATGCCCAACACCAGGCTGGATGTCGCCGGTACGTTCGGCATCAGCACACCCACGTACTCGCCTTCGGCCGTCAGCTTGCCCACCAGCCGGCCCAGCGCCATGGAGGCCTTGATCACGTTGCCATAGGTCTGCTCGGCATAGTCCATGCCGCTCATCACGGGCCGGCCGCGGCCATGCAGGTCCACCGCGTTCAGGAACTCTTCGTAGAGCGTGGTGCGCGGCCGGGCCGCCACCTGCGCATCCTGCATCACGCGGCGCAACTCCTCGGCTGCCAGACGGCGCCGGTCCCGTGCGCGCGGCGCGGCCGGCATCTCGATCCGGGCCAGCGGCAGAATCGTCAAACGCATCTTCGGAAACATACGGCTGGGCCACGGCGCCTGCATCCGGCTGAACCACGAATTCGTGGCGCCTTCAATCACGACGGGCAGGATGGCCGCCCCCGCGCGCGCAGCTAGAAACGCAGCTCCCTCATAGACCTTCATCAGGCTGCCTGTCACCGTGATGCGGCCCTCCGGAAACACCGCCACGCGCTTGCCGGACTCGATCGCCTCCACCAGCGTCTTCATCGACATCGGGCTCGCCGAATCGATCACCACAATCGGCGCATGACGCAGGAACAGCCGGAAGAACCGGTTGTCCCAGGCCCACCGGTGCACCACCCAGGTGGCATCCACATCCACAAAACACCCAATCAGGAACGCATCCAGGAAAGACTGGTGGTTCGCGATGATGATCGCGCGTTCCGGCATCGCCGGAACAGACCCCTGCACTTCAACACGGTACAGGAGCCGGAGGATCATGCGGACCAGCGGCCGCAGAAGTCGTAGGGGTAGAGACACTGTTTTTACCTTCCGTAACGGTACGATTCAGGGGCAAAACGGATCATGAGCAAAGGCTCACCCCTTGAAAACGCACATCGCGGACTGTACCATATGATACACGGGTGGGTTTAGTCTTCGACATACCCCCATTACTTTTGAGGTGAATACAGTGCTAGGAACTTGTTGAAAAACTCCTGATCGAGCCCATTCCCTCTCGGAACATTTCGGGCGATGATTGTTGTATGCGCGGCGACGATCAGCAGCAGTCCGGGATGTTCAGCTACGTGACTCTGGAGGAG
>VFZY01000305.1 GCA_016870915.1 Acidobacteriota bacterium | reverse complement strand
GCGCGTCTCCCGGGAAGCTTCTGGTGGAGACAAACGGTTCGGGCCTGGCGGCTTTCGACTATGACGGCGACGGCATGGTGGACCTGTTCTTTGTGAACGGCACAGACTTGCTGCGCGGCAAACCGGGGTAAAACCCTGCATCTCGACACGCAAGGAATAGGAGCCCGGCGGCAGCGCCGGGACGTTGTAAACGCCCGCGCCGGACGTGGTCGCCGTGCGCGTTGTGTTGGTGGCCGGATTCGTGGCCGTCACCGTGGCGCCGGCAATCACTGCTCCGGCGCTGTCGCTGACCGTTCCTGTGATCTCACCGGTGGTAATCTGGGCCGCCAAAGGCAGCGCCAGAAGCGCCATGGCGGAAGCGAATGTCAATGCGTGCATGCGTGGCTATCTCCCTGAATCGGTGGCGGGACCCGTTACGCCCCACATGACCGAAGAGTATATCAAAGCCGCAAAGGCTCCCGGCAGGCGGCAGCCACCCGGCGCAAACACCCGGGAACACACGGCTTACCCCGGGCACGGCGGCCCCTTCCCGCGCCCGCTGCCTCAAAAAGTCAGCCCGGTTGCGCTACACTCGAATTTCCCGCATTGAGTACTGTCTTCATCATTTCCGCGCCGTCGGGCAGCGGCAAGTCGACATTGGTGAAGAAGGTGATGGCCGAAGACCCGCGCCTTGCCTTCTCCATCTCTTACACCACCCGCGCCCCCCGCGGCGCCGAACGTGACGGCGAGCACTACCACTTCATCTCCCGCGACGAGTTCCTCGCCCGAATCGGCCGCCAGGAATTCCTGGAATGGGCCGAAGTATTCGGCAACTTCTACGGCACCCACCAGAGCGAACTGGACCGGGCTCAAGCCGCCGGCAAGGATCTGGTGCTCGACATCGACGTCCAGGGTGCGAGACAATTGAGGGAGCGGATTCCGCGGGCGGCCAGTATTTTCATCCTGCCGCCTTCGCGCCATATCCTGGAGCAGCGATTGAGGGCCCGGTCGGAAGACAGCGACGAGGTCATCGAACGCAGGCTGCGGGCGGCGGCGGCGGAGATCCGGAACTACCGCGGCTATCACTACGTCCTGATCAATGACCAGGTGGAGCCGTCGGTGGAAAGGCTGAGGGCGATCATCACAGCCGAGCGCCTGAAGCAGGACCGGATGCGGGAGCACGTGCTTCCCATCCTGGAAACATTCGGCGCCGGTGAGACAGATCAGGCGCCGGAGCAAGATTAGGAAGGCAAGACGCATGAGTACAAGATCCTCCAGCATGCATGTGATTCCGGATGATCCGGATCTGAGCAACTACCGGTTCATCATCGTCGCGGCCAAGCGCGCGCGGCAGCTTCAGAATGGCTCGCGCTCGTTCCTGCCCACGACGATGAAGAAGCCCACCATCACGGCCATGGAAGAGGTGCGGCGCGGCCTGGTGAAATACACCGACCTGACGCGCGTGGCGCCCGAACTGCCCGTCGAAGAGTAGCATTACGCGCCGCCGGCGGGCGTAAAGGAGACGATGCAGCGCATGAGGGTTGCTCTGGGCGTTGGCGGTGGCATCGCGGCCTATAAGGCGGCGGAACTGGCGCGCGCTCTGGGTGAACGCGGCGCGGCCGTCCAGGTCCTCATGACCAGCGCCGCCCGTGAGTTCATTCAACCTCTCACCTTCGCCTCCCTCACCGGCCGGAAAGTCATCACGGACCTCTTCACGGGCCAGGGAGCCGAAGAGGCTCTCTCCAGTTCCATTGAGCACATCCGCGTCGCCCAGGAACATGACGTGCTGGTGGTGGCTCCGGCCACGGCGGACCTGCTGGCCCGCTTCGCCCACGGCTTGGCCAATGATTTTCTCACCACCACCTACCTGGCTTTCACCGGTCCCGTGGTGCTGGCGCCGGCCATGAACACCAACATGTGGACGCATCCCGCCACCGTGGCCAACCTGGCCGTGCTGCGGGCGCGCGGACACCACATTGTGGAGCCGGAAGAAGGCCTGCTGGCATGCGGCATGACCGGCGCCGGCCGTCTGGCGGAGCCCCGGCGGATTGCCGATGCCGTGACGGCGGCGCTCACCCCGCCCGCGCGCGATCTTCAGGAAGAAGTGGTCCTCATCACCGCCGGGCCCACCCAGGAACCCCTCGACCCCGTCCGCTTCATCTCCAACCGGTCAAGCGGCAAGATGGGGTACGCCATCGCCGCCGCCGCCCTCAGGCGCGGCGCTCGCGTCATCCTGGTGACTGGACCCGTTTCCATTCCGCCGCCGGACGGCGCCCAAGTGGTCAACGTGCGGACCGCCGCCCAGATGCGCGATGCGGTGATGGAGCACCTTCCGGAATCCACCGTCATCATCAAGTCCGCCGCCGTCGCCGACTACTTCGCCGCGGACGTGCCCCCGCAGAAGACCAAGAAGACCCAGGCCCGCTGGACCATCGAACTGGACCCCACTGTTGATATCCTCGCCGAATGCGGCCAGAAGAAGGGCAACCGGATTCTGATCGGCTTCGCGGCCGAGACTACCAACCTCATTCCCGAAGCACGGCGGAAGATGACCGCCAAGAACTGCGACATGGTGGTGGCCAACCTGGTGGCGGACGGCAAGGTGTTTGAGAGCGACCTCAACCAGGTATCGCTGGTGCTGCGCTCGGGCGAAGTGATCGAGTTAAAGGAAGCGCCCAAGACCGAGGTGGCCGAAGAGATCGTGGGCCGCATCCTGGCCTTGCGCCGTGCCGCGCTCGCGCACCGGTAGCCGCTCATGACCCCCCAGGAGATCCGCAACCGGCTTGAGTTCTTCCGCGACCTCGGCATCCGCGAACTGTGGGTGGACCGGGCCGCCGCGCCAGCTTCCGCCCCGCCGCCGCCAGTTGCGGAACACACTCCGATGCCCAAGCCCCCCGCGAATCCCATCCCGCTCATTCCTCTCGCGCCTGAAGGCGATACCCTGGCAGCCATCCAGGCCGATATCGGCGATTGCCGCCGCTGCAAGCTCTGCGAACAGCGCAACCGCATCGTGTTCGGGTCGGGCAATCCGGAGGCGCGCCTGGTGTTCGTCGGTGAGGGCCCCGGGGCCGATGAAGATGCCCAGGGCCTGCCGTTCGTGGGCCGCGCCGGGCAACTGTTGACGCAGATGATCGACAACACCATGTCCAAGGAGGGGATGACGGAACGGCGCGCCGACATGTACATCTGCAACGTGGTGAAGTGCCGCCCGCCGGAGAACCGCACCCCGGAACCCGAGGAGATGGAAATCTGCGGCCAGTTCCTGTACCGCCAGTTGATGGCCATCCGGCCCAAGGCCATCTGCTGCCTGGGCGCCACGGCCGCCAAGGCGCTGCTGAACACCGGCGTGGGTGTGATGAAGATGCGCGGCAACTGGTATAAGTGGCGCGATATTCCGGTGATCGTCACCTATCACCCGTCGTACCTGCTGCGCCCCTACAACCAGAACGCCAAGCGGGAGGCGTGGGAGGACCTGAAGAAGGTCTTCCACTTCGTGTATGGCGGCAAGTAACGGGCGCGGGCTGTTCATCACCTTCGAAGGGATCGATGGCAGCGGCAAGACCACTCAGATGCGGCTGCTGATCAACCGCTTGCGGGAGCGGGGCGCCACGGTGCTGGAATCGGCCGAGCCCGGCGGCACGCCCATTGGCCGCAAGATCCGCGAACTGCTGCTCGATCCGTCGAACCGCGAATTGAGTCCCGCGGCGGAGTTGATCCTCTACTTTGCCGCGCGGGCGCAGAATGTCGATCAATGGATCCGCCCGGCATTGGAGCGCGGCGAGATCGTCGTCTCGGACCGCTGGACGGACTCCACGCTGGCCTATCAGGGCGGCGGCCGCGGCCTGGGTGAGAGCGTGGTCTGGGATCTCGATCGCGTGGCTTGCCGCGGCATTGAGCCCGGCCTCACCATCTTCATCGATGTCGATCTGGCCACCAGCGCCGCACGCACCAACAAACGCGAGCAGGCGCTGGACCGCCTGGAAGTGCAGCCCGGCGAGTTTCACCAGCGCACCCGCGATGCCTACCTGCGGCTGGCCCGGCGGTTCCCCGCCCGCTTCCGCGTGATCGACGGATCGCAGCCGCCGGAGGCCGTGGCGGAAGCGGTCTGGCAAGCCGTTCAACCGGAGCTTCCCGCGTGATCGAACGCTTCTACGGCAATGCCGCCGCCGCCGGAACGCTCCAGCAGATGCTGGCCAGCGGGCGGCTCACCCAGACCATTCTGCTCTCGGGGCCGGAAGGCATCGGCAAAGCCACGCTCGCGCGCCGGTTCGCGTCGCTGGTGCTCAGCGGCGGCCGCACCTCGCTCGATCACCGCATCGAACGCGACGACCTGAGCCTGCCGGACAACACCGCCGTGGCCACCGAACGCGAGAAGCTGGCCGCCGACAAACGCAATGACGACCCGCTGCTGTTCAGTTCCCATCCGGACTTCGTGACCTTTCCACCCGACGGCCCGATGCGGCAGATCTCCATCGCGCAGATGAGGCTGCTCAAGGAGCGGTCCCAGTTGCGGCCCTTGCACGGGAACCGGCGGGTTTTCCTGATCGACCGGCTGGACCGTGCCAACGAACAGGCCGCGAACTCGCTTCTCAAGGTGCTGGAGGAACCGCCGGAGCACCTCGTGATCCTGATGACCGCCGAGAACCCGTATGACCTGCTGCCCACCATCCGGTCGCGCTCCGTGATGCTGGCGCTCTCGCGTCTCCCGGATGAGGAGATGAAGCAGTTCGCCGCCGAGCGCAATCTGGATCAGGCGGAGCGCCGGTTGGCGCTGGCGGGCGGCAGCCCTGGACTCGCGCTGTCCATGGACCTGGACGCCTACGACAAGCGCCGCACCGCGATGATGGCTCTGCTTCGTGTGGGCGCGGGCGAAATGCCCTTCACCGCATGGACCCGCTTTTCGGAGTCCATCGGCGCCAGCAAGACCGAGAAGCTGGAGAACTACCTCCGCGTGCTCTACCTGCTGCTGGAGGATGTGGCCTTCGTCATGAGCGGCCATCCCGACGTGCGGAACACCGACATCCGGGCGGAACTGGACGCGGTGGCCGGCCGCGTCACCTTCGACTGGGTCCGCACCGCCGTCGCGCGCGCCGACGAACTGGTCATGCTCAGCCGCCGCAACATCCAGAAGAGCCTCGCGCTGGACGCAATGGTACTGGCGCTGCGCGCGGGCCGCTGATCGGCACGGCGCCGCGAAGACGGCTCCGCTTCGGTGCCGGAGCTGATCAGAATGCCCCTTGCGGACGATTCCACAAAAGCGAAAACCGGCAACGTGATACGATCTGAACGCCGCTGACCGCGGGCGGCGATTGGGAGCGAGTAAGAGGATACTTCCATGAATCCCACATTTCCGTTTTGAGCCGCGCGTGCGAATCTCCTGGATGCTCGTCCGCATCAATATCGATAGGGGTTTGAAGGCAGCGAAGACCCCTGCGGAGGACAGCACCCAATGGGTGACAAACAAAACCAGCCCTTTCAGCTCTCGTTC
>VFZY01000304.1 GCA_016870915.1 Acidobacteriota bacterium | reverse complement strand
CAAACCAGTTGTACGGGAGAATCTACCGCCTCCGGTGCCGGGGAAACGGGGAAGGCCGTGTAAATGCGCCGAACGCGGAATTGAATGTAAACACAGGAAGTAATAAATCGGAGTTTTCGAAGGAACGCCTTTTTTGGCTTGGGGCCGCTCGGGATGAAGATGAGCGAGAATTGAAGGACAACACGATGGACGCAAGCTATGGACGTTGACAAGGCGCTTCAAACCCAACTCGGCAATATCGAGAAGAAGACGGGCAAAAGTCTGGCGGAGCTCACGGCGATTCTGAAGGGCGCCGGCCTGGCAAAGCATGGCCAGTTGCGTGACTTCGCCAAGGCGGAGTTCAACCTTGGCTACGGGGACGCCAACACGCTGGTGACGGTGGTGCTGGCGGCGGACGCGGCGGCGCCGACGGCTGAGCATGATCCGCTGGATGCAATCTATGCGGGGCCGAAGGCGCTGCTGCGGCCGATTCACGCCAAGTTGATCGACGGTATCAGCGGATTTGGTCCGTTTGAGACCGCCCCGAAAAAGACTTATGTCAGTCTGCGAAGGAAGAAGCAGTTCGCGATGATTGGCCCGGCCACGAACACGCGGGTGGAGTTGGGTCTGAATGGCAAGAATCTGCGCGGGGATGAGCGGCTGGAGCCTCTGCCGCCGGGTGGCATGTGCAACTATCGCATCCGCCTGACCGAAGCTGCCCAGGTTGACGAGGCTATGCTGGCGGTGGTTCGCCAGGCTTACGACGCCGCCGGGTAGTGTGGCGCCGCCTCATCATCAAGTCCCACGCAAGGACATTCGGCATCACCGGCGTGGAGCCGGTCATTCGCGCAACCGGCTGGGTGCGGGAGAGGACCGAGGACCAGTTGACGTGAACAAACGCGACTCGCGTAGCCTCCTAAAACGAGAATTTTACCGTCAGCTGTACGATGCGGGGATTGCTCGAGAACACCTGGTCCCACTTGCCAAACAACGGATTGCCCGGGATGAACATGTTGGCGTTGCCCGACGTGTTGCGCAGGCGGATGCTGTTGATGTTGCCCAGGGTGTACTGCGGATGGTTGGCGGCATTCAGCATGTCGGCCCGCAGTTGAACCTGATAGCGTTCCCTCAGCGGAATGTTCTTGGCGACCGTGACATCGAAATTGTTGATGCCGGGCGTGCGAACAATGTTCCGGCCGGAGTTGGCATAGGCGCCGATCTGCGCCAGGATGAACCGGGCATTCGGGTTCTGGGCGAGATAGGCGACGGTCTGGTTGGATGCGTTGCGCAGCGCGGTGACACCCGATGAGGTGCCCGGGATGCCCTTGGGATTGAGGATCACGCGGTCTGTCGCGGAGTCGCCGTTCTGGTTGGAGTCGACACCGCTTTGCGGCGTGGCCCAGGTTCCGGTTTCGGCGGTGTAGGTGCCGGAGACCTCCCAATTGCCGAGCGTCTGCCGCAACAGCGCGACTTTGTGCCGGCTGAACCACGGAGTGTTGTACACGGGCGTGAACGTGAAGCGATTACGGCGGTCGAGCGGCGAAAACGAGCGCTCGGCGCGGTAGTTGTTGTAGTCCTGGGGGCGGCGCGGCGTGGCCACAACGGAGTTGAGTTCAGCGGTGGAATCATCCATGTTGCGGCTGAGCGTATAGGCGGCGATGAACATCAGGTTCTTCGAGTAGCGTTTCTTGAGATCGATGGCCAAGCCGTGATAACGGGAGTTCCCGCGGGCCTGGTAGGTGATGATGGCGGTGGTGAAGCCGTAGGGTAACAGCGGGTTCCAAGCCGCGGTTTGCCGGAGCTGCGCGAACGTACCCGTGTTGATCGGCAGTGCGTTGAGCGTGGCCTGGGTGGGCATCTCGAGATATGTGGGCAGGTTGAAGCTCCCGGTGACCAGGGAATTGCGGTTGAGCTGGCCCTGCATCAGAAGCCGGACGCCCTTGGTGCCGACATAGCGGGCCTCGATCGTATAGTCCTTGGCGAACGAGCGCTGGAACCCGGCGTTCATGGTGATGGCGTAGGGCAGGCGCTGAACTTTGTCCAACAGATACGAGGTTTGGGCGCGCGCTTCGGCGGGCGTAAGTGTCGCGGCGCGGGCCGAGGCGGGAATGCCGCCGCGAGCAAGAAAGCCAGAGCCGGTATTGCCGGTGAGGTCGACATTGGAATTGGCCTGCGGGGGGCGTGCTTGGGTTCCGACGTTGTCGAACCAGGAATCGTAGCCGATACCGAATCCTCCGCGAATCGAGGTTTTTCCGCTGCGCCCCGGCGACCAGGCAAAGCCCACGCGCGGAGCGAAATTGCGATTGGTGGCCACCGGCGCCTGGAAGGTGAGCACGCCCGGCACATCGGCGATTCTGTTGCGATCGAACTCCTTCATTGACCTGGCCACGCCATTTCGTTCGTAGCGAAGGCCGAGGTTGAGAGTGAGGTTCTGGCGAAGGCGGATGTTGTCGTTCACGAAGCCATAGTAGGACTCGACGTTGCCGTTGTAGGGCAACCCGCCGACGTTCCGCTGAGCGATGAAATCGGGGATGCCGTCGTTGAGATAGCGCTCGAGAGTGGTCCATTGGTAGTCGCCACGGGCGCGGGGAACGTAGGTGGAGGCGAAGCGCTGCAGGCGGAGATCGAAGCCGGTTTTCAGATCGTGCCGGCCCTTGTTCCAGCTCAGGTTGTTGACCACCTGATACGTGTGCTGATTCACCTCGCCGGGCGTGTTGTTGTTCGGACCGATATTCAGGTTGAGATCGTTCCGGATACCGACATTGGGGAAAATGTCGAGGCCGGGCCAATCGAGGCCAGGCATCACGCGCTTATTCCGGTTGCTGTTCCAGGCGGCGCGCAGCTCATTGTTCAGGTTGGGCGCGAAGCTGTGGAACTGGCTGACCGACGCCATGCGCGAGACGACAGGCTGCGGCGTAAAGAACTGCGGCAGCGCGGCGCCCGTGTCGAGCCCCTGATTTTCGTTGGTAATGAACCGCGCGCGAAGCTGATCGCCGGCGCCCATCGTATAGTCGGTGGAGACGAGCCAGTTGTAGGTGTTGGAATAGCTGGGGCGAACCACACTGAAGACACCGATCGGGATGGGCACACCGTTCACTACGGTGTCCCGCGCGCGAGTGGAGGCGGGCGGAGCATAGGTTCGCAACACGTCGAGGTTGCCTTTGGAGATGCCCGGCAAGGTATTCAACAACGCGTAGCCGGCTTGGGTGGGGGCCAGCACAGGCTGCGAGGGAACGCTGGCGCGGCCGTCGGGATTGTACTCGTAGAGCCCGTAGATAAACCAGCGGTTCCTGATCAGTGGTCCGCCGGCCTGGCCGCCGATGCGATTCTGGTCATAACGAGGCGGTCTCCGGATTCCCTGACGCGCGGCCGCCTGATCGTTCGCGTTGAGATGCCGGTTGAGAAGGTACTCGTAGACCGAGCCGTGGATTTCGTTGGTGCCGCTTTTCACCGTGACGTTAAACTGGCCGCCGGAGCCGCGGCCGAACTCGGCGCTGAACTGGTTCTGCATGACGCTGAACTCGCCCACTGCATCGTTCGGGACGTAGATGATCGGCCCGGTAATGTTCTTGTTGTTGTTGTCGGCGCCTTCCACGGTGAAGTTGTTGTTGCGGGGACGAATGCCCCCAACCGAGGGCCCGGTGCCGGCCCCGATGCCGCCGGAACTCGCCACGCCCGCGCCGAGCAACGCAAGATTGTAGACGCCGCCGCTCGGGTTCGATGAAAGCGGGTGCTCGGTGGCAAGCCGGCGCTCATAGGTGTTGGTTATCTGCGCGGTCGTGGAGTCGATCAGTGCGGCGGACTCGGTCACTTCCACGGCGGTGCTGACGTTGCCGACACTCAATGTGAGGTTTGCGGTGGTTGTGCGATTGAGTTCAACCACGACCTCCTTGAGCGACGCCGAAGTGAACCCCGCGGCCGCCACGGTGATGGTGTAGCGTCCCACCAGAACGTTGCCAAAACGATAGACCCCCTGGGTGTCGGTGGAGGCGGCTGCCTTCACGCCGGTGGCGACGTTGAGCAGTTCGACGCCGGCTCCCACAATCGCAGCGCCGGTGGAGTCGTAAACCGCGCCCGTGATGTTTCCGTCGGTGGCTTGTCCATGGGCGTGGATCGAGCACGAAAGCAGAACTATGAACAACCGAAGGCGTTGTTGGAACCTCAGCAAGCCGGCACCTCAATGAATCTATTCTAAGCCTGCTCAGGCTCGATCGCATTCTGGCGCCTGGGGCCGGCGTGCGCTTGTGCTTCGGTTGTTGCGGGAGTTGCCGTGAGCGGTGGCGGGCGCTCCTTGGCGGTCGCGGCTCGGTAACGTTAACCGAAACCTGGTTCCGAATCGGGCGAGTTGCGAAACGGCAGGCCCATGGAATACCATCTTCGGAGACTGGCAGTTCAATTCACTCACATCGGAGGAACGATGTTTTCAAGATTCGTATTGGTGGCGGCGTGCGCGCTGCCGGTTTTTCCCGCGGTGATCCACTTCGACGACTTGGCCGATCGGGACGTGGTGACCAATCAGTATCCCACGGCCGTTTTCTCATCGACGCCCGGCAACGAGGTGGCTATCACGATGCAGAGCGATTACAACGGCACGAAACCGAACTTCATCTGCGCAAACCCGATCGGCACTCTGGAGTGCAGGCAGGAAACCATCGTTGACTTCACGACGCCAGTGAGTGGACTGACCTTCCAAGCCTTGGGAATCGATGACATTGCGCCGGACGTCGCCCTGGTGGATATCTTCCTCAACGGGATGTACCACGGGACGGCAGCGGTGGCCGGAAACGCGGAGGGTTACGACCCGCGCCTGGTGGACCTTTCCGCATACTCCGGTATCACCCGGATCCGGATTCACACCATCACCGATGGCGCCGGGATCGGGTGGGACACGTTCACATTCAACGTCGGTGTGCCGGAGCCATCGGCCTTTGCTCTTCTGGGTTCGGGACTGGTGGCCGCATGGCTCGGCCGGCGCCGGCTGTCAAAACGCACCTAATGCTCGGCTAAAGCCGGACGACCACAGTTCGCCAACCAACCGGGCCGTTGCCGCACGGGGCCGGCCCTTCCTATCCGTGAAGCTGGTTTGCCGCCGTGTGCCTGACCGGCCCGTTGAGCCGGCACTCACCCATTTCCGGATTCACGATTGTTCCTGCCCATGCGATCGGGAGCGGCACACATCGGTGGTGATGCTGCATGGGAGTGAGGGCGGGTCGGTTCCCCACATCGAGTCCGAAGCGGCGCTTTCTCGCCAGCCAGGAGTTCGCGGTGCTGACGTTGTGCTACTTCGACTGCGGGAGCAGCCTCAAACCAAAGACAACGCCGCAGTGTACGGATTTTCGCGGGGCGCGTGGACCGGACGATGAGACACTGTCGCGGCCACGTGAAAAGTTCCTAATCGAGCCAAGTAGAAAGTTCCTCTTGACAGCCTTTAATGGCAGAAGGATGGAACGAATAGCGATGAGCCAGAGGGAGCGAGACGAACTGCACTGGTTAAAGCAGGCGCAGCAGAGAACGGTGACCCAGCGGGAAGCGGCCCAGCGGATGGGTGTGAGCGAGCGGTGGGTACGGAAGCTGCTGGCAACCATGGTGGAGAAAGGGG
>VFZY01000303.1 GCA_016870915.1 Acidobacteriota bacterium | reverse complement strand
CATGTTGTCAGTTTTCGTTTTTGTGCGATGGTCGAAAGAAGCCATCCGCAGGCACTGGCCCGCCCTCGGAAAGGGGATTCTGATCAAATCCGGCACGGGAGTGAGGCGTTGGTGTAGACTGTTGGGGTCCGGGAGACCCAAAATGGAAATCCCGGGCGATACCATCATGTCGGTTTCGTTGTATCCGGCGGGGTCCACCGGAGACTCACCGCGCCCCAACCGGGAGACTGTTTCCTTGACGCCAGGTACGTTGGAGATCAGACGATGGGCTTGCATCTCCATTGCGACCGATTCGTCCAGCGAGATGTTCGGAACGCGATCGGCATTGGGAGAAACCGTTCCTTCCTTCATTTCGGGAATGAAAGAAGTTCCAAGGTATGGAAAGAGCGCCATCGTGCCGGCAAACAGGATCAATGCGATGGCGATGGTTAGCAACTCCCGCCGTGTAGCGAACCGCAGCAAGCCCCGGTAAGGTCCTTTGAGCCAGCGCACCACGAAAGTGTCGTGCCCGGCCCCGCCTTTCAACAGCAAGAGTGATAGCACCGGCGAGAGAGTGAGCGAGAGGATCAGAGATACGGCGAGAGCAATGGCGATCGTGTAGGCCAACGGTGCGAACATCTTGCCCTCCATGCCTTCAAGTGTCATGAGCGGCAGAAAGACCATGATGATGACGCAGATGCCGAAGACCACCGGCGTGCCCACCTCAAGTACCGCCTCGTAGATCACCTTCAGGCGGTTGCCTCCCGGATTCTCCCCAAGCCGGGCGAACGCGTTTTCCACCACAACAACCGAGCCATCCACCATCAGGCCAATGGCGATGGCAAGGCCTCCCAGCGACATGAGGTTCGCGGAGATACCGTAGTGGTTCATGACGGTGAAGGTCAACAGCGGCGTCAGGATCAGCGTCGCGATGACGATCACGCTGGATCGCAAGTCGCCCAGAAAAATGAGTAGGATGACAACGACCAGAAGCATTCCTTCCACGAGAACGCGGAGGACCGTATCGAGCGCTGCGTCGACGAGTTCTGACCTGTCGTAGTACGCCGCGATCCGAAGGCCGTTGGGCAACATTCCCCCGGTGTTGATCTCGGCTGCCCGGGCCTTGACGGCTTGCACCACTTCCTTCGCGTTGGCGCCTGCGTTCATCATCACAATGCCGCCCACGGCTTCGGTATAGCCGCCCTTGATCATCGCGCCATAGCGGGTATCCTCCCCGATGCGCACTTCCGCGACATCGCGAATGAAGACCGGCGTGGAACGGACTTCCTTCAGGACGACAGCGCGAATATCGTCTAGGTTTTGAAACAAACCCAGGCCCCGCACCAGGAGAATCTCCGGCCCTTTCGGCAGGATTCCACCGCTTGAGTTCAGGTTGTTGCGGGCCAGAGCCTCATGAACATCGTGAATAGTCACCCCGTAGTAGCGCATGCGGATCGGATCCACCAGCACCTGATACTGCTTCACGTAACCACCGGTGGAGTTGATCTCTGCCACACCCGAGATCGACCGCAGCAACGGGCGGGCCACCCAATCCTGCACGATGCGCCGCTCAACAAGCTCCGCCTTGCTGAGGGCGCGCTTGCCGTCGGACGGATGTTCGATGGTGTACTGATAGACCTCGCTGAGCGCGGTGGAGACAGGTCCCAGGACAGGGTTGATGCCCGCAGGGAGCAGGGCGCGCACATCGCCCATCCGCTCCGAGACGAGCTGCCTGGCGAAATAGACAGGAGTGCTGTCGTTGAAAACGAGGGTCACGATGGAGAGGCCCGGTTCATTCTGCGACCGCATCTCAACCAGCCCGGGAATGCCGGTCATGCCAATCTCCACCGGGACCGTGACAATCCGTTCCACTTCATCGGGCGAACGGCCGTGAACCTCCGTGGCCACCTGCACTTGAACGTTCGTCACATCCGGGAATGCGTCCACCGAAAGTTTCCGCGCGGAATCCAGGCCGAACGCCAAGGCAATGAATGCCAGCACCACGACCACAACGCGTTGATGCAACGCAGTGCGGATGACTCCCGCCAGCATGCTATTCTGCCGCCCCAGGGCCCCGCACAGCGCGCCGGCGCCGCTCATTGTTCAAATGCAACGCGCCGTCGATGACGATTTTCTCTCCAGGCTGAATGCCGGACGCCAGGACGCGGCGGTTGCCGAATTCGCCGCCGAGCACAATGGGCCTCAGAACGTAGACGCCAGGAGACCGCTCGACGAAAATCAGCTCGGCATCTCCTTCGCGCACGACAGCGGAGACCGGCACCACCTGCCGCTTTTCAGCGTGATCGCGAAGCGCCATCGTGGCCAGCATGGCTGGTTTCAGGCGGCGGGCCGGATTTGGCACATCCATCCGGACGCGAACGGTTCTCGTTTCAGGATTCAACGTGTGGCTTACAAAGGACAGAGTTCCGTTCACCTTCAAGTTGGCCAGCGCGGAAATCTCAGCCTCCACCGCCTGCCCCTCAACCAGGCCCCCGGCGTTCGTTTCCGGCACATCCGCGACCAGCCAGACCTGCGACAGATCCGCTATCTCGACGATCGTATCGGCGGCCTGCACCATCTGGCCGGCCGTAACCTTGCGGGTGAGAACGGTGCCATCCATGCTCGCCACCACCCTGGACACGGAACGAATTCTCCGTGTCCGCCGCAACTCCTCAATCGCCTCCGGTGTCATTCCAAGCAACTCCAACTGGTCGCGCGCGCCGTCGAGTTCGGCGCTGGCCTGTGTGAACTCGGCTTCCCGGCGCTGCAGTTCAGCCGAGCCGATCACCTCAGCCTTGAGCAGTTGCTGCGCCCGCTCCACTGCGCGCTGGGCAAGCTGCCCTTGCGAGAGCGCCTTCAGGAAGCCCAGTTGGGCGTCGGAGAGTCCGATGCTGTTGAGCTGGGCAAGCACGTCGCCCTTGCGTACATCCTGGCCCTCGCGAACAATCAATGTGCTGATGCGGCCCATCAGCGGCGAACTTACGCGCGCCACCCGTGTCTCGTCCACCTCAATGCGCGCCGCCACCGTAATCGTGGCGCCCACCTCCGCCATGACTGGTTCGCCAAGCTTCAAGGTCGCGCGGAGTTGCGGCGCTGGCGCGATCTCCATCGGGTCTGCTCCCGCCGCTTGTTCAGATTCGGATGGACTCGCGGGCTTGGTGCTGCCGGAGTCCTTGCCGCACGCCACAAGGACCAACAGACACGAGGCGAGCGTCAGTGCCCTCATTTCCGCAACTCCACTCCGCGCAACTCATCCAGATCAATCAGTGCCGCCTGGCGATCGAACTGCGCGTTTAGAAAATCAAGCCGCACCGTGCGCAGCACTCGCTGAGCATCAAGAACGTCGAGAATGCCGCGCTCACCCAGTCTGTAAGCGGTTTCGGCGGCTCGAAGCCCCTCCTGCGCCTCGAGGAGCAGACCCTGCTCGAAAGCCGCGAGTTGCTGCGTCAACGCCTCATAACGGCCATAGGCGCTCTCCAGGGCGGCCAGAACCTCAATGCGCCTGCTCTCCGCAATGGCCCGTGCCTGACGGAGCTGTGCATCGGCTTCGGCGATCGGACCTTCCCTTTTGTTCCAGATCGGGAGCGGGATCGAGATGCCAAATCGGTAGGTTGGCGTGTCCGGTGGATGATCGACTTCGGCCCGAAGGGAAGGCTGCGGACGCCTTTGGGCGGTTTCGAACGCAAACCGGGCCTCGGCCCGGCGTACCTCGGAGCGAGATAGCGCCAGCAACGGATGGCGATCCAATGTCTCCGCCCGGACTTCGCCGAGCGGCCGAAGGGCCACCGGTTGGTCGAGCGACCCTTCCGGCGTGAGGTTGGCATCAACGGCGGTGCCAACCGCCCCGCGAAGCTGCGCCAGGTAGACGATGGAACGGAGCCGGGTGGCGTTGGCGGCGGCGCGCGCCGTAGCTACTTCCGAGTCGGCGCGGATCAGTTCCAGCCGGCCAGCCTCGCCGACATCCACGCGGACCTTCGTACGCTGGCGAAACTCCTCCACCAGTCGAACGTTCTCCGTCAGAATGCCCAGTTCCGACTGCTTTCGCAGCACTTCGAAGAAGGCTCGCCGCACACCGGCCAACACGGACAGTCTCGTGTAGGCAAGGCTGAATTCGCTGCTTTCCCGGCCGCGCTCGGCAACGGCGAATCGCGCCGGCCGCAGCGCGCCCAATTCCAAAGGCTGGGAAAACGCGAGATTCGTGCTTAAGCCTGACACGTTGCCAGGCACCCTGTACGTTTGCCGGCCGGCCGTCAGTGCAGCCTCCGGATTCGGATACGCCTTCGCGGTTACGATGGCCGCGCGGGCGGCATCCACCTGGGCCGCGCTCGCGCGCATTTGGGGGTGATGCTGCTCAGCCAGCGCCAGCGCCTGGTCAAGAGTAAGGGTACTCCCCCCCCCGTGCAGTCGAGAAGTCATGAAAAAGCAGCAGGCACAGCCCGCCTTGGAAACGTAACGCCATTTCATTCCGCAGTTTCGAATCAGACTTCTTTCAGCCTATCAAAACCGCCGGTCTGAACGGCCATCGTCCACTCGAACGACAGATCGTCCGGTGGCGGGAGCTTTTGCGGCAATGGCCCGCCGTTGCCCTGCTGGTAGAGGGCCGGATCTTACGACTGGCTTGCCTGAGTTCGCGCGGCTTACCGTTTGATGACGAACTCCGCGCCGATGGGCGTCAATGGGCGTCAGGCCTGCGTCATGAGTTGAAACGTATTCGGCGCCAAGCTCGCGGTCGTACTTGTCTTTCACTTCGATCCTTAGCGCCCGGTTCGAAGCCACGTCCACTTCGATACGGCCTTCCTCGTCCGCCACCCTGTAATACTCCCATCGCAGGTCCCCCTCGCCCGGAACCGCTGTGATCGTGACAGCCGCGGTGTGCATTGGTTGGCCGTCCTTGAAGCGGACCCGGACTGTTACCTTTCGAAGAGGAACCGGATCTCCGCGTCTGAGATTCGCACCCCGAATGTGATTGCCCGCGGAAGTGATTTCGATGATACGAGCCTCTGACCGCGGGCCGCTCCAGGGAAAATACGTATTGCCGGAAGCATCGTGGTTCGACGGTCCTCCCGGGTTCGTCACCAGCAGATATCGGCCGAGTGGAACGTTACTGAATTCGTAGGATAAGTCGGAGGGATTGAGGTACCTGCGGCGGAGTGCTGACCGTGCCGGGCCGTCAAGGCCGATCAGTCCTACTCTAGCTAGTTCCGCCAATCGGCTTTCCTTCTCCGTCCAGCACCTGACCGGAGATCGTGTTGTCGATCTCCAATGGCAGTTCCTGTTCCCCGCATCCCTTCGAGACAACCACTGGCGCGGACTCCGCCGTGTAAGGCTTGAGCGAAGCAGTCACTGTGTACTCGCCGTCCGCCGGCACCAGCACTACGAAGTACCCTTCGGCGTCCGTGGTCGAGGAGTATCGCTTACCGTGGGCACCGGCTGTCACTACGACTCCCGACGCGGGAATCAAGGGCGGCACCCCCACTCTTCCACTCACTAGGAACTTGTTGAAATACGCTTCGCCGCGTCAGCATCGACGCGATCCGTTCGATCCGAACATCGCAAAACGGTGCGAAAAGGGAATTTTTGGGGCGCACTGCCCCGGCAACACCGCCGCG
>VFZY01000302.1 GCA_016870915.1 Acidobacteriota bacterium | reverse complement strand
TCGGACTCTTCAAGAACAATACGTTCGGCGCCGACGGCCGCTTCAACGCGCAGTTCCGCGCCGAGCTATTCAACGCTCTCAACCACGTGCGGTTCGGCTACCCGAACATGTCGTTCGGCAATCCGCAGTTTGGTGTGATTGCCAGCCAGGGCAACACGCCCCGCAACGTCCAATTGGCGCTGAAGTTCATCTTTTAACGGCGAGCGCACTGTGCTCAGGTGCGGCAGGGAGGCGAGGCGACGGTCGCGATCACGGACCGGCGGCCTTTACCCTGTCGATGGCGGACGGCGGGGTGAAAGGCGGCACGGCTTAGGGCGCCACCGGCGAAATCCTGGCGTGACCCCGCGTCAGCACTCCCAAGGCGGCCGCACCGCGTTTTCATGGCCATGCACCCCGCGGAATTCGTGCACGCGCCGCTCGTCGATGCGGCCTTCGCGCGCCAATGCCCGCAGCGCCGCTACCGCGATGCTCACACTGTCCACCTCGAAGAAGCGGCGCAACGCGGCACGGCGGTCGCTACGCCCGAACCCGTCGGTGCCCAACGTGTGGAAGGTTCGCGGCACCCACGCGCGAATCAGATCGGGCACGGAGCGCACATAGTCGGTGGCGGCGATCACCGGGCCTGCGTCCGCGCCCGCCAGACACTCCGTAACCCAGGGCGTTTCACCCGCCCGGCTCCGCCGCATCGCATCCCAGCGCAGCTCCGGAAAACTGGTCACGCTCCAGATATCACTGGCGACGCCCGCCGCGCTCAGCAATTCCGCCGCGCCTTCCACCTCGCGTAGAATCGCCCCGGATCCAAGCAACTGCACGCGCGGACCGTCCGTTCCGCTACCCGTTTGGCGCAGCCGGTACATGCCGCGCAGCACTCCCTCCTCACAGCCGGCGGGGGGCTGCGGATGAGCGTAGCTTTCGTTGGTGACGGTCAGATAGTAGAAAACGTCGCGGCCATCGGCGCCAAGCATCGCGCGCATGCCGTGCTCCACCACAATGGCGAGTTCGTGCGCGTAGCAGGGGTCATAAGCGCGGCAGGTGGGAATCGTGGAGGCAATCAGTTGGCTCGTGCCATCCTGATGTTGCAGCCCCTCTCCGGAGAGTGTGGTTCGGCCGGAGGTGGCGCCCACCAGAAAGCCACGGGCGCGAGAATCGGCCGCGGCCCAGATGAGATCGCCCACCCGCTGGAAGCCGAAGATCGAGTAGAACACGAACACCGGCAGCATGGCCGATCCATGGTTGCTTGCCGCGGTGCCGGCGGCGATCCACGACGAAAGCGCGCCCGCCTCCGTAATACCCTCTTCCAGGATCTGGCCATCTCGCGATTCCTTGTAGTGCAGGAAGTCGGCGTGGTCTTCCGGCGTATACATCTGGCCGTTCGGCGAATAGATGCCCACCGAGCGGAATAGCGGCTGCATTCCAAACGTGCGAGCCTCGTCCGCCACAATCGGGACAATCCGCTGGCCGAAGGGCTTCGCTTTCAACAACGCCTGCAGCATGCGCATGAACGCCACCGTCGTCGGCATTTCGCGCGCTTCCGCGACAATGCCGAACGGCGCGAATGCGGCGCGGTCCGGAATCTCGCAGTCTATCGGAACCGCAGACCGGCGCGCCGGCACGAATCCGCCCAGTTCGTTGCGCCGCCGCAGCATGTATTGCATGGCCGGGTCGCCTTCAGGCGGCTTGTAAAAGCACGGCTCCAGCGCCTGCCTGTCTGTCAGCGGCAGCGCGAACCGGTTCCGGAACCACAGCAAGGCCTCGTCATCCAGCTTCTTCTGCTGGTGGGCAGACATCCGGCTCTCCGCCCACCGGCCCAAGCCGTAGCCCTTCTTGGTGTGGGCCAGCACCACCGTCGGTTGCCCCTCGTGCCGGCGCGCCGCGTCGAACGCCGCATGGATTTTCACCGGGTCATGGCCGCCGCGCGTGAGATTGTCGATCTGCTCGTCGGATAAATGCGCCACCAGGCGGCTCAACTCCGGGTACTTGTCGAAGAAACGTTCGCGGTTGAAGCGCCCGTCGTTGGCTCCGTAGCTCTGCATCTCGCCATCCACGGTCTCCTCCAGCCGGCGGCGCAGCACCCCTTCCCGATCCAATTCGAAAAGCAGGTCCCAATCGGAACCCCACATCAGCTTGATGACGTTCCAGCCGGCTCCTCGAAACACCCGCTCCAGTTCCTTGATGATTGACCCGTTGCCGCGCACCGGCCCGTCCAGCCGCTGCAGGTTGCAGTTCACCACAAAGATCAGATTGTCCAGTTGCTCCCGCGCCGCCAGCGCGAGTCCCGCCAGCGACTCGGGTTCGTCCATTTCGCCGTCTCCGGCAAATGCCCACACCTTTCGGCTCGATGCCGGCATGACGCCGCGATGCTCCAGATAGCGCATGAAGCGAGCCTGGTACACCGCGGTAAGCGGGCCCAGTCCCATGGACCCGGTGGGGAATTGCCAGAACCGTGGCATCAGCCACGGATGCGGATAGGAGCACAGGCCGCGCCCGCCCGTCTCCTGCCGGAAGTTGGCCAGGGCCTCTTCCGGAAGGCGGCCCTCCAGAAACGCGCGGGCGTAAACACCGGGCGCCGAGTGCGGCTGGAAGTAGACCAGATCGCCGTCCTGCTCGCCGGCGCGGAAGAAGTGATGGAAGCCGGTCTCGAACAGGTCCGCGGCCGAGGCGTAGCTCGACAGATGCCCGCCGAGTTCCGGGCTCTGCCGATTGGCTCGGACAACCATCGCGAGCGCGTTCCAGCGCACAGCGGCGGTGATGCGGCGCTCCAGCGCCTGGTCGCCCGGGTATCGCGGCTGCTCGCGCACGGTGACGGTGTTGGCACAGGGCGTGTTCAACGCCATTCCCGTATTCACCCCGTGCAGCGCGGCGTGGCCAATCAGACGCTCCAGCAACTCGCGGCTGCGTTCCGGGCCGCTTGCCGCCAATACGCCGTCGAAGGCTTCGATCCATTCCTGCGCCTCGAAGTCTCGGCTGGGGGGAGTAGTCGGTGCTTGCATCGCGATTTTCTGGCATCATACCGGATACCCGGCGGAAGGCGATGGCGAACTGACTGCGCCGCGGCCCGTATGGAAGCATAGACTGCTACTTTAGTCACTTACCACGATATAAAATGCTGTTCAGATGCCTCCCGTAAACATCGACTCCACGGACTGGAAGATCCTCGAACAGTTGCAGCGCAACGGCCGCATGCCGAACGTCGAATTGGCCGACGCGGTGAATCTCTCGCCGTCGCCGTGCCTTGCCCGCGTCAAAAGGCTGGAACGCAAGAAGGTGATCGCGCGCTATGTCGCATTGCTCGATCCGCCCGCCGTGGGCCTCGCCGTAAGCGTGTTCGTCCAGGTGCGCCTCGAGCGGCAGGTGGAGGCCAGCCTCAACAGGTTCGAAGCGGCCGTCACCGCGCGTCCGGAAGTGATGGAGTGCTACCTCATGACCGGAAGTTCCGACTACCTGCTTCGCGTGGCCGTGGCCGATCTCGATGAGTTCCAACGCTTCGTCACCGGCTTCCTGGCGCGCATCGCCGGCGTGAATGGCATCCAATCGAGCTTCGCCCTCAAACAGGTGAAGTATCAGACGGCCCTTCCCCTCAACCTGGCTCCCGGTTACGAGACTCAAGATTAGGACGTGCATGCGCCGTATCCTTCGTGATACGGTGGACACCCGGAGGCTTGGAAATGCTCTCGCGAAGACACTGGTTGGCATCCGCAGGTACTCTGGCGCAACGGCGCCTCGCCGCGGCGCCCCTGTTCGAAGGGTTCGCCATCGAACCGCGCACGGGCGTCCAGGAAGCCATCCTGAACAGGCTCGCCGATGGCCGCCTCTGGCTCCTGTTCGGTGAGGGCAGGAGACTGGTGGGAAAGTTCTCCGCCGACGGCGGCCGGACCTGGGGCCCGGTGCGGCCACTGCTCGAAAAAGGAGGCTCCCCCATTGTCACCGGCCGCGACAATGTCCATCTCTCCCTGCTGCACCTGCCTTCGGGAAAACTCGGCATCGTCTACGGAGGCCCGTATTCACGGCCCGGACGCGATGGCACCCTCCACTTTCGCTCCTCCGCCGATGGCGGCGCGTCGTGGTCGCCGCCCGTCGTGATCGATCCCGTCTTTTCGCTCTGCCGCACTGCCGGCGCCAGAGTCCTTTCGAACGGCCGCCTCGCGGTTCCCACCTTCAACTGGTACAGCCCCGCGGCGGGAGGCGAATCGGAATCCGCTTCCAACAGCATCTGCGTCAGTTGGGTGTTCTACTCAGACGACGAGGGCGTCACATGGCATCGCAGCCTGAGTGAGATGTTCGTCAGCCTGGATGAAGGCCGCGGCGGCTGCTATTCCTTCGAGGAACCCAGTCTCGAAGAGCGCGCCGACGGATCTCTCCTGATGTTCGGCCGCACCGAACTCGGCGCGTTCTATCAATGCGTCTCTACCGACAAGGGCGTGCGCTGGTCCGCGCCGAAGCCGGTTCCGATTGCAGCTTCCTACGCTCCTCCGCTACTCGTGCGGATCCCCGCATCGGCCGACATCTTGCTGCTTTGGAACCAGGCCTCGGCCGCGGAGATCCGCGCCGGGCTCAGCCGGCATCGTCTTTCAACGGCGGTCTCCAAGGATGGCGGCGCCACTTGGAACCACTTTCGCAACCTCGAGTCGATGGATGACAGGACCCGCATCGAGCCGCCGGCCCGGCCCCAGGTCCTGCGATCGGCAGGAGGCTATCGCCAGCCCGAAGGCCGGGCCCGCTATCCTCGCAGTCCGGCGAATCTGCGCATCTGTTACCCCACCGTTGCCTTCAGCGGCAACGAAGTGGCCATTGCCTACGACTACGGCTACGGCCCCGGAGAGTTCGAGAAACGGTCAGCCACCCGAATCAAGATCGTCACGAAAGCCTGGCTTTACGGGGCGTGATGGAACAGATCGTGCCCGGCCTGTGCTGGATCGACGACACGTGCAGCGTGTACGCGCTCGCCCATGCCGGAGAAACACTCCTGGTCGATTGCGGAACGCGCCTGACGCCCGGATCGGAAATCGCCGCCGGTCTCGGGCGCGTGGATCGCGTGCTTCTCACTCACTTCCATCGCGACCAATGCTCATCGGCCGCCGCCTGGCGTGACGCCGGTGCGGCCGTCACCGTGCCCTTCGCTGAGAAGCGCTTTTTTGATGAGCCGGACCTGCTCCGCGCCTCCTACGACATCTACAACAACTACACGTCGTACTATCCCGCCTTCGGTTCGCTGCGCGATATCCAGCCCTCCGGCTATGCCCACGATTACCAGCGCCTTGAGTGGCGGGGCTTCTCGATCGGCGTAGTTCCTTTGCCCGGCCACACATTCGGGTCCGCTGGATACCTTTTCGAGGTCGCCGGGCAACGCGTGCTCGCCTGCGGCGATCTGCTCTCCGCTCCGGACCGCATCCACGAGTACTTCCCAGCCCAGTGGAAATACATGGACTTTCAGGGCCACGCTCATCTGCTCGAAAGCCTCCGGGCCGTGGAAGCGATGGAACTCGATTGGATCCTGCCGGGCCATGGCGCGCCGTTCCGGGTCACGCCCGGCGCCATGGCTCCACTGCGCGCCCGGCTCGAACGCATTTGGGAACTGTTTCACGGAAGTCCCCATGAGTACTTCCGGCCGCGCTTTCGCGAACTCACGCCACATGTGTGGGAAGTGTCGAACTCGGTGGCCAACACCTACATCGTCCGGAATGATCGGG
>VFZY01000301.1 GCA_016870915.1 Acidobacteriota bacterium | reverse complement strand
TGGTCGAAAGAAGCCATCCGCAGGCACTGGCCCGCCCTCGGAAAGGGGATTCTGATCAAATCCGGCACGGGAGTGAGGCGTTGGTGTACACTGTCGGGGTCCGGGAGACCCAAAATGGAAATCCCGGTCCAGATGTAGTTGCCCTGGAAGCTCATGAACTCAGTGGCGTGGACACCGGCCGCGATGTTCCAGGCGCCCCCATTCACAGGCGTGTAGCTGGACGCGGCGGGCGAGGCGCCGCCCCGCATGGCGCCATCGGCCGAAAGGGCCGATGCACCGCCGATGGCGGAGAAGTGTAGCTGGGGCTGAGCTTGGAGCAAGCTTCCGGACAACAAGCTCGAAAGGGTGACAACCTTCAGGAGGGGCGGCACTCTACTGAGTTTACAATTTCCCCGACGGCTATCTGGTGGCGATGGTGGTGGGTGGCGTGGCCGCGCCGCCGGTGCTGATGACGACGGGAGTGGAATCACCCGGGGCAACGCCCGCGGGCACGGCCACATTTACCTGATAGAGAGCGATGAGCCCTGGCGAGAGGCCGGCGAACTGGACCTGGGCAGGCAGGCCGCCAATATTGACCTGGACTTGCGAGGCAACGGTGGCGGGAGGGCCGCCGGGCGACAGTTGCCCGGACCCGGGCCGGTTCAGGACAGGGCCGAGGCCATTGGCATAGATGACCAGCACGTCACCCGCGGCGGCGGGGCTGTCGCTGTTGACGAGTCCACCCGCGGCGTTGACGATGACGAAGATTCCCGGCGCAACCGGGGTGACGTTGAGATTGATGACGGAAGACTGGATGCTGTTCATCTCGGCGCGGAGTGTGGCCGTACCGGGGGGTGTTTCCCAGGGAAGCTGGAAGTTGATCTGGGTGGGTGAAATGTAGGCGAGCGGAACGGGCGTGCCGCCCACCAGCACCCGTGTGCCGTTGAGCGTCACGGGGAATGGAGCGGGCGCGAACCGGACTTCCGCCGCCAGGTTGGTTCCGTAGAGGCTGACGATGGATCCGGGCGCCACCGAACCGGTGAGGACACCGGCGGCGCTGACGGCGGAGCCCTGCGAGATGGACGGGGGTGCGGTGTAGCCCAAGCGCGCCAACTGGGCGCGAATGATGGCGGGGCGCTCGGAGAGGAAGGTTTTCAAGTATCCGGCCGCCTGATCGAACCAGGCGTTGGACTCGGCGAGGGGGCAGGGGCCCAACTGGCAGCGTTTGAGGGTATCGCGTTTGACTTCGGCCTGGATGAGGTTGTAGACGCGGTCGGCCTCGGTGAAGAGCCAGCCGCCTTCGCCGCCGGCAGCGGCGCCGGCTTCAAGAACCTTGTCGAGGAAGATCTGGCGGAGGCCGGGGTTCAACATGATGCGCCGCATGAGCCGGTTGGCGTTCGCGTTCTTGAAACCGTCGTAGTCCGAGAGCGTGAAGGAGTTGTCCTTATCCTTGGGAATGAACTGGCTGAGCTTCTTGTTCGCGAAACGATAGAGGTAAAAGTTGTTCATGCCGGCATCGCTGAGGATGCCGTCGAACTCCGCCATGTAGACCTCGACTGCCATGAGCGTGAGGAACTTGCGGATGTCGAGATACTCGGCGAGGCGGCGTTCGAAGTCGACGTCGGGTGCGTTGTTGATGATGTCGATCATCTCGGCGAGGGGCTTGGGGTCGATTTTCAGCGGGTCATCGGGGATCTTCTGCTCGAAGGGGCTGGGGGAGTAGAGACGCGGTTCCGGCCCGAGCCATTCGAAGCGGTACGCGCCGCGGGAGTCGTAGTCGTACTCGTAGAGGAATCCGTTGTCTTCGTTGAAGACGCGGGTGAGGAAACCTTTGTCGGTGGCTTCGACGAGGGTGAAGACTCCGAGGGAGGCTTCGTTGACGTTGAGGCGCGCCGAGGTTTCGCGGGGCGCGGCGACGCCGACGCGGTTGAAGAGCGGCATGATCAGCCGCTCCTTCATCATGGAGAAATCCTTGATGTTGTTCAGCAGCACGAAGCTGGTGAGACCGAGAAAGCGCTGCGACTGGGTGAAGCGGTTGATATCGACGCGGAGGCTTGGTTTCTGGGGATCGCGCGTGGTGCGGCCACTGACACGGATGCCGACGCCACGGACGGTGACGCCGCGCCAGGTGATGTCGCACTGGTAGTAGTCATTGCCGCGGTAGTTGAACAGGAGCCGCTGCCAGGTGGCCGGATCGATGGTGATGCGGATCTCCTGCATCGCCTTGTCGTCGAAGAAGTCGGCCGCGGTCTGCGCCAGAGCGGCCGAGGCGGCCAGCAGAGTCAACATCGTCAATCGGTGCATCGCTACTCCTCTCCTGGCCGGCCTTGCCGGCGAGCCAGCTTCTTCCTGATTTTATCGTCAAGCACGGCCCGGAGGTCCACTTGGAGGGCGCCATTCAGTTCCTGGGTGAACCGGGCGAGTTGGCCCACGGCGCCGGGGTGCTCGATGACGATGGCAACTTCGCGGCGGGTGTTGAGGCTGGGCCGGGCCAGGGCGATGCTGCCGATGACGGCGCGTTCGTTATCAACCAGCATGAGTTTGCCGTGGGAGGCGTGGCCTGGAACGGCATCGCGGCCGTAGACGCGGACGTCGATGCCGCGGGCGCTGGCGGCGAGAAGCTCTTCGAGCATCTTGCGGTCCTTCACCTTGTGATCGATGAGGATAATGCTCTGGCGGGCGTTGCGGATGAGTTTCTTGAGGCGCCGGCGGGCGGCATCGGGGCCGGCGATGAGGCGTTTGGGCAGGTCCTCACTGAGTGGCGCGGCGGGCTGTTCGATGTCGTGGCGGAAGAGGCGATTGAGTCCGTCGACGACGGCGGGATCCTGGGTGAGCAGCATGAAGTCGCAGGTTTGCTCAAAGCACTTGGTGGTGAAGTTCAGGGAAGCGACCATGGCGTATTCGCCGTCAACCAGCAGGTACTTGGCGTGGTACTTGATGTGGGCGAGGGAGTAGCGGTGGACGTTGGCGCCCATGCTTTCAAGAAGGACGCCGAGTTTCCGGATGCGTTTTTCCCAACCCTTTGCCCGCTGCGTGAGGAGGAGGTCCACCTGGACGCCGCGTTTGAGGGCGTCGGCGAGTTCGTCCATCACCTTGAAATCGGTGCAGCGGAACATGGAGAGCGCCACACGGGTGCGGGCGCCGCGGATGAGCGCGGTGACGGCATCGCGCCGGTCGCTGGCGCTCAGGATCAGCGTTTCCGCGGGGGTCAATCCTTCTTATCCTTCGCCTGGTCCCAACTCACGCTCTTGAGGCCGGCCTCTCCGTTGTTCATCAACTGCCCCTGAATGTAGGCGAGGGAGGCCGTGGGATCGAGCTTCACAAAATAGCGGACGGCAGCCTCATTGCCGTGGGTGACGCGGAGGGGTTCGTAGAAATTGGCGGTGGCGGCGAGCACGCGATGCACGTGCTCCGTGGGGAACTCCTTGCCGGCGGCGACGACATCGAGCACCATGCGGCGCTGCTTCTCCTCGCCGAAGGTATCGAGGATGACGAGAAAGACGCACAGGAAAACGGCGCCCAAGGCGCAGACCGCGAAGGACCCCAGACCGACGGCCATCCCGAGACCCATGAGGAGGAAGAGGATCATGGCGTCCTTGGGATCGTCGACCGGGGTGCGGAAGCGGATGATGCTGGCGCCGCCGGCGATGCCGAGGGCGCGGGCGGTGGAGTTGCCGATGATGATCATCATCAGCGCGCCGGAGAGGCAGAGCAGGATCTGGGCCTGCTGGAGGGAGCGGGTGAGCGGGCGGTCGCGGTGGTAGTGCTTGTGGACGAGGGTGACGAGGAGGCCGACGATGCCGGCCATCAGCAGCTTCAGAAGTTCCACCAGCGGGTGCACGGGCGGCGCTGCGTGCTGTGAGGTTCCAGTGAAGAGTGAGAGATCCGCCGGCACTTCCGTGGCCGCCACCAGTTGCGGAAACCGCGAGGCGAGCAGAACGATGGCGGCGCACAGGGCCGTGCCGCCGGCCACGATCCAGAATGTTCTGCTCGAGTTCTCCCCGGACTGCATCATGAACTTATCGAAGATACCATTGCGCGGGCGTCCGGCTCAAATCGAGATTCGGCAGGGCCCTGGTTGCACTGAATGCGTTCGCGGGTCAGAGGCTCCGAAGGAAAGCCAGCAGGCTCGCTTTCTCCCCGGCCTGCAGATTCAGCCCGAACGGATGGCCTGGAATCCCGCGATTGGTTCCTTCGGGGCCCTTCCAGCCGCCGGGAACGTGATCAGGGCGCAGCCTCGCCGGATTGAACATCTCCTCCAGGCTCGCCACGGAACCGTCGTGGAGCAGCCTGGGCCGGTACCATACGCCGCGCAGGCTGGGGATCTTATAGAAGCCCGTCCCCTTGCGTGTCCTCATCGCGAGCCCGGGGTCCGTACCTACCGTGACACGGACAATGTTCCCGCGATCCGGGTGAGCCTCGTCCGGCGTGAAGCCGGCCGCCAGCGTCAGCTTGCCGCTGGTGTAATCCGGCGGGGGGTGGCAGCCCTGGCAGCCGTTCCGATTGAAGACCTCTCGCCCTGCCGCGAGTTGAGCAGCGGGTCCGGGGTCGGGATTTCGCCGAGGTTCCAGCGACATCAGGTAGAGGCCGATGGCAAAGAGGACTTCATCGGCGGCGTGATAGAGAACCTTCCGCTGCCGGTCCGTCAGGAATTGGTGGCTGCCAAAACTCATCGTATCCGCGGAAAGGACCAGGGCGGCGTAGCGGGCGACGTCCTCGGGACCGCTGAGACGGTGCGTACCGGTGGCATCGATGTAGCGGCTGTAACGGAGGGTGTGCAGATCGGGAATCCTGGTTTGATACCAGGGGCTGCCATTGAAGCGGGCGAATACGGTGATGTCGCCTGAGTTGAACAGATGGTTCACCTCGTCGACACTCATTTGTTTCATGCGCTCGACGCGCGGATCGGCCGCCCAGGGAGTGGTGAAGGTGCGCCAGTTGGCGGCCTGGAAGGTGTCACCCGGGAAGAGCCGTTCGAAGAGCAGGTCCACCAGAAGAGTGCCCTTGGGTCCGATGTCGTCGATGCCTGGAGGAAAAGGGTTGCCCGGACCTGCCTGCTGAAAGCCGCCGTTGGCTTCCACCTTGACATGGCAGCCGAGACACGCGGTGCTGGAGACTTCAAGGCCCTTGGGAGTGATCACCCACCGGCGATCGAGCACGTGGCCTTGAGGGGTGAGGTGAACGCCTTTGAAATTTGCCGGGTCACGCGCCATGGCGATGTGCTTGGGATCGCCTGAGCGCAAGAAAGCATCGTCGAATTCGCGGAACGCACGAGCGCCGGCCTGAACCCAATCCTGCCTGGACCGAAGGACGGAGGTGTCAACAAGGGGCTTCGGTTTTTGCTTCCGCAACCAGTTCCAATAGCCCTTGGGCTCACGGGCAGGGTGGTAGACAGGGTAGGTCTGGTAGTTGTCCTCGGGCGACGCGTAGTAGTCTTGTTCGCTGAAGCTGCCGGGGCGGACTCCGAGGGCGGCTATGGGTGTGGCCCAGTCCTTGAGCGCGCCGTCGTTCCAGACTCTGGGCGCCGCGGATTGGGCGAGGCCGGTGTTGCACAGGCACAGCGCGAGGATCCCCAGCTTGAGTGCCATTGGTATTAATGAGTGCATAAGTAGGTAGGCATCTGGTAAAATGGATCATGCCCAAGCGAGATGCCCGATCTCTTGATCACAAGACCTTGGAAGAGATCCGCATCCGCGCCGTCGAGCGAGTGCAAGCGGG
>VFZY01000300.1 GCA_016870915.1 Acidobacteriota bacterium | reverse complement strand
CCCGCTTGCACTCGCTCGACGGCGCGGATGCGGATCTCTTCCAAGGTCTTGTGATCAAGAGATCGGGCATCTCGCTTGGGCATGATCCATTTTACCAGATGCCTACCTACTTATGCACTCATTAATAATACCTTGCTCGTAAATGCTGTTGAAATCGATATCGGCCCCTCCGGAAGGATCCTTCTTCAGCCCGAACGGCATCAGAACGAAACATAGTGGCCGGTTGCTCATGCCTCGAAGTGTACCGCCAATGGCCGTTCCGGTGGTGTCGCGTCGCTATATAGACGAACTCACTGGTTGAGATACACTCCGCTCTACCACCAACTCATGAAAACCAAGCTCTCAAGACACTGGCTCATTGCCGCTCTGGTGTTCGCCACCCTCCTCGCCATTGTGTCCGCCCTCGCCGCCAGATCCCAATCAAGCAGCGCCGCCACCCACGCCGGCCAACGGCATTGGCTGGCCAGCCGCGTTTCCCGCGACAACTCAGATCCTCTTTCCTCCATGCACCACGCCGCGGAGGCCATCAGCGCCAATCCCGATCTTGCCCCCGCCATACTGCTCGATCAGCGCGGCTGGCCCGGCCGGCCGGTCACGCAAGTGCAAGTGCTCAGCGGCGAGGTGCGCGACAGCGTCTTCAACCACGACGAAACCAGGATCCTCTCCTGGGGCGTCTCGAACACCGCGATGCTCTGGGATCCCGCCACCGGCCAGACCATAGGCCGCGGGCTCACCCACGATGGCATCATCCAGGGCGCCATCTTCAGCCCTGACTTCACCCGAATCCTCACCTGGAGTGAGGACGGCGCCGCCCGAGTCTGGGACGCCGGCACGGGCCAGCAGATCGGCACCACCATCCAACACAAGGGACCGGTGGCGGGAGCCGCCTTCACTCCCAACCCGTCGCGCGTCTTCACCTGGGGGCCCAGCGACCCGCCCGCCCTTCGAACCGTCCAAACCGGCGAGTCCTCCGGCCCCGCCCTCGGCTCGGGCTCCTCTTTCGGAGCCGTGAGCCCCGGAGATTCCCACTTTCTTGCCCTGCATTCCGATCGCGCCGAGCTCTGGAACATCCGGCAGGCCAACCAGGTTGGACCAGCAATGACTCACTCCGGCATGCTCAATGGCGGCATCTTCAGCCCCACCGGCTCCCACCTGGTCACTTGGGATGACGCTGGCGAGGGATATCTCTGGAATGCCCGGAATGCCGCGCTCATCGCGCGCATCTCGCTTGATAAGCTTGATTGCCGCGGCGCCGTGTTCGCCGAAGACGGTGCCCGGTTCCTGTTGTTGGGTGGCGTTGGAACCAGACTATTCCACGCGGCGACGGGCCAGGCGGCCGGCCCGATAGTCTCGCACGCAAAGATTCAGGGGGCGGCTCTGAATCGCGACGCCTCGCGGATTCTCACCTGGGGCGCGGACGAGACGGTCCGCCATTGGGATGGCCGCACCGGCAAACAAGTCGCCGGCTTCGTACATCAAAGCACCGTGGCGGGCGCACGCTGGAGCCGTGACGAATCCCGCATTCTCTCCTGGGATATCGGTGGAATGGCCCATCTCTGGGACAGCGCCACCGGTGAGGCCATCGGCTATCCCATCGCCGACGGGTCAAGAATCACGGGCGCACGTTTCTCCCGGGACGAGTCAAAAATCCTCACCTCGAACGATGCCGGCAGAGTCGCTCACTGGAGCGCTGGCGGCGCTCGCAAAGCCGATCTGCGGTTCCCCGCCCTCACTCCGGCCGTTTCCAACGACAGGGCTGCACGGCAGCAGTACACCGAAAACCTGCGCGCGGCCCTTACACCGGACGGTGCCCGCCTGCTCACCTTCGCGGACGAAACCCATGTTTGGGATGCAGCCACCGGGCGGAAGATCGCCGGCCCCTTGGGCCACGCGCCCACGCATCCTTTCCTGCCTGGCGGCTCCCGCATCCTTACCTGGAACGGCCAGCGTGCCCACCAGTGGCTGACCAGCACCGGAGAACCTGCCGGCTCCGCGATCGACGCCGGCTCTGACATCCGAGGCGTTGCCATAAGCCGTGACGGCGCCCGAATCCTTACCTGGTCCGTGGATCGCGCCGTCTGTCAATGGAACACCAGCACCGGCCGGGCTTCCGGTCCCACCCTGGTCCATGAAAGTGACGTCTTGGACGCCTCCTTCAACGCCAACGGAGACCGCATCCTCACCCGCGAAAGCCAACGGGTCCACCTCTGGAATGCCAGCACCGGAAAACCGGCCATGCCGCCGTTCACTCTCGGGGACCCCATCGACGGAGCAGCCTTCTCCGTAAACGATACCTACATCGTCATTCATAGTGGTACGGCGGTTCGTGTGATCGACACCTCCTCGGGCACGCAGGTGTCCCGAATGAACCATGCCGCCCGGATCAACGGGGCCACCCCTTCCAGCCGCGGAGTTCGGGTGCTCACCTGGAGTGACGACCGCCGTGTGATCCTCTGGACCGACATCCGCGGAAGCAACTGGGCTGAGATGCGTCACGGCTCGAGTGTCCAGGGCGCGGTCCTGGACCCCAGCGAGTCCACGGTCCTTTCCTGGGATCACTCCTCCGTACGCGCCTGGAAAGCCCGCACGGCGGAAATGGAAGGCCCGGTGCTGCATCCTGGCGCCGGCGTTCGGAGCGCCCAGTGGTACCCCGGTGGAACTCGCATCGTCACCGCAGGAGACGGAGGCGCCAGAATCTGGCATGCTCGCACGGGCTACCACCTTGGCGATGGCCCCATTGGCTCCGGCGTCGAACGCGGAGCCGCCGTCCACCCCGCAGGGACCCATCTACTCACCTGGGATCACCAGGAAGCCCGCCTTATTCACGTCGACGCCGACCTTGATTTCCCCGCCCGCCACGCACCGCTGTGGATTCAGGCCGTCACCGGAACCCGGTACCAGCCTGGCGAGCAAACCGTCTACTACCTGACTTCGGAGGAGTGGCAACGCCAAAAAAGTTCATACGAACGCGTGGCCGAAGCCCACGCCAGGGAGTGCCGCTACAAGGAAGCCAATCATTGGCTGCGCTACCGCCCGGCCAAAGCCGCTCAGTGACCGCCGTCCAACCCATGCACCCACATGGTGAACGGCGCTACCGCCTCGTACCCCATGCTGCTATACAGCGGCTGCCCCGCCCCCGTTGCGTGAAGCACCGTTCGGCGAACCCCCGTGGCCGCCTCCGCATCCTCCAGCGCTCGCCGAATGACAGTCTCCGCGTACCCCTTGCCCTCATGTCCCGGCAGCGTCGCCACCCAGGCCACATAAAGGCAATCGCCCACCCGGTACACCGCCGTCACGCTCACCGTCTCCTCGCCAACGCTGCCAACCGCCGTCCAGGAGTTCGAAAATAGCCCCTCGCGCACCGAATCCCGCCCCGCCTCAAGCGGCATTCCGTAGGCACGGCTATTCACGTCGAAAAGATTCCGAACCTGCTCGGTGTCCGTCTCCGTCCGAACCGCAAGATCCTCCGGAGCACCCCGCCGCCGTGGAGCCAACTCCGCCGCCGCCATGCCCGTCGTACGCATAGCTGGCACAAAGCCAGCCGCCTCAAGCATGCCGGCGCCATCAGAAGGCAGCCACCCATCGCACACCATCAGCATCCAAGCCCCGGGCACCCCCCGAGCATGATCCTTCGCCCGCGCAATCGCCCCCGCCAGCCCAGCCGAATCGACAGGCTCCGTCAACGTGATCGCATTGAGCACAAAGTGCGGCAGCAGACTCAGCGACACATGAAGCGCCCCATCATCCACCAACACCGCCCCCGCCACGGGGGCCGCCATTGCACGCCAGGCCCCCGCCAACTGAGCCACGGATTCTTGAAGCAAGTCCATGACCTCACTGTACACCCCCGGACGAAAACGGCAGCCCGGAGTCTTGCCGTTCCACGCATCAGCGGGGCCTCGGCGCGGTATCTGTATCTCGGTCGGCGGTCGCCATGAGGCCCATCGCGACAGCGATTCTCAGCGTGCATCGCTGGCGCAAGAACCACGCAAGAACCACGCCCCTGCTGGGCTCCGGCTGTGTGCTAGTCTTCTTTAGGCATGTTGATCGACAAGGACGTCGGCACGATCATTTCGCGCTTTGTTCCGGAGCCTTGGGGCAAGGTGTGCGAGTACGCGCCCTCGTGGGTGGAGTGGCTCGTGCCGCTTGGCATCTGGTCGACCGGGTGCTTCGCCTTCACGGTGCTCCCGAAGGCGGCCATTCCGATTGAACTCGGCTTCCGCCGCTTTGCCGGCGCGAAGGAGAACGTTTGAAGAGCCGGACGCCTGGGTTCAAGCCGAGTTGGACGGCCTTCACCGTCGCGTTGGGAGCCTTCTTCGGACTCGGCCTGTTCAACATCCACTACGCGCATGGCACTTCCTATCTGCAGGATGATCCTTCGGCCTGCGCCAATTGCCACGTGATGAAGGACGTGTACGACTCGTGGCGCAAGGGCCCGCACCACCACGTAGCGGCCTGCAACGATTGCCACACGCCGGCAGGCTTGGTTCCCAAGTATGCCAACAAGGCGTTGAACGGCTTCTTCCATTCCTGGGCGTTCACCTTCGGCACGTATCCGGGGAACATTCAGATCACGGGGCGCAATCGCGCCGTCACGGAAAAGGCGTGTCTCAAGTGCCACGCCGATCTGACGGAGAATCTGCGCGCGGCGCATCCGGCCACGCGCCATGTCTCCTGCCTGCACTGTCACAATACGGTGGGGCACCAACACTAATTCAGGAAACAGGTCTTTATGAAACGCTGGATTCCCTTTGTACTCGCAGTCGCGGGCACGGCCATCGCCGCCGCGCTGCTGGTGAACATCTTTGAGAAAAAGCAGGAAGCAAAGAACCCGTTCTTCCGCGTCGTCGAACTCGACGACAACACGGATGATCCGGCCGTCTGGGGTAAGAACTTCCCGCTGCAGTACGACTCCTATAAGCGCACCGTGGACCAGGCGCGCACGCGCTACGGCGGCAGCGAAGCGATTCCCCATGTGCGGACGGCGAAGGACCAACGCGACGTCGTGACGCAAAGCAAGATCGAGGAGGATCCCAGACTGAAGCGCATGTGGCTGGGCTATCCGTTCTCCGTCGACTTCCGCGAGGAACGCGGTCATGCCTACATGCTGGTCGATCAACAGAACACAAAGCGCGTGACGGAGTTCAAGCAGCCGGGCGCTTGTTTGAATTGCCACGCCTCAAGTTACGTCGCGATGAAGAAGGCCGGAGGTGGCGATGTCGTCAAAGGCTTCGGGGCGTTAAACGCGCAACCTTACGCCGAGGCCGTGCAGGCAGTGAAACATCCAGTCTCATGCATCGACTGCCATGAGCCGAAGACCATGCAGTTGCGAATCACTCGCCCAGCCTTCGTCGAAGGCATGCGGGCGTTGAAGGGTGCCGCCTACGATGTCAACACGATGGCCGGCGCCCAGGAGATGCGGTCCTATGTGTGCGCCCAGTGTCATGTCGAGTATTACTTCAAGGGTCCGGAGAAGCGCCTGACGTTCCCGTGGCACAAGGGCCTCAAGGTCGACAACATCTACGACTATTACGCCGAAGTGAAACACAAGGACTTCGAACACAAGGAGACCGGGGCAAGCGCATTGAAGGCGCAGCATCCGGAGTTCGAGCTTTGGTCGCAGGGTGTGCATGCGCGGTCGGGCGTATCGTGCGCCGATTGTCACATGCCACCTAAATTATGCACCGATGGAGACGCGGGCCACCTGAGTGATCGGCGTCGCGTCGGTGCTTGATCGGGCTGTTGACTTGGCGTAGCGTCTTGCTGAGGTGATGTTTTCC
>VFZY01000299.1 GCA_016870915.1 Acidobacteriota bacterium | reverse complement strand
TCGGCCCGGAGAGGTGGAAATCTTGAGAGAAAGGAGGCTGGGAGGGAGAGGTGTCGAAAGAACTGCTGGAAACAGGCATGTTGTCAGTTTTCGTTTTTGTGCGATGGTCGAAAGAAGCCATCCGCAGGCACTGGCCCGCCCTCGGAAAGGGGATTCTGATCAAATCCGGCACGGGAGTGAGGCGTTGGTGTAGACTGTTGGGGTCCGGGAGACCCAAAATGGAAATCCCGGACCAGACGCCGGTTTGTACCTGGGCCGAAAAAACAAACGGCGCCGACGCAAGCGCCAGCGCGAGAACACGGCTCATCTTCATTTCCACCACTCCTCCCGATTTCACTACCCGGGGCCGCGCAATCTTTGCCGCGCTCAAGCCCGCCTCGCCGGTATACCGCACCCGGCGTCCGTCAGCGTCGGGATTGTCTTAGCACTTCCTCCACCAGATGTGGCGGAACGAACACCACCCCGCTCCGGTCCGCCAGCACCACATCGCCTGGCATCACCGCCGCCTGCCCAATGTGAATCGGTACATTGATCCCGGCTACCACCACGCCTCCCACCGCCGCCGGATGCCCGGCCCGATAGTAAACCTGAGTCTCCATCTCCGCCAGGCCCTCGAGATCCCGCACCGTCCCATCCACCACCGCACCCGTCCCCGTTGCCCCGTAGATCGCCGCATGCAGATTGTCGCCGCCAAAATTGTTACCTTCCACCGCCCCCATCAACTGCACCACCGGCACATCGTCACGCCGCAGCAAATCGATCACTTTCTGATTCGCCCCTGAAGGCATCCCGGCCGCCTTTGCATCCGCATCCAGCACCTGCCCCAGGTCCGGCCGAAGCGGCAGATACTGAGCCGTCACCGCCCGCCCCACCAGCGTCTTTCCCGGATGCAATATCTGGAATCCGCCCGCGAACTGTTTCAGATACCCATTCGCCCGCAATACATCCACCGCCTGCGCCACGGTCACTCCACGCAGCCGTCGCAGAGACTCATCCGGAACCCGCGGCCGGCCATCCTCGAACCGCTCATAAGGATTCCGCGGCGTGTAGTGCACCATCTGCTCGCGGCTCAACCGGAACACCTGCGCCGCGGCCGGAACACTCAGAGCCAGCACCAGAATCCACGTCATCTTAGCTGAGCCTCCCTCCCGCGCTGCTCCATCACCCGCCGCGCTTCGGCGAACTGATCCAGCACATGCTTCCGCTCCTTCTCGGACCGCCATCCCGGATGTGCCTGCGCCTGCCGCGTGATGTCGTCGATCCAAGCCACGAAATACTCGGCATCCTCCCGCGACCGGATCGGCTGCCCGCCCCGGTACACAAACACCGGGTTCGTCTCCCCCACCACATAGCTGTCATCCACCGGATGTTGCGGCCGGCTGTGCGAGGCCCGCATCGTGATCCAGGAACTGCGGTCAATACGGATGCGGCGGCGCAACTGCCCGGACGTGGCGTTGCGCATGTCCACCGTTTCCACCACCGCGCCGTTCACGAAGATCTCGATCTTTTCCATCGGCGTCACGGACTCCGCCAGAGCCGCCACTTCCACCTCACCCG
This sequence comes from Acidobacteriota bacterium, assembly GCA_016870915.1. Lineage (GTDB taxonomy): Bacteria > Acidobacteriota > Terriglobia > Bryobacterales > Bryobacteraceae > VFZY01. The sequence goes on along the minus strand of VFZY01000299.1, from coordinate 4,311 downwards.
CGCCCTCCGGAAGCCGGATCTCGCTCCCGGGCCCCTCGCCATTCACTGTGAACGAAAGCAGCGGACCGTTCGTCACAAACGTCCGTCCGGCGCGAATCGCCTCCACCCATCCCGGCCACGTCAGCGACTGCCCCACCTGCGCGTACACACGGCTCGACCCGATGACCGGCGTGGCGTGCAAACTCAATATCGAATCCTCACCTGCCGAAGCCGTCACCTTGAAGCCGCAGTTCAACGCCCGGTGCCACACCTTCGCCGTGTGTGTGAAGTAACCGGCCGCGGTGAGCACCTCCAGATAGTCGAACGTCCCCAACGCCAGGTCCAACGGAAATCCGCGAGCCACCTGATACGTGTTCGTCTCCGGCACCTGCGACCAGGGATGCACATAGCCTCCCAATGCCCCCTGCGCACGCCCCAACCGGAACATATCCGTGTTGCTCGGATACAGGCTCTCAATCGCGCTGCCCTCGTAACCCGTCAGGAACGGCGAGATGAGATGCCGCGTCAGGTTGATGAAGTTGATGTGTCCGTAGAATGGCGGGCGGTACTCCTGCCCGAACGAAAGCAGACTGCCGCCGCCGGAAAGCGGATGCGGCCGCGGCGTGTAGTACTGATGATCGAAGATTCGGTGATCCTTGTTCGCCACCTTCGACGCCACCACCGGCAGACCTTCCGCCCGCGCCATCATCATCAGGTTCTCCGGCGTGTTTCGCAGGTTGCCGCCATAGTTCATGTGGATGTGGTCGCTCGCCGAGTACCAGCCCGTCACAGCCGGGTCCGTCAGCCGTTTCAAACTCACGCGAGCCAGCGTCGCTGCCCCCGGCCGGATCGCGGCATACGTCGTCTCCGGCACCCATTCGATTCCGCGCGCTGCCTCGATCTTCGCCTCACCCGCCGGCAAGTCCACCGTAAAGGAGTTCTCGGCGTGGAAGAAATCGCGATGGTCGCTACGCCCGCCCACGCGCTGATACGATGTCCCCGGCGTGTATGCCTTTCCATCGGAGCCCGTGAGATAAAATCGCGCCGCGCCATCCATCGTCACCCTGAGCGTGCCCATCGGCCGCCGGTACACCCGGCGCTTGATTTCAACCCGCCGCTCCTCCCCGCCATACGTGCGCAGCAGGCGCAGGTCTGAAAGCCCATGCTGATTCGACACGTACGCGATCCACTCTCCATCCGGCGACCAGCGCGGATCGAAGTGATCCCAATCCCCAAACGTCATCTGATACGGCTCGCCACCCGCCACCGGCTGCACGAACAGGTTCGTGTACTGGCTCCCCCGGTGCGACGAATACACCATCCGCTTCCCATCCGGCGACCACTGCGGCTGCGTCCGGTAGAGCGTCTCTTCACGCAAAATCTGCCGCGCGCTCTTCATCGCGTCCGGCGCTGCCGGCACTCGCCACACCGCCCCGGACCCCAGCGGAATTCCCCGGTTCGACACCACCAGCAACTCCTTCCCATCCGGCGACCACGCCGGCGAGATGTGGTCGTCATACCGGTTGAAGTACAACCGGGCCCGGCCGAAATCGTTCTCCGCCGTGATCTGCACCGGCGCTCCTGCCTTGCCATCCCCGAACGGCATCGCGTACACATGGAAGGTCCCTCGCGGTTCATTGCGCACATACGCAATCCGCCGGCCGTCCGGCGAAAACACCGGATCCAGGTGCAGCGAAGCGTCCCGCGTCAATGCCGTACTCTCGCCCGTCGCCACATTGAGCAGCATCAGGTTGACGCCCGCCGCATCCTCCGCCGTGTACACAATCCATCGTCCGTCCGGCGACCAGGCGGGTGACGAGTCATAGGTGCGGTTGGCCGTCAACTCATACGCCGTCGTCTCCCCCACCGCGATCTTCCAGATCGATCCGGACATCGCAAACGCCAGCGCTTTCCCATCCGCCGACCACGCCGGCCGCCACGGCGTGCTTGCCGATTGCGGTACGTAGTAGCTATACATGTAGCCGCTGGCGAACCGCCCGCGTTCCGCCGCCTGCGCTGCGCAGGCCAGAATCACCAAACCCAAGGTCGAAGTTCTCATTCGTAAGATGATGTCACGTCACGGCCCGTGCGGTCTACGGCTGCTGGGCGCACCACCTGCGGGTCTTGCCTACGTCGCCTCTTCAGCTTCAGTTAAACTGACAAAGTATCGCGGAACTTTGCAGAGCGCGATCAGCACTCTTGAGATGCCTATTCCGCTCAATCAGGCCGCGCCGCTTGGTCCGCACCTGCTGCTAAACCGGGACGACGCGCCCGCTCTTGACACCTCAGGTCCCGTTCTGGTCGTCCTCGCCGCCGGCAAGGGCACCCGTTTCGGCCGGGAGCCCAAGTGCATCCAGCCCGTTCTCGGAACCCCGCTCGCCGTCCACTCAATCAACGCCTTCCAGCCCCTCAACGCCGGTCCCGCCGTCTGCCTTGTAGGCTATCGCCACGACGTTGTCAGTGCCGCCCTCGGCCCATCAAACCTCTTCGTCCACAGTTCCAATCCCGCCGGTGGTACCGCCCTTGCCGCCTGGGAAGCGTTCGCCGCCCCAGGACTCCTGGAAGCCAACCCGCTCCTCATCATCACCATGGGCGACCGCATCGTCCCCACCACCATCTTCACCCGCCTTCACCAAGCCCATACCCGCGGCACCGAAGCCTCGTTGACCTTCCTCAGCGCCATCTACGAACCACCGCGGAACACAGGCAAGGGCCGCGTTGTCCGCAAGGCGAGCGGCTCCGTCGAAAGCATCATCGAAGAGCGCGACATCGCCCTTCACCCCGATGCCGCGCGCCTGGCCGCCCTCACCGAAGGCAACTGCCCGCTCTACGCCATCCGCGCACGAACCCTCGAACGCCACCTGCGGGACCTTACCAACGGCAACGCCCAGTCGCAGTACTACCTCACCGACATCATTCAATCCATCGCCGCCGAGGGTGGCGAAGTTCGCACCGTCACCACCACCCCCAGCGAGCCCGAATACGACCTGCTCTGCTCCGACGTCACCCGCCCCATCGACCTGGCTGTTCTCGAAGGCGTACTCTCCCGCAGCCTGGCGGCCCCCGGCGAGGACGCCGTCGCCCGCGTGGCGCGCCAGATCGCGCACGGCCGCCCTCGCGCCCAGATCCTCTCCATCGCCCGCCAGATCGGGGACATCGCCGCCGCCATCCAGCGCGAGAAACTCGGCTTTGATCCCTCACTCCCCATCGCGATCGGCATCACCGGCGGCCGCTTCCGCATCGCGTTCATGCACCCGGACATGGTCCGCTTCTACGGACCCGCGTGGCAACTGCCCATCGGCGCCGGCTCCGAAGACGGCGAGGAGCAGATCGTCGTCGTCATCCAGGCCGCCCGCGATCACCGCATCCACCTTTTCCCCATGGACCCTGCATACCGCGAGCGAGTCAACTCACTTCCGGCCCAGCGCGGCTTCCTCTATCCCGGCGAAGAGATCTCCGATTGGAATGCCTATGAAACCTTCGGCACGCGCCTCAGCGAAAGCGCCCTCCTCGCCCTCGGCTATTTCAGTGAAGGCGAACTCGCCGCGCGCCGCGAACAGGGCCTGCCACTGCCCCCACCCGCCCTCTGGGTGAGCAACTCCATGCGCCGCCCCTTCGCCCTGGTCAACAACGCCATCGCCTCCATCCAGACGCACCGCGAAGGCAACCTGGGCGCGCGCGTCCAGGCCGCCCTCGGACCTGAGTCCTTCACCGGCCTCCGCCTGGTCTCGACAGGAAGCATTCCCCAGGGCGGCTTCTCGAGCTCCTCTGCTGTCACCGTCGCTACCGCGAACGCCATCAACTCACTCTATGGCCTCGGCTTGCCGCCCGATGTTCTCGTGCACTTGGCCTGCCAGGCCGAGTATGGCACCGGCGTGCGCGCCGGTTCGCTCGATCAAGCCACCGAGCAGAAAGGCATTGCGGGGCAGGGAACTCTCATCTCCTCGAATCCCCGGGAAAACTACCGGGTCATTGGAACGTACCCCGTACCCACCGATCGCATTCAGATTCTCTTCCCTTACTCTGTCGATCGCGATCGTGCCGCCTGGCGCTGGTCCGGCGGCGCGTACTCGGAGAGCACCGCCGGGGCGGCCCTCACCAGCGGCGAAACCCGCAAGATGACCGGCAAGGCCGCCGAACTCGCCGCGCTGCTTACCCGCCAGCCTCTTGATCCGGGATTTCCATTTTGGGTCTCCCGGACCCCGACAGTATACACCAACGCCTCACTCCCGTGCCGGAGTTGATCAGAATCCCCTTTCCGAGGGCGGGCCAGTGCCTGCGGATGGCTTCTTTCGACCATCGCACAAAAACGAAAACTGACAACATGCCTGT
>VFZY01000298.1 GCA_016870915.1 Acidobacteriota bacterium | reverse complement strand
GCTTACAGAGAGGCACCGGAAAACATCACCTCAGCAAGACGCTACGCCAAGTCAACAGCCCGATCAAGCACCGACGCGACGCCGATCACTCAGGTGGCCCGCGTCTCCATCGGTGCATAATTTAGGTGTCACCGCTCGCAGATCGACTGCAACGGAGATTCGGTACTACACGGAGAGCCAATGACAAACGAGCCCGTCGACGACGCGATGCCGACCGAAATCGATTTCGGAAAGGCCAAACGTGGCCGTCATCATATTCCAGAGCAGGCGACAGTCTTCCTGCCAGCTTCGATTGAGAGAAGCGTCTGGGAGTATTTTTCGGACAAGGCCGAACGCAAGGGAGTTGGCCTCTCGCAGCTTCTCACCGACGTTCTGAAGCGCGACATCGAAATCAACGAAGCTCTGAAATAGCACCTTCCGGAGCAAGGCTGACCTGCAAAGCCTTTGTTGCTATGGCTTTACAGCTCTTCGCGTGAGATAGGTCGCCGAAAACGCCACTGCGCAGGGAAGATTAGTACGGCGTTGTGCGGCGTAGGAGGAGAGCGCGTCTACGCCAAATAGCGTGCAAGAGTGTACGCCAAACAATTTGCAAAGTGACAGTTCGTTCTAAACGATTCGCCTAAACGAGAATCTCGTTGACAACGCGCCCATGCACGTCGGTGAGCCGGTAGTCGCGGCCGGCGTGCCGGTACGTGAGGCGCGTGTGGTCCAAGCCGAGTTGATTCAGAATCGTCGCCTGAAGATCGTGCACGGAGACGGCGTTTTCCGCCACGTCGAAGCCGCGCTCATCGCTTGCGCCGTAGACCATGCCCCCCTTGAAGCCGCCGCCCGCCACCCATGAGCAGTAGACCTTGGCGTGGTGGCCGCGTCCTTCCGCTGTGGGGTCGGGCACGGTGGGGGTGCGGCCGAACTCAGTGGTCCACACGACGATGGTGTCGTCGAACATACCGCGCGATTTCAGGTCGCGGATGAGGCCGGCAATCGGGCGGTCGACGCGCGGCGCCAGCCGGTTGTAGTTGCTCATGTGAGCATGCGCGTCCCAGTTGTAGTCGATCGACGTGCCGCCGTCGATCAGTTCGACGAAGCGGACACCGCGTTCCGCCATGCGCCGTGCCACCAGGCACTGCCAGCCGAAGCCTTTCGTGGCTCCGCGTTCCAGCCCGTAGAGCTTGAGCGTCGCGTCGGACTCCTTCGAAATGTCGAACGCTTCCGGCGCCTGAACCTGCATGCCGAACGCGGTCTCGAAGGACTGGATGCGCGCGGGCAGGTTCGAATCGCCTTCACGGCTCTGGAGGTGCTGGCGGTTGAAGTACTCCACCATGTCGAGTTCCGTCTTCTGAACCTCAGCGGAGGGGGACCGGCGCGCCATGTTGGAGATTGGCTCCGGGCCGGGCACAATGCGCGTCCCCTGATGGAGCACCGGCAGGAAATCCGAGCCGAACACCTGGCCGCCGGCATACGGCAGTTCCGGCGCGATCACCATGAACGACGGCAGGTTCTGGTTCTCGGTGCCCAGGCCATAGCTGATCCAGGAGCCGATGCTCGGCCGGTTGAAGGTGGCGGAGCCGGTGTGGATGCCGATGGTGGCGCCGAAGTGGTCGCCGTTGATGTTCTTCATGGAGCGGATCACGGCGATGTCGTCGATGACGCCGCCGATGTGCGGAAACAGATCGCTCACCTCAATTCCGCTCTGACCATACTTCCTGAACTGCCAATCGGAGCCCTTGTAGAAGTTCCGCCGTCCCACCCCCTTCCCGTGGTTCGCGGTGAGGAATGGCTTGGGGTCAAAGGTATCGACGTGGCAAACGCCGCCGGTCATGAAAAGGAAGATCACCCGCCTGGCCTTGCCGGGGAAGTGCGGCTGACGCGGGGCCAGGGGGTTGGCGGCCGTGGGACTGCGCAGAGGAGCGCCCCGCATCATTTCCTGCAGGACGCCGGGCAGCAGGAGTCCGCCGGCGGCGAGCGATCGGATCGAATAGCGGCGAGTGATCATGGTGCTCCTTACTATCCTTACTAATCGACGAACAGGAATGCGTTGCTGCTCAGCATGGCCCGGATGTAGCTGGACCAGACGCGCTGGTCGCACAGCCCGCCCTGGCAGCCGGCCGCCCGATGCTGCGCTGAAAGGCGCGTGAGAAATTCCTGGGACTGTTGCGGCGATTCCGGCGTTCGTCCAAGAATGCGCTGGTGGGCCCACGCCAGGCGCTCCGGCGTGCCCGGGGCGGCCGTTCGCAAGCGCTCCGCAATCGCATCGCTTTGCTGGTGCAGGAACCCGGAATTCATCAGCCACAAGGCTTGCAATGACGTGGTGGTGGACTTGCGCTCGGCCAGCGGCAGATTGCCGTCCGGGCCATCGAACAGGTCCAGGTACTCGTTCTTCTTGAACCGCTGCTGCATGCCGTAGACGGTGCGCCTGCGGTTCTCGTAGAACTCCTGAAAGGGCTCGTGCTGGCGGTAGAAGTAGGTGCGTTCACGCGGGAATGGGTGGCGCTCGCCCGGCGTCAGGTCAAGGCCGCCCGCCAGAAGGCGCACGGAGTCGTTGATGGATTCCGCATCCAGCCGCCGGCGATTCTGGCGCCAGTGGCGAAGGTTCTCCGGGTCAATCGCCGCGCTGGCCGCCACGCTTTCACTGCTCAACTGGTAGGTCTCTGATAGCAGGATGAGGCGATGCAGTGCCTTGATCGACCAGCCACCCTCGATGAAGCGGGCCGCCAGATAATCGAGCAGTTCGGGATTGGTGGGCGCGGTTCCGCGCACGCCGAAGTCGCTGGTGGAGGCCACAAGGCCCCGGCCAAAATGCCAGTGCCACACGCGGTTCACCATCACGCGCGCCGCAAGGGGGTTATCGACCAGCCAGTCCGCCAGTTGACGCCGGCCGCTGCCGGAGCCTTCGCGCGGAACCTTCAGTCCGCCCAGGATCTGCAAAAAGCCGCGGCGCACCATGGCTCCACGCATCCCGGGGTCTCCCATTTTGTGAATGGTGACATCGTGCGGATCGCCTTCGCTGATCGCATAGGCGGTTTCGAGCTTGGGGAACTCTTCGGCAACCTTGGCGCGTTCGTCGCGCAGAGTATTCAGTTCCTTCCAGACCACCTCACGGGAGCGGCCGGGCGTGGTGATCTTGCGATTCTGAAACTCCTGGTATTCTTCGAACTTTTCCCGTTCACGCCGGTTCCAGGGCGCCAGTTTCTCATCGAACGGCCGGAGAATTTCGTCGGCTTTGTCCTGGCCGACTCGATACACGAAGTCGCTGCGATGCGGGCGGTGTTCGGCCCCGGCGAAGGGATAGACGGAGCTGTCGAAGATGCCATACAGCGCATAGTAGTCGGCCGTGGGAATCGGGTCGAACTTGTGATCGTGACAGCGCGCGCAACCAACGCTGAGGCCCAGGAAGGTCTTGGTCACGTTGTCGATGGTGTCTTCAATGGTCACGTGGCGCTCGGAATGCGGGCTCACGCCGATGCGCCGCGACACGGCCAGATAGCCGGTGGCGATGATTTGCCGCCAACGTTCTTCGTCATTGCGCGCGGGCAACAGGTCGCCTGCGATCTGTTCGCGGACGAAACGGTCGTAAGGTTTATCCTGATTGAACGCGTCGATCACCCAGTTGCGATACTTGTACGCTTCGGGAACGGGAAAATCGGCGGCGTCACCGGCCGTGTCGGCGTAGCGGGCCAGATCAAGCCAGTGGCGGCCCCAGCGTTCCCCGTAGCGCGGCGAATCGAGAAGGCGGTCAACCAGCCGGGCGAAGGCGCCTTCGGCGTTGTCGGCCAGGAACGCATCCACCTCAGAGGCTAAGGGCGGAAGACCGGTCAGATCGTACGTCACGCGGCGAATCAAGGTCCGCTTGTCCGCCTTGGCGGCAGGCTGCAGCTTTGCCTGATCCAGCCCGGCCGCGATGAAGCGGTCGATCGGATTGCCGCTCCAGGCCGGGCGCGCGGTCGCGGGCGGCTGCACTTTGCGCAAAGGCTGGAAGGACCAGAAGGCCTTCTGTTCGGGCCGAATGACGTAGGCAACAGACTCCACGGGTGCGTCGATGAAGACGGCGCCCCGTTCAATCCAGGTGGCAAGATCGGCAATCGTTTCCGGGTCGAGCTTACCGGCCGGCGGCATCTTCAGACGGGAGTGTTCATGCTTCACGGCCTGCATCAGCAAGCTGCCGCCGGGGTCTCCAGGAATGACGGAGGGGCCCGAGCGGCCGCCCTTGGCGAAGAGATCCGCCTTGTCCATGCGCAGGCCGCCTTGCGGCTGAGCGCCGTGGCATGGCAGACAGCTCGTATCGAGCACCGGTTTCACGCGCGACAGGAAGAACTCGCGCGGCGAGTCAGGCCAGATGGCGCCGTCGCGAATCCAGCGCGCGACATCCTGAATCTGAGACTCCTCAAGCTTGTTTGCCGCAAGCGGCATCTTCAACACGGCGTGCGTGTGCGAAATCGCCTGATAAAGCAGGCTTTTGGCGGGCGAGCCGACGACAATGGCCGCCCCGGACCGCCCGCCGCGCAACACGGCCTCGCGAGAATCCAGCCGCAGCCCCGCCGAGCGCGCCACGCCGTGGCAGGACTGGCATCGGCTGGCCAGCAACGGTCGAATTTTCGATTCGAAAAAGTCGGTCTTTTCGTCCGCCACGGCGTGCAGCGCCGCTAGCAGGCCGAGTAGAAAAACACTACGGCTCATTCGCTCACATCATATCGTAAAGGAGCTTTCAGACATCATTTCACGGGCAGTCTGCGATGCCGCTTCCGCAGTGGGCGCATCTGGTGCCGGCAAACACGTTCCGAGTGAGGCGGCGGGTGTATGCCGCCTATTCGACGAAGCCACTCGGCGCGAACGTCTGGACGTTCCCCAGCCGCCTGGCCGGGGTCACCGCGGGACTGCCCACATCGGTTTGGCGCTCCTGCAGTTGGGGCTGAGGCGTCCTTCTGAACTGGGAGGTGTACAAAGTGGAAGTGTATGCGCGGGTCCGCCGGGCGGTGCAGGTGGACAGGATGAGTAAGCGGCAGGCGGCGCGGGAGTTTGGGCTGTCGCGCGAGAGGATCCGGAACATGCTGGAGTTTTCGGCGCCGCCCGGGTCCCGGAGAAAGAAGCCGGTGGCGAGGCCGAAGCTCGGACCGTGGCTGGGCATCATCGACCAGACCCTGGAAGGCGATGAAGCCAGGCGTTTGCGTACTCGGGCGGCGTGCCCCGGACCATGCAGTACCACAACACGTCGATCGCGGTGAAAGAGATCACCGGGGACGGGGAGCGGAGGTGCTACTCCTGCGGCTGGGCAACCTGAAACATCGAGAGATCGGGGAACAACTCAGCATCGGCGTGAAGTCCGTTTCCGCGTTTCTGGCAAGAGCGCTGGAGAAACTGCACCTGAGAATGGGAGAAGGCGGAAGAGGGGAGGTTGCGAAGAACCGTGCTCAGAGGAACGCATCAGACGCATTGCGCTAGCGACGTGCTGATCGCATTTGCGGACGGCGAGGTTCCGGCCCGGGAGGCTTCCCGTGTCTCGACGCACCTGCTGGAGTGCTGGGAATACCGGGCCCGGTTGTCGTCGCTGAACGAAACCGCAGGGGCGGTGGCCAGGATCGCGGCGAATCACCCCTGTGGCGGAGCGGACCGCGCCGCGCACCTGCGGCATCGCGAAAGCCGTCACCGCCATCAGCACGCCCGCACCGAGCGTCACCTGCACCGGCGACAGATCCTTCGGCAGGAAGGCACCACCAGCAAGCGGCCGGGGTACTGGCTGAGGAACGCCCGTCTTTGGGGTTCAGGTCCGTGCCTTCATCCGACGGGCCCCTCCGTGCCAACATAGCTGAGACAACTCCCCTGGCCTTAATTACTGAGCAGGGCGAGAATAGGAATCAGCGTGAATTCTCAGACTCGCAACAAGAACGGGCTCCCTCCGGCTCCCAC
>VFZY01000297.1 GCA_016870915.1 Acidobacteriota bacterium | reverse complement strand
CCCTCTCCAACGGCCCCATCACCCCGGAAGGCAAAGCCCGCTCCGCCCAAAACTCCCTCAAGCACGGCCTCTACGCCAAAGGCCGGGTCCTGCCCTGGGAATCGCAGGAAGACTACGACCAGCTTTGCGAAGATCTCCACGGCCATTACCAGGTGGCGGACATCCACCGCTGCCTCGTCGACCAGCTAGCCTCCGAACTCTGGCACATCCAACGCGCCGAGCGCTTCGAGGAAGCCCTCCTCATCGACAACCGCAACGAAGCCCGCGCCAACCTCATCAGCCGCGGCAACAAGAACCCCACCGAAGACCAGGTCCTCGCCAACACCTACATCCGCCTCAACACCTGCTCCAGCTACGTCACCGCTCTCCGTGAACGCGACCGTGCCCACCGCCACGCCCGCCTCCTCCGCGCCGAACTCGAAAAACTGATGCGCCAGAACACGACGCCACCGCCCGTCCGGCAGCCCCAGTCCATATCCTCCCCGGTCCACCCCAGGCCGTTCCCGGGTTCGTTTCCAAACCCCACGCCAGGCGCGCTCTACGGCCCTTGGGAAACCACCGTCAGAACCAGTCCACACGGCCCGGGATTCGGCCCCGAAACGTCCCAGGAGGGCTAACTAAAACAACGCACCATGCACGACGAAGACAACAACGCCCCGGAAGCAACACAGGTGGAGTGTCTACAGACTGCCCCCCACGCATCCGCGCAAGCAGCCGCCGTACCGCCAGGTCTGTCTACCCGGGGACGCCGGCCGTCGCGGTCTTGCCCTGTTCATTGGCGAACAGGTAGAAGCCGAAAAGGGGTTTGGGATCGCCATGCCCCCAGCGATGCACCTTCCAGCGCACCTGCAGGTGGCTGATTTCGGGATGTGCCGTCAGGTTCAACAGCACAATGTAGGTTCCACAGTAGAACTTCTGCGGGAACGAAAGCAGCGGCTTGGAGTCGAACGTCACCCCGTCGCAGGATCCATGGATCGTAACATCCAGGCTCTCCTGCTCGATGATCCGGGTGATGCCCAGCGTCAGTTCCAGCACGCGTCCGCGTGCCGCCTCCAGCGCAACCGCTGGCCCGGCGCCGTTCTCCCGGACGATGCTTTCGGGGACGAGAAATTCAGGCAGCATGGCTTCCCTCCTTCCCTAGGGAATCCGGTACGGACTCCGGTGCATTCCCATTGCGGCGAACTGAACGCAAGCTACAGCTTTCTCAGCCTGTGCCGAGCTTCTTCCAGCGTCTCATACTTCTTGCAAAAACAGAAGCGCAGGATCTGCGCCCCGTCGCGCGGGTCGTCGAAAAAGCTCGAGCCGGGCACGGCGGCCACGCCAATCTTTTCGATCAGGTGCAGCGCGAACTTCTGGTCATCGCTGAAGCCGAAATTGGAGATGTCGGCCATGGTATAGTAAGCGCCGCGCGGCACAAACGGTTTGAAGCCGGTTTCGCGCAAAATCTCCACCATCGTGTCCCGCCGGGCCTGATACTCGGTGCCCAGCGCGGCGTAGTAATCGTCCGGCATCCCCAGGGCGTGGATGCCCGCATGTTGAAGCGGCGTCGCGGCGCCCACCGTCAGGAAATCATGAACCTTGCGGATCGATTCCGTCAGGTCCGGGGCGGCCAACACCCAGCCCACACGCCAGCCGGTAACGGAATACGTCTTGCTCAGCGAGTTGATCAGAATGGAGCGCTCGCGCAAGCCGGGTACCGCCAGAATCGGAATGTGGTGCGCGCCGTCGTAAAGGATATGCTCGTAGATCTCGTCGGTGATCGCCAGGCAGTCGTACTCCACGCAGAGCTGGCCAATCAACTCCAGTTCCTCGCGGTTGAAGACCTTGCCGGTGGGATTGTTGGGGGAGTTGATGATCACCGCCTTGGTGCGGCGGGAAAATGCCCGCCGCAGTTCGGCGGGGTCGAAAGTCCAATCGGGGGCCCTCAGCTTCACCAGCTTGCGCGTCGCCCCGCAAAGCAGCGTGTCAGGGTAGTAGTTCTCGTAGAACGGTTCGAAGATGATCACTTCCTCGCCCGGGTTCGTCGAGGCCAGCAGCGAGGCGATCATGGACTCGGTGGCGCCGCAGCACACCGTGATCTCGCGCTCCGGGTCCAGTTCCATCCCGTAGGAACGGCGGTACTTCGCGGCGATCGCGTCCCGGAACGGCTTCACGCCCCACGTGATCGGGTACTGGTTGTGCTCGGCGAGAATAGCGTCGCAGGCGGCGGCCTTCAGGCTGGCCGGGGCGGGGAAGTCCGGGAAGCCCTGGGCCAGATTAACCGCGCCGTGGCGCACCGCGATGCGGGTCATCTCGCGGATGACGGATTCAACGAAGTAGGAGGTGCGGTCGCTGCGGAACCGGTCGCGGCGGATCTCGATGCCGGAGTCGACGACGGAAGTTTTCTCGATGGTGGCCACTGTCTTTGAGGGTAGCGGAATCGGTAGCGCTAATTCGCGGATTTCGCCGCCGGCGGTGTCGAGCCGTACAGGCGGCGGTAGAAATCGGCGTTGCGCAAAACAATCTGCACGTAGTCGCGGGTTTCGGTGAAAGGGATGTTTTCGATGAACTCGGCTGTTTCGCGGTAAGGGCCCTGGGCCAGCCAGCGGTCGGCGCGGGATTTGCCGGCGTTGTAGGCGGCCAGCGTCGCCTCCCAGTTGCCCTGAAGCGAGTTCAGCAGCGATCGAAGGTAGTACGTGCCCAGCTTCAGATTGATTTCGGGGTCGAACAGCATCGAGTTGGTGAAGCGCTTCATGCCGGTCTTGCGGCTCAGTTCACGGCCGGTCCGGGGAACCACCTGGGTCAGCCCCCAGGCGTTGGCGCGCGAGATGACTTTGCGGTCGAATTCGCTCTCCTGGCGGATGAGAGCCGCCACCAGGAATGGGTCCAGTTGGTTGGCCGTGGCGTTGCGTTCCAGGGCGTCGCGATACGGCATCGGAAAAGCCAGGCGCCAGAAGGCCGCCGGGGCGTTTTCCAGAGGCAGAGCGATGTAGCTGGGTAGCACGCTCTTGATGTACTTGATGGCCTGGGCGGGTTCGCCGCGGCGCGATGCCGATTGAGCCAGAGCCATGGCGTAGACGCTGGGGGGGCCGTCGGCGCGGGCGCCGAAACGAAGCTCGGCTTCGGCGAACTCATCCTGTCCGATCATCCCTAGCAACCGGGCGCGTTGGATGCGGAGATTGGCGGCCTCGGCGGGCTGAAACTCGGCCTGTCGCGGCGCGGGGAAAGACGCGGCATCCAGCCAGGCGACGCGGGAAGCCGCTGGTTCGCCCGCTTCGGCCAGCCTCTGGCGGGCGAGCAGTGCGTAGAAGTGGTTGGGGAAAACCTGGTTGGCCTTGGCGTAAAAGGCTCGGGCTTCACCCGTCTTGTCGGCGGCATGGGCCAGCCGGCCAAGATAGTAGAGTGCGGCGCTCGTGTGCGGCGACGCGGGCCATTTGGTGACGTGTTCCTGCAGCATCGCGCCGGCGGATGCGCCGCGGCGGAAGTACTCGTTCCAGGCGGCCTTCCAGTGGGCGTACGGGGCGCGCGGGTGGTCCGGGAAGTCAAGCGCGGCAGTGCGGAAAATCGGCTCATAGCGGGCGGTTTCGTTCTTCACCAGGAAGTGATTGCCCGTTGAGATCAGAGCTTCCATGCGCCACGGTGATCGCGGGTGGCTGCGCAGCAGTTCGTCGAGCAGGCCCAGCATCCGCTCCTCGCGCTCCAGACGCCGGGCGGCGGCCAGCAGGTAATAGAGGCGTTCGGCGGCGGCTTCGGGATGTGTCGGGGAAAGGGCTTCCAGGTAGCTGTAGGCGGCCTGATTCAAGCGGGCTTGATAGTCGGCGGCGCCAATACGGACGCGGGCCAAGTCCTGAGCAGGGCCTTCCAGTTGCGGCAGAAGTTGGCTGAGTTCGGTGCGCGCCTGCCGGTGCTGGCCGGCCTCAAGCAGCAGCAGAGCGCGGCGCAATTGGACGTCAGGCCGTACCGGCGTGTGTCCGGGCACGGCGGCGCGAAGCCGGGGAAGCGCGGAGCCGGCATCGGCGGCTTGCGGGCTGAGAGGGAATTCGAAGTAGACGCGTTCGAAGTGCGTCAGCGCGGCCTCGGAGTCGCCGGAAGCTTCGAGCGCGCGGGCCATCAGGTGCGACCATTGCGCTTCCGGCAGCCGGCCGGTCAGCGTGCGGAGCAGCGAGGCGGCTTCCGGCGCCGTGTTCCGTTCAAGGTGTGCGTCCACCGCCAGCGGCGCGGCGCGGGCGACCAGCGGAGAAGAGGGGGTGGAGTTCCAGAGCGGGGCCAGGGCTTGGGTGGCTGCGGCCCATTCCTTGGTCTCGATGAGCGATGAGGCGCGGAACCAGGCGGCATAGTCGGCCAGCACGGGCAGGCGCCGTCCCGCCTCGCCCAACTGGCGCCGCGCTTCGGCGTGCGCGCCCTGGCGGAGGTTGTCGATCGCGAGCGCAAGCAGGGCCAGGGCGCCGTCCCGATCCTTGGGGTGGGCGGCGGCATAAGCGCGCAGGCTGGCGCGCGAAGAAGCGGTAGGGTTCTCCGCCACGGCACGGGCGAAGGTTTCAAGCTCCGCGCCTTGAGCGGCCCTACACCAGAGGACCGGGGTAATCAGTGCCCAACGCTGCCAGTTCATCTTGACCCAATGTTTTGACAAGTTCGGCGTGGAAGTAATCCACCATGGACTCCTGGCCGCGGGCGGCCGGGCCGTCCAGAAACTGTTCGCGGTATGCCACGCGCGCGGCGTCAATCTCCTCGCGCAGAAGGGAGTAAAGGTTGCCGGCGGCGCGCCCTTCGCGCACGGCGGCGGATTGATAAAGCTGCATTTCGGCCACGCGCACGCGGGCGAAGCGCTGAGCTTTCAGATGCTCGTCCTGCACCGGGCGCGGCATGCTCGCCCAGGTGTTGACGGCCCCTTCCTGGCGCGCGGCGGCCGCGATGGCAATCAGGCCCTTGGGCGGCGCGGCCCCGGGGGAACGGCGGGTTTCGAGAATCGCCGCGGCGCAGGTGGTCAGCAGCTCAAGGGAAGCGGTATCCAGCCCCGCCGCGGCCGGCTCGGCGTAGAGGACGGCCATGGTTTCGCCGCGCACGGCGATCGGGAACAGCCCGGCGCGCTGCGCGTTGGAGGGCAGCGCGGCAAGCGCCGGCGAAAGCTCGCCGGCGGCGCGGCTGCAGATGACGGTGTCGTGCGATTCCACCGTGGCGGCCAGCGCCGGGGCGGCGCTGAGCGGGATTTCCGGAAGCGGTGCGGCGAGCGCGGGCCGGGCGCCTTCGGCGACGGCGGTTTCGCCCTGGATGCGCAGCAGAACGGCGGCGGGAGCGAAGGCGCGGGCGCCGTCCAGCAGGGAGTCCACCCACTGGGTGGAGTCCTCGGCCTGGCGCATGCGCCGCACGGACTGATTGAGTGTGTCGGCCAGTTCGCGGCGGGCAGCGTCGCGTGCTTTCGAATTGGCGGTTTCAACCTGGGTGCTGACGCGGTCGGTCACACTGCGCCGGAACTCATCGGCCACCTGGCCGGCCAGTTCGGAGAACCGCTCGTCAAAAACGCGGCCGATCTGTTCCTGCCAGCCGGTGGCCAGCATGTCGGCGATGCGCTCGCTGTGAATCTGCCAGGCGGCTGCCAGTTGTTCCCTGGCATTGGCTCGGACGTCGGCTAACACCTGATCGAGAGCCTGGGGGGCTTGGGCCGGAGTCGTCAAGACATTAGTTTATCGGATTGTTCCGGAGCTCGCACCAGAGAGAGCAAACGTGTCGCGGCCACGTGAAAAGTTCCTAATCGAGCCAAGTAGAAAGTTCCTCTTGACAGCCTTTAATGGCAGAAGGATGGAACGAATAGCGATGAGCCAGAGGGAGCGAGACGAACTGCACTGGTTAAAGCAGGCGCAGCAGAGAACGGTGACCCAGCGGGAAGCGGCCCAGCGGATGGGTGTGAGCGAGCGGTGGGTACGGAAGCTGCTGGCAACCATGGTGGAGAAAGGGG
>VFZY01000296.1 GCA_016870915.1 Acidobacteriota bacterium | reverse complement strand
CCCCTTTCTCCACCATGGTTGCCAGCAGCTTCCGTACCCACCGCTCGCTCACACCCATCCGCTGGGCCGCTTCCCGCTGGGTCACCGTTCTCTGCTGCGCCTGCTTTAACCAGTGCAGTTCGTCTCGCTCCCTCTGGCTCATCGCTATTCGTTCCATCCTTCTGCCATTAAAGGCTGTCAAGAGGAACTTTCTACTTGGCTCGATTAGGAACTTTTCACGTGGCCGCGACACGCTTCTTCCTGGGACGTCTCAGCCAGGGCCAGACCCTGCTAGTCTCGTATGTCACCCGCGGCGACGCCATCAACGACGCTCCCAACTGCGGCACGGTCCATAACGGCGGTGGCACCACTCCCGAACGGAGTTGCGCTCAGTCCACCGGACGGGTTGACATGCCAAGCCTGGCCGGAGGAGCCGTGGGCCTCAGCGTGACCGTGCGCGCGCCCTAGCAGCCGTGGTTAAAGTGGCCCCGTACCAGAAGCTTCAGAAAACAGCACACAACTCCAAGGAACCAGCAATGAAAATCCATGCCCATCTCACAACGGCTGTCTTTGTAGCCACATCCGTCTTCGCCGAAAACGGCTCTCTCTTCCCTGTCCGCGAACTCACCGCGAGCCAGAAGAAGGTACTGGTCTCGGGCGGCAATCACACCAAGCTGACGCTGCCCACGCTGAGCACAGCGGCCCACGTGAAAGTGACCGCGCTCGGGCATGGCACCGACACCATGGTCCAGCGGGCCAACGGCGCCGTTTCCGCGGTGCAGGAAGAACTGACCACACCGCACGCCTACGCCGTCGGAATGCCGGCCACCACCGCCGAGCCAGCACCCACCGGCTTCGACTTCAAGAAGTCCGGCGACTCCGCCCGCGCCTGGGCCACCATGCGTTCCACCGGCTCCCCGTTCATTGCCCTCACCAGCTATGGGAAATCGGACGCCACCGGCATGGCGTCGTTTAGCGGCAAGATCACTATGGCTTCCACCCAGAACGTCTATCTGATTTTCAGGGTGCCCGCGGTCACCATGGGCGGAGCGCACGAGCAGGAAGGCCCCAGCCGCCGCCAGGCCCGCGCCCGCGTTGAGATCCTGCTGAACGGCGCCTCCATCTGGAGCAGCGAAGGCGTGTACTTCAACAAACTGGCCTCCACGCCCTCTTCAGCGAGCAACTGCAATCAGATCAGTGAGCAGACCACTTTTCTATCCCTGTTCGAGCGGCCCATGCTCACCAACACGGCGGAGACGGTGTATCTGAACCTGGGCCAGTTCGCTACCGGAGAGACGCTCGATCTCACTCTGATGGCCGGCGCCGAGGTTCAGACCCTGGACCGTTGCTGCACCAAGAAGGTGAATGGTGTTGACGAACTCTTCTGCTCCAGCACAACGGCACGCGTAGCCTGGGATAGCAGTGTCGAGCCGGTGCGCATCTACACCGGGCCCCAAATTCAATGAGTGCGGTGCTTGAATGAGTACGCCGGCTAAAGGGTGATTCCGCCATCCACGGAGAGCACCTGCCCGGTGACGTAGTTGTCCGGTTCCAACAGGAACCGGACAGCGCGGGCGATGTCCCCGGCCTCACCGAAACGCGGGATGGCGGCCTCTTCCAGGTAACGGTTGTACTTGCCTGAAGCGATGCTCGCCGCCGCCATGCCGGCCTGCATCACACCGGGCGCCACCACGTTCACCCGGATATTCGCCCCACGCATCTCCTTGGCCAGAATGCGCGCGCCGTGCGCCAGGGCCGCCTTCGCCGCCGCATATGCCGTGGAGTTGGGGAACAGGGCGACAGCCTGCATGGTGGCGATCAGCACAATCGCCCCCGCCGCGCCGCCGGATTGCATGCGCGCGGCGGCTTCCCGGGCCAGAAGCAGAGGTCCCATGGCGTTCACCCGGAACGACTCTTCGATCGTCTCTTCCACCGCGCCGCGCGCCGGGATGCCGCTGA
Source organism: Acidobacteriota bacterium (assembly GCA_016870915.1). Lineage (GTDB taxonomy): Bacteria > Acidobacteriota > Terriglobia > Bryobacterales > Bryobacteraceae > VFZY01. The sequence goes on along the minus strand of VFZY01000296.1, from coordinate 4,044 downwards.
AGGCAACCAGCCCATAGAGGCCCGGGGACTGATCGAGCAGTACCCGGCGATGGTCCGCCAGCGTGAGATCGGCGTGTTGAATCACAGCGATGTCCGAAAGCGCCCGCGCCCGCTCCTCATGGTGTGCAAAGCTCACCGTGAGCGCGGCCCCTTCGGCAGCCAGCAGTTGCGTGGTGGCGCTGCCCAGGCCCCCCGCGCCGCCCGCCAGCACGACCCGCCGGCCCTTCAGGCTAGCCGGCACGAACCGCCTCCGGTTCGGCCACACGGCCGCAGACCAACGTGGCCAGGAATGCCATCAGCACCTCACTATCGCCCAGGTTGTGTTCGAAGACGCCGCCCACCAGCATGCCTATGATCACCGCGGCGGCCGCGCGCGGCAGCCACTGCCACTCAGGCGCCGCCTGCGCGGTGCGCTGCTTCAGATCCCGTGCCAGGCTCACCATCCACCAGAGAAATAGCGCCAGCGCCGGCAAGCCCCGCTCCGCGCCGTACTGCAGATAGATGTTGTGAAGATGGCCGTAGAACCCCGCCGGCAACGGCCACGGGATATCGGCTGGAACGTAGTGGTTGAATTGCCTGGAGATGTTTTCGGGCCCCACGCCGAACAACGGATGCTCCTGGATCATCGCCAGGCCCGTGCGCCAGGTGACGATGCGATGGGAGTTTGAATCCGTGTCGCCATGCGGACGGAAGATCGAAATGGCGCGGCTGCGAACGGCTTCCGGGGCCGCAAACCACACCACCGCCAGCAGGAGCGGTGTGGCCAGCAGCAGCCGCGGGCGCCAGGCGCGCACCAGATAGGCCGCGCCCACAAACGTGCCGATCCAGATGCCGCGAGTGAGATTCAGGACGAGCGCGGCGAAGAGGATGGCGGCGGCGGCCCAGACCCAGGTCTTTACGCGGGCGTGGGGTGCGAACAGCAGAAATGCCAGGGCGCCCAGCAGAAAGATCATCATGTGCCCGCCGAAGGTCATCCAGTGGCTCATGAAGCCCGTGATGCGGTCCGCGATGTAGGCAGTGTAGAAGTCACGCCCGGCCTCACGTGCGGCGTTGTACTTGAGGACGAACTGGGCCAGCGCCCAGAGGGCGGATACGGTAGCCGCGGCGATGGCCGCCAGCCACAGCCGGGCGGCTTCGAACGGCCGGCGCAAGGCCGTGCCAAGAGCCACCAGAATCAGGAAGACGTAGAACTTCCGGATCTGAGGCCGTCCCGCCCAGGGATCATCGGCCAGCGCCATCGAAAGCGCGGTCCAAGCCATGAACAGGATGAGCGGCAGGTGCTGGCGCAGCGGCGCCGGCCGGGTGCGCGTGACCAGAAGAGCCAACAGCGCGGCGCCCAGCAGAATCTGGCTGGCGGCAATGGAGAGGGGCGAGGCCACAGCGGCTCCCGTGGCCAGCCAGAGCGGGGCGTGTTCCTGCATGGACTGGTGGGAATGCAAAACGCGAGTATGACAGACTTGTTCTAGCGAATGGAGATCTATCTGTTGCGTCACGCCATCGCCGAGGACTGGCGGCCCGGCATGGCCGACGCGGACCGGGCCCTGACGGTGGAAGGGAAGAAGCGCCTGCGCGCGGTGCTGCGCCTGGCACGCGCGGCGGCCGTTGAGCCTTCACTGATTCTGAGCAGCCCCTACGTGCGGGCACGCGATACCGCCGCGATCGCCGCCGAGGAGTTGCATTACCGGGGAACGGTGATCCATACCGGAGTCCTGACCCCCGACGGCAACGTGGAGGCTGTCTGGACCGAGATCCGGACCCACCTGGGCGAGAGTTCCGTGCTTCTGGCGGGCCACGAGCCGTTGCTGGGGCGCATGGCCGGCTATCTGCTGGGCGCACCCGGCGTGCTTGTCGAAATGAAGAAGTCGGCCCTGGTGCGCATCGACGTAAACTCTTTCGGCCCGGCGCCGCGCGGCGTGCTGCGCTGGATGTTGACGCCGGCTCTGGCGCGCTAGAAACGCTATTTTTTCGGCGCGGGCCGGGTTCCGAAGGTCACCGTGTGCGTCAGCTTCTTCAACTCCGGAATCTGCGTCTTGAGCGCCGCGGCCGGCAGCGGGTTGCCCGTGATTGTAATCTGCCAGTACGGGGCGAACCGCTTCTCGCCGGCAGTGTCCTTGCGGGCCATCTCAAGCAGCGGCGTCAGGTCTGAAATGGCATTGCCGTCCAACATCAGGAAGTTGAGCGAAGTGAGAGGGGCCAGCGGCGCCAGATCCTTAAGCCCGTTGTTCTGGAGGTCAAGGGACGACAGCCATCCCAGCCCGGCCAGCGGCTTGAGATTCGTGATCTGATTGCCCGCCGCGTAGAGCGACCACAAGCGCTTCATCTCCCCGAGAGGCCCCAGATCGGAGATCCGGTTGCCTGTGACGATCAGCGTGTTCATCGTGGTGATCTTCGCCAGCGGCTCAAGGCTTGACACCTGATTGTTGGTGATGTCGAGGTACTGCAGGCCGGTGAGCGCGGCCAGCGGGGCCAGGTCCGTGATCCGGTTGTTCGCCAGGCGCAGAAACTGGATGTTGGTCAAACCCTTCAACGGGGCCAGGTCAGCCACTTCGCCGTCCGTGATCTCCACCGAAGCGATGGCCGTGCACTTTTCCAGCCCCGCGAGGCTCTTCACGCCTTTCCGGGCCAGCACCGTGGAGATGGACTTGACGTCGTCCGCCGTCAGCGGCTCCTTGTTATCCCGCTTGCTGAACACCTGCTGGCGCACGGCGGCTTCCAGCACAGGGTCCGGGAACAGCGGCGGATCGGCGGAGCGGAGATCGAAACCAAGGGATAAAAGGGCGAGAGAAGCCCAGCTCTTGTATCGCATGCGTTCCATTGTATGCGAGCGCCCGGCAGGTCCGCCAGGAGGGCCTCATGCGCGAGGAGACTCCTGACGGCGGCAGGGCAGAGACATGAGTTTTCCGATCGCGCTGTGACGGTGCCCGGGTTAGTTCGTCATTTGGACTGGCCTGAGGAACCTGCTCTACGGCGTTACGGGATCTACCGGCATCCGCTATTGTAGAACTTGAGGAAACACCAGCTTGAACCTGACGATCAGCCTCCCCGACGCAGACGTGCGTGCCTTGGAATTGAAGGCCAAAGCGCAAGGAATGTCGGCCGAGCAATACGCTCTGCAGGTACTCGAACGTGATCTGGCTCCGGACTGGCTACGCAAGTCTTGGTCAAGCGCGAAGGAAGCGGGGTTAGGTCAATTGTCTATGGATGAGATCGAGGCGGAGATCGCGGCCGCGCGGCGAGCCCGTCGAGGAACCGACCCGCGACAGGGTGCATGATCCGCGTGGTGCTCGACACGAACATCATCGTGTCTGCGCTGCTCCAACCCCTCGGCCCTCCCGCGCAAGTGTTCTTGTTGGCGCTTGGCGATACCGTTCGAATGTGCGTCAGCGGCAGCATTTTCGCCGAGTACGAGGAAGTGATTCGCCGGCCTCGGCTTCGCCGGACGGAAGAAACAATCCTTTCGGCTTTGGAAACCATCAGGACGAGAGCGACTTGGGTGAAGCCCTCGGAACCTGTTCGAGCCTGTTTCGACCCCGACGACGACGTCTTCCTGGAATGTGCGCAGGCCAGCGGCGCGTCCTACCTCGTGACTGGCAACGCGAGAGATTTTCCGCTCCGATGGATTGCCACCGAGGTCGTTACACCACGCCAATTCCTGGAAATCGTCGCAGCCAGACTGCCGTGATTGCCCCGGCTGATCTTGGAGCATTCTTGGCCCTCGCCGCATTACACTCGGTGGGCGCGGTGTCCGCCGAACGCTCGGATCGTCCTTGTGTTGGCGAGAACCTCACCGCTTTGGTGAACTCTACGCGGGATGAAGTCATGTATCCGCCGCAGTCGTGAACATGAGACGCTGATCGCCCGGTTTCGCGGCACGTCCAGAACGCCATCTGACTGCCGTCGACGCCATCGAAGACTAGCCCGCTTTTCTCACGGCATCTGATCGCAGCCCAAACTGACGCCGCGGACAAGCTCGAAATGACTCGTGCGGATCCTCCGCGGGTGTCTCGGTCAGAAATTTGCGGCAAAATGGCTGCCGCATACCGT
>VFZY01000295.1 GCA_016870915.1 Acidobacteriota bacterium | reverse complement strand
CATAGGGGAAAGCCGCTCCTCTCTTCGCACAACTTTTACTAGAAAAATCAGTTATGCCAGAGAATGCGGCTTTCCGCTACACTTCCCGTGAGAAAAACGGGCTAGGCAACAGCCTGTTTTCTCAAACCGGGCCGTTGTCCAACTTCGCCGGCGCGCAGGGACACTCTCTCAACTTCACCACCCTTCCATTCACGATTCCAACCGGCACGCCGGTAACCGTGGAGATGTTCGTGGAGGCGCATGCGGGCGTGCTGGGAAGCGCCGCGGCGCGCGCGGAGTTTGGCAGTACGCTTACCTTCAACGGTTCGGGCGCCGTCTTCGGGCTGCCCGACGGCTTCACGGTTAACGGTCCCAACCTCGTGGACAACCGGTGGACCGGCGCACCAGCCCCCGCTGTTCCGGAGCCCGCCTCCTGGAGCCTGTGCGCCGCGGCAGCGGGTCTCGCCGTTCTGCTGCGCCGGCGGAACCGCGCATAGCGGAGCGGACTTGGAGTCGAATACAATTGGCGGCATGACCGAACAGGACTGGGACCGGTTCAGTTCGATCGCCGCCGAGGCCCTGGAGATGTCCGGTGACCGCAGGGAGACGTTTCTTCGCGAAGCCTGCGCGAGCGACGCCGGATTGCGCTCGCGCGTCGATCGCTTCCTGATGCGCGCGCAGGATGCGGCGGACTTCCTGGAACCGTCCGCCGCCGGAACGGTCAGCCTGCATGGCGACCGTGCCGGCATGCGGGTGGGCCCCTACGTGCTCGCCGAGTGCCTCGGCGAGGGAGGCATGGGAGAAGTCTGGTCCGCGCACCGCGCCGATGGGTAGTTTGAACAGACGGTCGCCATCAAACTGCTGTCCATCGGGCGCCTGTCCAAGCTGAACGCGGAGCGATTCCGCGAGGAACGCCAGATTTTAGCCAGGCTCGAGCATCCCCATATCGCGCGTCTGTTCGATGGAGGAACCGCTGAGGACGGGTCACCGTTTCTGGCGATGGAACTGGTGCGCGGGGAGCGCTCCGATGCCTGGTGCGCGCGGCAACCGCTGCGCGACCGGCTGGTCCTGTTTGAGAAGATCTGCGGCGCGGTCGAGTACGCGCACCGCAACCTGGTGCTTCATCGCGACATCAAGTCCGCGAACATCCTGGTGAATCCCGAGGGGGAACCCAAGCTGCTCGACTTCGGCATCGCGCGTCCACTCGAGCAAATCGAAGGAAACGCGACACAGACCGGACTGCGCGCGTTCACGCCGGACTATGCCAGCCCGGAGCAGATCGAGGGTAAGCCAACGGGCACAGCCACTGATGTTTACTCCCTTGGCGTGGTGCTGCACGAGTGGACGACCGGACGCAAGGCGTTCTCGCTCTCCGGAAAACCGCTGAGCGAGGTGATAGACGCGGTGTGCCGTTACGGCATGCCGGCGGCGGGCACGGGTTCGGTCGAACTCGACGCGATCATCGCCAAAGCCGTACGGATCGATCCGGCCGAACGCTACCATTCGGTGGCGGATCTGGCCGCCGACATCCGCCGGTATCTGGAAGGCAGGCCGGTCGGCGCACGGCCGGCGACGCGCCGGTATCGCTTCCGGAGACTGGTATCGCGCAACCGGCTCGCTTCGGCGATGGCGGCGGCCCTCTTTGTGGTGATCGCGATCGGTGCGGCCAGCTACGTCCGTCAGTCGCGGACGCAAGCGCGGAGGTTCGAGGATGCCCGGAAGCTGATCCGGACGGTAGTTTTCGACGTTCAGCCGAAAATGGAGGCGATTCCGGCGACATTGCCTCTGCGCAAGACGTTGATCGAGGAGACGATGACGTACCTGCAGAGTGTCTCCCGCGATACGGGCGGCGATGTGACGCTGATGCGGGAACTGGCCGGCGCATACCGTCAGTTGTCGCGGATCCTGGGTGACGCCAACTACGTCAACCTGGGAGATCGCAAGGGGCGGGACACCGCGATGCGGCGGGCCGAAGAGCTTCTTGCCGAAGCCCTCGCACAGAGTCCGTCCGATGCCGGTCTGCTGCGGGAGGCCGCCGAATTTCACGGAGAGATCGTTGGATTGCATGTCCAGGATAACTTCTGGGCCGAGGCGCGCCGCCATGCCGCGGTGTCGCTTGACTTCGGCAGGCGTGCCGCGGCGTTGGCGCCGGCGGATTTGCGAATCCGCGAGGCATTGGCAAGATCCTACTTCTGGAACGGCGTGGCGAATCGCCGGTCGGATTGGAAGCTGGCGGTTGATCAGTTGCAAAAGGCCTATACGATCAGCGGCGAACTTGGACCCAGTAGCGACGCGAAACTGGCTCGCTACCGCGATGTCATCGGCCGGTATCTTTCGGCGATTTACAACGAGAATGGAGTGCCCGGCAAAGCGGTGGAACACGCGCGAACGTCCTTCGCACTGGCAAGCAGAGCGCTTGAGAAAGACAAGTCCAATCAGGTAGCGCAATTCGATTTCACCCTCGCGGCCCTCGTCTTGGGCGAGGCGTTGAGCGGGCCCGCACCCCGGGAGGCGGCCGAAGTGTTGTCTCGTGCCGCGGGAATACTCGATGCCATTCTGTTGAATGACCCCGGCAGTGGCCGGGCGCAAGAGCGGCTGGCGGAGGTTGCCGGAGATATGGCCGTCGCTTTGCGCAACGCGGGTGAAGTCAGGAAGGCGTTCCAGCAGGCGCGCCGCTCGCGCGATCTATACGAAGCGCTGGCGGCCCGGGGCCAACTGCCGGCCGGCGCCGGGCAGGAACTCGCGCAGTCGCTCAGCCTGCTGGCCGAGCTGGAAAGTGACAGGGGAAACCCGGGCGCGGCCTGCGCGGAGAACCGGCGAGCGCTCGAGTTGTTCGATGCCGCAGCCAGGCAATCCGAGTTTGGCACGATGCGCAAGAATCAGATTGAGGAGATCCGGGCGAAGGTCCGGGCCTGCCCGTGACCGGGTTCGCCGGAAGGCACCGTATGAGTCGGCGCTCCCTTGGACCAAGGCACGCATGCAGCCACTTGTGAACGGGAAGCCGGAACCACTACTCTGATGGAGTGCCTGTCGAGGAGCCGCTTCCAGAGGAAGCAATCACGGAGCTACTTGGAAAATGGGGCGGCGGGGAAAGCGATGCTCTCCGCGACCTGATCCCGCTGGTCTACCAGGAATTGCGCCTTCTCGCCCGCGTCTACCTGCAACGCGAGTTTGACCACAAACACCAAACCATCAGCGCCACGGCGTTGGTCCACGAACTTTACGTGAGACTCACTGAGGTCTCTCACATCGAGTTCAAGAACCGGGCGCACTTCTACGGCGCCGCCGCGACCATCATCCGCCGCATTCTGGTGGACCGCAGCCGGGCAAGGAAAGCTCGCAAGCGCAGCGGCGAGGTGATTCCCTTGGGAGAGACTGCCATCATTGGTTCGCCGGATATCGACTACCTCGACCTTCACGGCGCGTTAGCGCGGCTTGAGTCGTTGGATCCAAGGAAGGCTCGCGTCGTCGAACTTCGCTATTTCGCGGGCCTTTCCATTGAAGCGGTCGCCGACGTGATGGAGCTTTCCCCGATGACGGTCAAGCGCGAGTGGAACTTCGCCCGCACCTGGCTCTATGAGCAAATGCATTGAGGCGGCGCCACGCAGTCCGTGATGCCGGCCGCGTTCACGCGCCCGCCCGCATCTTGCCGCCGCCGGCGCGCGAACCGGCTTCAGGCCGCTTGCAGGTTTGTTGAATCGGAGCACGTATCTGAAAGTTGCCGGCAGCTGCTTACATTGAGAATCCTGGGGTGGTTCCGAATGTGGTGGCTGGTGTGGGGCGGCGGCAAATCGAATGCTTACACCTAGCCAACGATGGCGACCGAATCGAGGGCGGGCAGAGCGAGTGATCGATCGCCTTCGATGACGACCTGGCGCTCAAGCTCGGACCTCTCAATGCTCTTCGTGAACATTCGCCATGCGATGTTGCCTGGCACTGTGACGGCCGCGTCTGGCGTGCCGTCAAGGCCGCCGGTCAGCAGCCATCCGCCGGGGGAGCGAACCAGTTGCCAATCATCGGAAGCGGGACCGTCGACGCGCACGCTGACGACTGTGCCCGGCGGGGCGTCCACAAGACGGTATGAGTGAGGCAGCACTCGCATGAAACAGTCGAGGACCGGATGGTACAGTGCGCGGGAGTCGAGTGGAGGCCTGCGCAGGGCAAGGCGGATCTGCGCCTGGTGATGCCAGCGCTCGGTCAGTTCCCTGGCTGTATCAAACCAATTCGCCGACTGCGTTTCGCCAGCCCAGCTCACGGCGAATCCGGCCGGCGCCGCTGGATCGAGTGCCCGGTGCCAGGCACAGTAGACTGCTGACACGTGGGCCATGAGCAGGCGCACGACGTCGAGGCTCAATCGGCCATAGACTAGCGCGCCTTCGGCATTCAGGCGATTCACGAAGTCACGCACGTCCGCCGGCGCATCCGAGGCCGGACGCTCGACACCAAAACCATCTCGCAGGATCGTCAGCTTTCGTGTCGCAGTGTCGAGCAGGTGACCGGCGATGTGCCGAACATGCCATCCACGCACAATCGTTGGCGCATCCCACTCGTCTGGCGTGAGGTTGGAGAGGAGTGCGAGAAGTTCGGCTTCCACGCGCTCGAGCGCATCGATCGCATCAATCGGACCGCGGGAAACAGGAGCAGTCATGTTTGATGGTAGCTCGCTGGTGACAAACGCCACGGCAGGCGGAAGACTGGTCCGCGGCCGGGCGGGGCTCCAGACTCCGTGATTGTGGGGCGTTGCTCAGGAACTTTGGATCCGGCAGAAGGAGGTTCCGGTGGAGGGGTTGCCGGCGGCTCCTTACACCGAGAAACCTGGGGTGGTGCCGGGGTTGGTGGTGGACCTGATGGCGCGGGAGAATCTGACGTAGAAGGGGCGGCGAAGGAGCAGGGGGAATGCTGGAAGGGGCCGTTTTTTGCGATGAACTCTATACTTCGCGACTGCTCATTCCCTTTGCGCCAGAGCGCTTCGAAATGGCAAAGGGAGCTTACGCCAGCAGATACACCACAGCAGTTTCAAGCTTTGCCGGATCGTCGGACCAGTCGCCGTAGATTTCCCAGGAGCGGCCCGCGAAGGCTCTGCCCTGCGCTCTTGCCCACTGATGGATCGCGTCGTGGGCCGTATGGAGTCGATCGTAACTGCCTCTGTGAACGGCTACGGCGGCCTCGCCGCCGGGAGTATTCGACTCGTGGATTTCTCCCGAAGAGATGAAGCTCTGTGCGACTTCGACACCGAAGTCGACCTCCATTGGAGCGTTGCGCCTGGCCGGATGGTGATACAGAAAGATGTTGTGCCCATCCCCGTAAAGCTCCGGGCGATCACGTAAGAATGCCCACACCTGGTCCAGGGCGGGCCGCCATGCGGATCCGACGGCGCCGTTCGGAACTTGACGACGAACCGCCGCCAGTTTGCGCGGCTTCACAATCTCGACGACTACGTCGATTCCCACTGTTCATCACCTCCCACTGTGCGCGTCTCTCAAAAATGTGCAAGCCGTGTCTGCCGCAGCGCCGCGTCGATCAACCTCTTCGCGTACGCGTTATTCCGACGGGCAGGCGTCACGAAGTCCATGCCGCCGCGCCAGTTTTCCGGTGCCTCCGGATGAACTCCGGATAGAATGACCCACCCCTCTCCTACGCTCGCCTCCACAATCGCCGGCGTTCCGTCCGGATACTTCGCGACCACATCGCCCCAGCCAGTGAGAACCGGGCCATCCTCCCAATAGTGCTGCAAGGGCGGTTCGTCAGCGGTCTGCACCCAGACTGCTGCCTTGCGGATTCCTTGCGCTTCGGCGGCGTAGAAAGGAAAAGCCACTCCGCCGGTAAGGTTCAGCCCATTGGGCGAATTGCCCGCGAGGAACGCTCCTGCACAGATCCCAAAGTAGTTCAGTCCGCCCCGCACTGCGCTTGTCCCCTGGGCTGAGACAAAGGGTTAAGAAACTACTCGCCGTTCGCTGCAAAATCATTGACCGGCAAATCTCATTGATAGCAAACTGGAGACACCCGGTGAAACGGAGGCG
>VFZY01000294.1 GCA_016870915.1 Acidobacteriota bacterium | reverse complement strand
GGGAGAGGTGTCGAAAGAACTGCTGGAAACAGGCATGTTGTCAGTTTTCGTTTTTGTGCGATGGTCGAAAGAAGCCATCCGCAGGCACTGGCCCGCCCTCGGAAAGGGGATTCTGATCAAATCCGGCACGGGAGTGAGGCGTTGATGTACACTGTCGGGGTCCGGGAGACCCAAAATGGAAATCCCGGCTCATATGATCACCACCGCGTCGCTCGGTGTCTCCGGCGACGGCATGTGGATTTACGGACTTACCGACACGATCTTCTTCCGCTATAGCGTTTCCGGGCGCGGCGTGCGCTCCATGGGCTACACCTCATCCCCAACTTTCGGCCCGCGGGCCGTCGCGTCCAATCACGATGGCTCGGCGTACACCATGGGCTGGGGCCTGTTTGACCGGTTGGGGAACCTGATCGCCCAATACACCGATCCGCTTGGCGCTCTCTCTACCGGCGGCTTCGCCTTTGACTCCCGCCGTAACATCATCTGGGGCCAGGTTCCGAACTCCGCCCAAGCCAACGCGCTGCCCAACGTCCTGAACGCCTACGATGGCGACAATCTCGCGATCCTCGAGCGCTACCAAATGGCCGAAAATCTCGCCGGCAAAGGCATTCTCTCAAGCGACGGCGAAACCGCCTACATCATCTCCGACAGCGGCGTCACTGTATTCCCCGTCGGCTCCCTTGAACGCCAGCGCCGTGTTCTTGCCGCTTCGCCGGACCTGGTCTTCCGCGCCAACTCCTGCGACCGCGGCCTTCTCACTCAGGATCTGGTGCTGACGGATCCCAGCGGCAACGCCACCGATTTCACTCTCACCCCCTCCTCCGGCGCCATCATGCTCTCGCAGACCTCAGGCGTTACGCCGGCCGTGATCCGTGTCGCCGTCAATCCCGCTTCGCTTCAGAACTTCCGCGGCACCCAGACCGCCACCATCAACGTCACGACGGCCTCAGGCATCAACGCCCCGTTCACGGTCCGCGTGATCATTGCCGCCAAGGACCCCGATCAGCGCGGCACCTCGTTCAACGTCCCCGGCAAACTGGTCGACATCCTGGCCGACCCCGTCCGGGACCGCTTCTTCATCCTGCGCCAGGACCGCAATCAGGTGCTGGTCTTCGACGCCACATCGTACCGCCAGATAGCCACGCTCAAGACCGGCAACACACCAACCCAACTCGCGCTCACCTTCGATAAGCGCTACCTGCTGGTGGGCAACAACGACTCGAACATTGCCCAGGTCTACGATCTCGATACGCTGCAGGCTTCAAACTACATCGTCTTTCCGCTCGGCCACTATCCCCGTTCCCTGGCCGCCGCGGGTGACGGCATCATTGCCGCCGTGCGCCGCGCCGGCACGCCGCACAAGATTGACCGCGTCGACTTCTTCTCCCGCACAGCCACCGAGTTTCCAACGCTGGGCGTGTATGAGAACGACATCGATCCCGTCACCGTGCTGGTCGCCGCGGGCAACGGAGCGTCCGTCATGGCTGCCTCCGCCAACGGCTCCATGATGCTCTACGACAGCAACGCCGGAACCTTCACCGTCTCCCGCAAGGATTCAAGCGCTCTCTCCGGCGGCTACGCCGCTTCGAGTTTCGGACACTTCGTGGTGGGCAACACCCTCTACAACCAGTCCCTTGTCAAAGTGGCTTCGCTCGACGCCGCTTCCGGCGATACGTCCGGTTTCGCTTTCATCGACCAACTTGCCCTGCGCACCACTGCCACCGGCGTGATCCAGCGCGTGGATCCGGCCTCCGGCCGGCCATCGCGCTCCTCGCGCATCGCCGAAGCACCCGTCGCCGGCGAAGCCAGCCTGCCGTTCACCCGAACCGTGGCCGTCCTCTACAATCGCAGCGCCATCATCAATCTCACCGTCTCCGGTTTCACCGTCCTTCCGTGGACCTATGACGCCGCGGCCGCACTGCCCAAGATCACCGCCGTTGTCAACGCCGCCGATGGCGAGCGCCCCATCGCGCCGGGCAGCCTCATCCGCGTGCTGGGCCAGGACCTGAGCCCCATCAACGCTACCACGCGGCAACTTCCGCTTCCCACCGCGCTCGGCGAGAGCTGCCTCACCGTCAACGGCATCCCCGTGCCCATGATCCTAGTGAGCGGCAACCAGATCAACGCCCAGATGCCCTACCAGGTGGAAGGCAACGCCACCGTCATGCTGCGCACCCCCGGCGGCGTCAGCGACAACTACAATCTCTCCGTGCAATCCACCGCGCCGGGCATCTTCAGGACACAGCTTGAAGGCCTGCCCGATGCCGTGCCCACGATCGTCCGCGCAGCCAACAAGTCGATCGCCACCGGCTCCAATCCCATCCATCGCAATGACCACGTGGTGGTCTTTCTCACTGGCCTTGGCAAGACCAGCCCGGCGGTTGAAAGCGGCTCACCGGCTCCGCTGGATCCTCCGGCCGCCGCTCTGGTTGAGCCCGTCGTGACGCTTGGCGGCGTTCCCATTGTTGTCTCCTATGCCGGCCTGGTCCCGGGTGAGGTGGGCGTCTATCAGATCAACGCCCGCGTGCCCGGCCACGTACCCACCGGCCGCGAGATTCCGTTCACCATCACCCAGGGCGGCGCTGTCACCACCGTCAACGTCCGCGTCATCGATTAGAGACCCGACTAGAGACCCGACTACCGGCCCGCCGCGCACGGCGGGACCGTCCTGCTATCATCTACGTTGCCCCGAACGCGAAAGGAGCCGTAGAGATGAGCGCAGACCCTAAGCCCGTAGCCAAATCCGAGACCCCCACCGTCCATCAACCCTTCGTCCCTGAAGGCGTGACGATGAGCGAATTCACCGTGCGCGCCGTCGTCATCGGCCTTGTGCTCACCATCATCCTTGGCGCGGCCAATGCTTACCTGGGCCTGCGGGCCGGCGTCACCGTGGCCGCAACATATCCCGCCGCCGTTGTCGGCATGGCCATCCTCCGCATCTTCCGCGGCTCCATCCTTGAAGAGAACATCTGCCGCACCGCCGGCACCATTGGCGAAAGCGTTGCCGCCGGCGCCATCTTCACCCTGCCTGCCTTCGTCATCGCCAAGGCCTGGCCGTCGTTCGGCTTCGGCGATGCCTATTGGAAATCCACCGCGCTCATGATGGTGGGCAGCATCGTCGGCGTGCTATTCATCTCACTGGTGCGCCGGGTGATGGTGGAAGACCGGGAACTACCCTTCCCTGAATCCGTCGCCGCCGCCGAAATTCACAAGGCCGGGCGCCGCGGCGCCGAAGCCGTCAAGTTCCTCTTCTACAACATCGCGATCGGCGGCGTGGCGTACATCCTGGGCAAGTTCAACCTCTACGCCCTGGAACACCGCTTCACGAACATTCCCATCGGCACGCTGGGCGCAAGCCGCGTCCGCCTGGACGCCACCGATGCCGCCAAGTCCACCGGAGTGGGAGGATTCACCAGCTTCTCCGCCCCCGAAATCAGCCCCGCTTACCTGGGGGTCGGTTTCATCATCGGGCCTCGCCTTGCCTCGCTCAACTTTTCCGGCGGCGTTCTGGCGTGGGGCCTGCTGGTTCCACTGCTGGTCTACTTCCTGGGACCCCATATCAAAGATGTATTCCCCGCCGGCACTCAGACCACCAACTGGGACCAGATGTCGAACGCTATCTGGCGCTTCATCGTCCGGCCCATCGCCGTGGGCGGCATGCTGGTGGGCGCCGGTTACACGCTGTTCCGCATGCGCAAGAGCCTGGCCGCGGGCCTGGGCCGCTCGATCGCCGAAGCCCGTGGCGGAGCCGCCGTCGCGGCCGGCGCCGGCCGCACCGAGCAGTACATGAGCTCGAAAGTGGTGCTGGGCCTGATCGGCGTCATGTTCGCGCTGATGATTGGCCTCTACGTCTACTTCTCAGGCGATATCGTGGCCGGCCTGGTGGCCGCCACCGTCATGCTGGTGGTCGGCTTCTTCTTCGCCACGGTGTCGGGCAGCCTGGTGGGCATGATCGGCTCCACGAACAATCCCATCTCCGGCATCACTCTCTCCACACTGCTCATCGCCGCCCTACTCATGGTCTCGCTGGGCTTCACTGGGCCCGGAGGCGTCGCCGTTGTCCTTGGGGTTGCCGCCGTGGTCTGCGTCTCATCCGCCGTCGCCGGCGAACTGCTGCAGGACTTCAAGGTGGGCTACATCCTGGGCGGCACGCCGCGCACCATCCAGGTGGTGGAACTGATCGCCGTGGTGGTCGCCAGCCTGCTGCTCTACTTCCCGCTGATGCTGCTCCACGAAGGCAACATCCGTCAGGGCGGGACCGGCTTTGGCGACCCCGCGCTCGCCGCCCCCCAGGCCGGGCTGATGGCCATGCTCGCGCAGGGGATCGTCGGCGGCGATATGGCCTGGCCGCTTGTTGTTGTCGGCATGGCGTTGGGGATCGCGATGATCATGCTGCAGGTGCGCAGCCCCATGCTGGTGGCCGTGGGCATGTACCTGCCCTTCCAGACCACGTTCGCCATCTTCCTGGGCGGCATCTTCCGCTGGATCGCCGATCGCATGGCTGAGCGCCGGGGCCTGAATGATGCCCAGAAGGCGCGCGTCGAAAACGCCGGTGTCCTGACGGCCTCAGGCCTGATTGCCGGTGAGGGGCTGATGGGGCTGGCATGGGCCGGGCTGCAGTTCAAGCCGGAATGGATTCTGAACTTCCACAATGAGTCGTATTGGTGGGGCCTGCCGGTTCTGGCTTCGCTGGCCCTGATCATGATCCTGCTGCCGCAGAAGAACGCCGGCGATCCCAGCGAACCGGCACCTCCCGCGGCCATGATGTAAGCGCCGGGAAAAAATTTCGGCCCCGGTGGCCCCATGGCGCCCTGACCTGGGCTGGACTGTGGCCCCCTCCGCCAAAGACTTTCGGCGATCATCCGGCGTTCCAGGCGATCGCGCGCGGCCCGTTCGTCGAAGCGAGCCGCCTCTGCTTCGTGCATCAGGCCCAGCGCCACGTGCTCTACCGTCTGGTGGCCCTGGCCGACCTCTACGATGCCCCCTGGGTTGTGGCCTGCCCGCGCGAGGAACACTCGATGATCTACCAGCGGATGTTTGGCTTCAAGCAGATCGCCGAGCCGCGCCAGTACTTCGGCCTTAACTTCCAAACGGACCTGCCGGCGATCCCCCTGGAAGAGATCCGCCAGGTTGCCGCGCGGGTGAAACCGATGCGCGAGGCGTGGACGGAAGCCCGGCAGGGTCTGGCCGTTCAGCAGGCACACTTCGGGCGGTGCGGTGTCTGTGCCGAGGATGGTGGGAACTGGTTGGGTCATATGGTGGGCACTGTCTTGGGCCCGGCTTTGGGTCCGGCAGGTACTCCTTGGGCGGGCTGAGGGGCGGGTTCGGTGGCTGGTTCGGGGGCGGAGTTTCGGGGTGTGGAAACGAACCTGGGGAAGCTGGCAAAGCCGTGATCGGGATAGACATAGGTGTCGGCCCGGGTGGCTTCGGTGGCGATTGGGGCCGGGGCGACGAGGGGTTTGTCCGGGCCGTGTTCGGCGAGGAGTTGGCGGAGGAGTTTTTCGAGTTCGGCCCGGAGGAGGCGGGCGTGGCGGTGGGCCCGGCTGCGTTCGCGGAGGGCGGTGACGTAGCTGGAGCAGGTGTTGAGGCGGATGTAGGTGTTGGCGAGGATCTGGTCTTCGGTGGGGTTCTTGTTGCCGTGGCTGATGAGGTTGGCGCGGGCTTCGGCGTGGTTGGAGATGAGGAGGGCCTCTTCGAAACGCTCGGCGCGTTGGATGTGCCAGAGTTCGGAGGCGAGCTGGTCGACGAGGTAGCTGTAGATTTGCGAGAGGGGGTAGTAGATGTGGAGGTTCTGGCGGAGCTGGTCGAATTCTTCCTGGGATTCCCAGGGGAGGACTTTGCCTTTGGCGTAGAGGCCGTGTTGGAGGGAGTTTTGGGCGGAGCGGGCTTTGCCCTGAGGGGTGACGGGTCCGTTTGAGAGGGCGCCGTTGGCGCGGGAGGTGTTGGATTGAAGTAGGGTAGCCATGTTGGTTCTCCGTGTGGATTCTACGAAGCGCGGCAATGGGGCGTATGCGAATTTGGAGAGTAATTGTAAGAAAACAGGGC
>VFZY01000293.1 GCA_016870915.1 Acidobacteriota bacterium | reverse complement strand
CAAGCCGCCGCACCGCCGCCAACTTGAACTCCTTGCTGAATCGCCTTCGTACTTGACCCATGACTCAATTCTCCATTCGTTGGATTTTGAGTCTTAACCGTTTGTCTCAAAAAAGGGGACAAGTCCAGTGCGTCGAAGGCGGCGCCGGTGTCGTTCATGAACGCGTGGCGGGCGCCCTGATAGACCATGAAACCGAACGTCTTGTTCTGGGTGATCATGGCGTTCATGATGGGCGCCATACGCATGGTGAGGCCGGGGTCGCGTTCGGCGTACATGGCCAGAATGGGGGTCTGGATGCGGCTGATGTAGACCTCTTCGATCGGGGCGCCGTAGAACGGCACGGCTGCCTTCAGTTCCGGGCAACTGACGGCGAAGTCCCACACATTGGCGCCGCCGGCGCAGAAGCCGGTGGTGCCGATTCTGTCCCACTGGCACTGCGGCACGGATTTGATGTAGCCGAGGGACGCCACCATGTCGGAGATACGCTCGAACCGGTTGGTGCGGCCGTAGGCAGCGGTTTGCTGAGCGGGTTCGGTGAACTGGGCGGTTCCGCCCTGGCGGGACAGAAGATCGATGGCGAGCGTGACGTAACCGGCGCGGGCGACGCGGCGCGCGAAATCGCGGTGGTGCTCGACCAGGCCGCGGTTCTCATGGATGGTGATGACGCCGGGCCACATGCGGAAGGTTGTGGTGCGCGGGTAGGTCAACTGGCCTAACAGGGTGGCGCCGTCTTCACCCGGATACCGCACATCGGTGACCACGAGGTCCGGCGCGGTGGCCGGCACGCGGAGATCGGGCGGGCATGCCGGCGCCTGCGCTTCGGCGGCGTCGGGAAACGCGGCCAGGGCGGCGAGCGCGGCGGTGATGCCGCCGGTGAGCCTGGCAACGCGCTTCACCAGTTCGCGGCGGTCAAAGGCGCCGTCCACGTAGAGGTGGACAAGGGATCCGACAGGGTCGTTGGTTTCGTACATGAGACCTTTCTTTGTTCCGCGAGTCTATCACGCCACGCAGCAGTGTAAGTGTTAAATCGTGCTGGCGAAACTGTTCCTTAGTTTCCGGAAAAAGGCGTACCCGAGGCACAGGGCGGCGAAGGCGAGGAGCCAGAGTTTCCATAGAGCAGCCCACTCCGGCGGCCGGCCTTCCAGCAGGATGGCGCGATAGGCGCGCACCAGGATGAACATGGGGTTCTTGCCCAGGACGGGCAGCAGGGCTGCCGGCAGAGCGCTTTCGCTGTAGCAGATGGGGGTGAGGAAGAACCAGGCGGTGAGAGCGAAGCCGTTGATCTGGGCCAGGTCGCGCAGGAAGACTCCGGCGGCGGCGAGCATCCACACGATACCGAGGGTGAGGGCGAACTGAGGAATCAGAATGGCCGGCAGCCAGGCGATGGACACGGGGAGGGATCCCCTGGCGAGGGCGAGGGCAGCGGCCAGCAGGACGGTGGCGGCGATGCCGGTGACAAGGCCGGCGAGGGCGGCGTTCACCGGCAGGATTTCGATGGGGAAGACCAGCTTCTTGACGAAGTTCCGATGGTCTGTGACAAGCGAGGGTCCGCGCCCGGCGGCTTCGCTGACCGCGAGCCAGGGCAGCATGCCGGCGAGGAAGTAGAACGGAAAATCGGGCACCTTGGGCGCCAGAACCACGCCGAACACAAAAAAGTACGTGGCCATCAGCAGCAGCGGGTGCAGGATGGTCCAGAAGGCGCCGGCGAAGCTGCCGCGGTAGCGCGCCAGGATGTCGCGCCGGGTCATGGAGGCGATGAGCGCGCGGTGCCTCAGGATGGTGCGAAACGGCCCGGCGAGGGCTTCGGCGGCGGCGCGAGGCCAGGCCCGTCGGCGCAGGCGGGCGAGTGTGGTGACCTCAACCTGCTCGACGCTGGCGGATTCCCGGCTGAGGGTTACGGCCGCCGCAACCATCCAGCTTCCGCGGGTGTAGAGCCAGCCATCGGTGTCGCGCCCGCTGAGGTAGACGCGGTAGGGTCCGGGTTCGGCGGGCAGGGTGACGGTCCAGTCGATGGGGATGGCGGAGCCGGCCGGGACCGCGGTCTCGACGCGGCGCCACTCGCCTTCGGTGATGAAGCGGCCGGTGGCGGGGTCGAAGAGCTGGAAGCCAAGATCGCCTTGCCAGGGCGTGCGGCCGAGGTTGCGAAGCTGGCATTGAAACCGGAGTTGGAAGCCGCCCGCGTGTCCCAGCCGCGCCGATTCGTAGTCCAGGCTCATGTTCAGTTATAGAGCCAGGCCGGGTAGCGATGGCGCGGGGGGCCGGTCTTGCGGCCCACGGCGTAGATTCCGTCGCCGCGATGTTGCCGGTCGAGCGAGTAGTGTTCGAGCAGCCGGTCCGTCCAGAGGAGTTCCGGTTTCTGTTCGGCCTTGAAGGGGCCGGTCTCAAGGCAGGTAATCTCGAAGCCGGCGTCGGAAAACAGCAGCGGCATCTCTCGCGCCGTGTACTCACGATTGTGCCGGGCATCGACGGCGCCGTCCTCACGCGGCCGGATGTAGGCGGGGAAGAAACCCGGGTGGTATCCCTGCAGAATGGCTGAAATGGCGCGGAGGGAGGCGCTGTTGGGGGTGGTGAGCACCAGATGTCCGCCGGGGGCGAGGATGCGGTTGATCTCGCACATCATGTGCATGGGGTCGGCTGTGAGGTGTTCGAGGAGTTCGCAGCAGAGAACGGTGTGGAAGTGGCCGTCGGGGTAGGGGAAGGGGTCCTTTTCTGCGTCGAAGAGATCGACGTCGCAGGAGAACTCCGCGCCGTTCTCGTCGTGCGCCGAGCGGCGTTCGGTGGCGCCGGAGGGACCGTAGTAGCAGCCGCGCACCTCCCCGTAGCCCAGCTTGTGCTTGAGCGCGGGAGTGATTTGCATGTAGGCGCCCATTTCGAGGATACGGTGGTCGGGACCGCCCCGGGGTGTGAGTTCGAGCGTCTTTTCAAAACGCGTGATGTGCGTTTCGGCGTAGGACCGGGCGGCGGGCTCCACCCAATTGAGAATGTAGAGCCCGTCGACGGCAGAGGCGGGCGGCGGCTCCGGAGCCGGGACCGCGGCCACGTCATCGGGAGGCTGCGACCAGGGCTGTCCGGTGCTGACGGCTTCAAGGAAACTGGCGTAGCGGGCGGCGGCGATCTCCCAGGTGCAGTTGCGGCTCACCCAGTCCCGCGCCGCCGCGCCCAGCGTGTGGCGCGCCTCGGGCCGGCTGACCAGCAGGTTGAGGTACTCGAAAATCAGGTCCTCTTCGGAGGCGTCGACCGGCGTCTTGAGGCAGACGGTGTCGGGAAACTCGGCGAACGAACCGACGTTTGACACCAGGACCGCCTTCCCCATGCCGAGCGCCCGCATCAGGGTGCCGGAGCTTTCGCCGACCGTCGGGAAGCGAAGATTGAGAAGGATGTCGCAGGCAGCCAGATAGCCCTCGAAATGCTCGATGGGCGTGTAGCCGAGCACACGAACATGGGCGTCGAGTTCGAGCGAGCGGATGAGCGAGGCGAGCGGGAAATCCGGATGCGGTTCGCCCACCAGAATCATCCTGGCCGAGGGCTCCAGGCGGACCAGACGCTTGAAGGCGCGCAGGGACTCGGCAATGCGCTTGTAGGGCTTGAGGAAACCGAAGATGCCGATGAGCGCGTCGTTGGGCCGCACACCGAGCTTTTCCCGGAATTCCTGCCGCGGCGGATCCGGAATCCAGGCGCCGTGCTGGATGCGGGCGATGGGCCCGGCGAGCCCGGCCGCGCGGAGGTCATCGGCCACAACCTGGCTGTGTACCACGGCAGCCCTGGCCTGGGCCATGAGGCGGCGGAGCATCGGCACGCCGTCGTAATCGGGGCCCACCTCAAGCCGGCGCACGCGCTGCGCGAAGGCGAGGGCCTGGGGGCCGCCGTCGAACTCCACTTCGCGCATGTAGGCGTCCCAATCGCCTTGCTTGATGGTGATGTCGGCGATGAGATGGTGGAGGTTCGATTCATGCATCACGACGACACCGGGGTATTTCAGGGCGAACTCGTAGGTGAAGCCGTGGAACGGGTTGTTGCCCATTTGATAGAGGATGGCGTCGTAGTTCGAGGGGTCGAAGTGGCGGGGAGCCTGGGAGAAGACGTCCAGATCGCAGAGGCGCGCGAGGGGCTGGGCGAGAGCGGCCGCGTAGTCGGCGATGCCGCTGCGGGCCGGCGGCATGGGTGAGAAGAACGCCACGCGCATGGTCAGCGCATCAGCTCCATGGTGA
Organism: Acidobacteriota bacterium; assembly: GCA_016870915.1. Classification (GTDB taxonomy): domain Bacteria; phylum Acidobacteriota; class Terriglobia; order Bryobacterales; family Bryobacteraceae; genus VFZY01. The sequence continues at coordinate 1,929 of VFZY01000293.1, read as the reverse complement.
AGCTGCCCAGCGGGAAGGGAACCCGGGCCATGACGAGGGTGCGCGCGGCGTCACGCCCGTAGAAGAGTTCGAAGGTGTGGTCGGAGGCCGGCCCCTTGATCGAGACCAGGAGCAGGTCGGCGTCGGTGCGCTGATCGCTTACCGTGATGACGCGCGAGCCCTTGAACTCGAGGCGCACCTGGTAAGGCGCCCCCCAGAGAACGGTCTGCGCCGGGGGCACCCGGCCCTGGGCGATTTCGGTCCGGAGATGGTCAAGGAACGCGAGGGCGTCACGGCCGCAGGCCGGGGTAGGGATTTCGGACTTGCCCCCACCCGTGGTTTCGCGGGTGGCGCCGCCCTGGGGCTGGAATGTGATTTTTTCCTTGGCCTTGCGCCGGCCGTGGGTGATCTCCTTATAGAATTCGAGGGAACAACCGCCGGCGCCGGTGAGAGAGCGGAAGCGGTCCGCGACGGTGAAGCCGGGGACGGAGGCGTCGATTTGGAACTCCAATTCCTTGCCGGCGCCGGACTTTTTCTGGGAGAGTGTGGCTTCCCCCAGGGAGAGCCCGCTGGGCCAACTGATCTGATACCGCAGGGTCTCCTGGGCGAAAAGGGACTGGAGCGCGGCCAGCAGGTAAAGCGTCCGGACCATGCTACACAGCGGTGGCCTGGCGCGGACGCACCGTGCCGGGGGCTTTCTCCGCGACATGCCGGTAGACATCCAGCGTCCTGCGCGCCGCTTCTTCCCAACTGAAGCGTGTGGCGTTCTTCTGTCCCAGTTTCTGGAGGCGGGCGCGCAGTTCGCTGTCCAGCAGGATGTCGCGCATGGCGCGGACCATCTCCGCGGGCGAAGCGGGGTCGAAAAGGATAGCCGAGGCATCGGCCACTTCGGGCATAGCCGACGTGTTCGAGCAAGCCACGGCGCAGCCGCACGCCATTGCTTCGAGGATGGGAATGCCGAAGCCCTCATAGAGCGACGGAAAAACGAAAAGGTCGCAGGCGTTGTAAAGACGCAACAGTTCGTCGTCATTGACGAACCCCGTCAAGTGAATGCGGCCGCGGAGCGGTGAGCGTTCGGCGGCTTCATGAATCTGGCGGCCCTGATATTTATCCTTGCCGACCAGTACAAGGTGGTGCGGCAATTTAGGAAATTCGCGCATTACTTCCTCGAATGCGCGAATGAGGCCGATCTGGTTCTTGCGGGGCTGCAGGTCGCCCACGGTCATGATGTAAGGCTGCGAAATCTGGAAGCGGCCACTCACGAATGCGCCCGCAGTCTCGCGGGAAATGGGGCGGAAAGTGGGCGAGACACCGTTGTGCACCACGGCGATATTGTCCTGCGGAATTCCGTACGCGAGCGCAATGGAGCGGCGCGAGAAATCGCTGGGTGTGAGGATGGCGGCGGCGCGCCGCACGGTGCGTTCCACGGTGTACGCCAACTGGCGGACGCGGGGCGCGGGAAAGTATTCAGGGTGGTGCAGGAAGCTGACATCGTGCACCGTGACGACGATGGGAACCCGCGAGAAAAGCGGGGCTGTGTACTGCACGTGCAGCAGATCCGGGCGCTGGCGGTTGACCAGACGGGGCAGGTCCCACCCCAGGCGCAGGAAGGGATTGCGGGAGACGGGATGCACCTCAACCGGTTCCGGAATCCATTCGGACGCACTTTGGGCGCAGGTGTACGCGATGAACTGAGCCTTCCGGTCCAGCCCCGGAAAGCGGCTCAGGAGGTTGCGGACATAAACCTCATTCCCCGTCAGATGCTGCCCAATCGCATGGGCATCGATCGCAATCCGCATATGCGTTCCTCTAGTATAGTGCAGCGGATTGACACCAAAATCTCATTGGATTTAACAATCTCCCCCGGAATAAACCCTTTCCGAGGGAGGAAAGTTAGCGCGGCCCGTACGCGGTCAGGCCACGGTGCCGGTCTGGCGTTGTGCGTGGATC
>VFZY01000292.1 GCA_016870915.1 Acidobacteriota bacterium | reverse complement strand
TCAGCCGGAAGGTTGGATCCTGCGAGAGCCGCTCGGCATCGTTGACATCCTCGTAGCCGGCAATCCGGCTGTAGACGGACTGGCGCAGTAGGTCCGCCAGCGGAAGCTGGGTATTCTTGCCGCGCCGTGAGTCAGTCAGGTGTTGGGCAATGAGAGCACCGAAGCCCAGCCGTTCATCCAACTCACGCACCAGGATCAGACCACCATCGGAAGTAACGCGCGATCCCTGGAAGTCGATCTTGAGAAGGCCGTTGAACGAGAGCTGAAAGGGCTGGTTTTGTTTGTCACCCATTGGGTGCTGTCCTCCGCAGGGGTCTTCGCTGCCTTCAAACCCCTATCGATATTGATGCGGACGAGCATCCAGGAGATTCGCACGCGCGGCTCAAAACGGAAATGTGGGCTAATGCCTGACTATCGGCAGACAGTTGGCACGAAAGACAAGCCGCTCACACTCAAGACGCCGCCCGGCGCTGCCTCCTACACGATGCACGTCGAAGAGAAGGATGGTCGGAAAATCCTGGTCTGCACCGTGGGCAGTACCGTCCTGCACTATGACATCAGGTGCATCGACGACCTTGCGGCGATGTTGCGGAGTCACGGCGACTGGATGCCGCTCGGCAGCAAGGACGAGAAGCAGGAAACCAACGAAGGCACCGTTGAGCACTGGGCACGGTCTGCGGATAATCCGATCGGCGGCTGGTATGGGCTGAAGAAGAATTTCCGTGGGCGCTTTGGCATGTACATCCCGCCGCTCATGGAGCACCTCGGGCTCGCCGAACTGGAGCACAACGCTCGGGACAACCGCATGCGCTTCTTGGCGGGATAGGCGGATAATCGAGGCTCACACAGGAGGAACAGTCTCATGAGATGGCTTTGGGTTACAACCGTCGTAGTGGGGGCAGGTCTTGCGCTGGGTGTTTCTGCTATGCGTTCCCAAGGGATTCTGCTTGCAGGACCGGCCATGAGCGCCAGCCGGGCGGCCCACACTGCCACCGCGCTGCAGGACGGCCGTGTGCTTATCGCTGGTGGATTTGTCGGGAAGGGCTCCGCAAGAGGTGCCGAAAGCTACGCCCCGGACGCCGGGCGGTTCTCGCCACTGCCTCCGATGCTCACGACGCATCACAGTCACACGGCCACACTCCTTCCTGATGGGAAGGTGCTGATTGCGGGCGGATATGGCCAGGACACGAGGACGCTGGCCGCGGCCGAGTTGTTCGATCCGGTGACGAATACGTTCGCCCAGACCGGATCGCTCGGGGCGCCGCGAGCAGATCATGTCGCCGTTCTCCTTCCCGACGGCAGAGTCCTGGTAGTCGGCGGCTTGGGGCCGGGGTGGACATTTCTCTCGAGCGCTGAACTCTACGATCCCGCGACGGGCACGTTCTCGCCGACGGGAAGCATGACTGAGGAGCGGGAGAGCCACGTGCCGGTCCGCCTTCAAGACGGGCGGGTGTTGGTCGTCGGCGGGCACAACGGCCGCAGAGAAAACCTGAGCCTCCTTGCGTCCGCCGAGATCTACGATCCCGCGACTGGTGTCTTCAGCCGGACCGGGGACATGCTGGTCCGCCGCCATAAGCACGATGGTGTCCTGCTCCGGGACGGCCAAGTCCTGGTCACCGGGGGCTCGGATGAACGCGACGATCGCGGGCAGTACACCTCGTCGGAGATCTTCGACCCGAAAACGGCGAGATTTGTGTCAGGTCCGGACATGAGGCTCAGCCGCTACAAGCATGCCGGCAGCAGCCTGTTGCTTCCAAGCGGCCTGGTCCTCGTCGCGGGAGGCGCGCCGCTGGCAGAGGTGTTCGACCCCGGTAACCGCACGTTCACCCTTGTTCCGGGGGAGCCTCGCATGGCGGGTCAGTTCTCGGCTGTCGCGCTACTGAAGACCGGTGGCGCGTTGATCACGGGCGGATACGGAAATGGCGGCGGACCGCGGGAATCAACCTGGTTGTACCGGCCGTGAGAGCCGGTTTGCACATTACTGCCCAACAGGAGATGAGAACCGAAACGAAGACCGTGCGCCAGAGCGTGACCTTGCCGGCCAGGACAGCCACACAGATTCGGAGCATGGCACCAGGCAGCACCTGGTGGAACGGATGCGAGATCGATCGATCAGCATCGCCGACCTGAATCAACTACGGCTCTGGACCGAGACGCAGCCGAGGTTCCGGAAGGCGAATGGTACAAGGACTTCGGAACATTCAAGATCTGCGGCCGGGGCTCCCTGGCAAAGACGTTCCTGGTACGCGGCCAAGCCGCAAAGGACGAGAAGCTCTGACCGAAGCGGAGCTCGGAGTTTCACGTGAGCCCCTCACCCTTCGAACCCGTTAGACGCGCCGCTTCATGCGCGATAGTCCCCTCTTGATGCGCCTGCTCGCCCGATCGTCGAACCGTGTCCAGCCGGTGCCTGACGGTGGATGACGTCCTGGGCATTCATGAGGACTCGACTGACCCGGGAACCAGCGACGGAAAGCCGTACAGGCCGGCCGAGTTCGAAGTCATATGACGCGATGCGTTGGTCTGCTCGTGGGTCACGGTGACGGCAGGGCCACCCACCACGGCGCCGGAGGGGTCGCTCACCTCGTCCGTGATCTCACCGTGCGTCTGCGCGAGTAACCGTAACGAAACCGCCGCCAGAGCGGCAAGCACGCGGACGGGCCCTCAACACAGGCTCTCGGCCCGCCATGGGACCCCCAACCGGCGGCGTGATGGCGCGCGTTCTCTAAAAGCCGAACCGCAGGCCGAACCGCACCTGACGCTCGTCCACCGCGCTGAGCACCCGAAGGAAATTGGGGTTCGTAACGTCGCTCGAAGCAAAACCCGTCGAAAGACGGCTGTTCGTGAAGTTATACGCCTCCGCCCGGAACGTCGCCACCACCTTTTCGAGGAAGCGGAGGTCCTTGCTCAAAACCAGGTCTTGCCGCAGCACGCCAGGATTGCGCAGGCTGTTCCGGCCCATGGATCCAAACCGCGGCGCCTGCCCGGCCGGGATCGCTTGAAAAGCGCTCCGGTCGTAAAAGGTGCCGTCGCTCCCGATCGCTTCCAGCCGGATCACTTCACTCTTCACCTGATCCGCAGTCTGCAAATTGCCAGGCAGGTTCAGCGTCCCACCCGGCGCGCTGGGAGTAAAAGGGGTACCCGTAAACGCGGCCGTCACCCCGCTGATCGACCAGCCGCCAACAACATGCTTCAGCGGACCGGTCGCGGAGAACGGCAACTCGTACACGTACCCCATCTGGAACACGTGCGTCCGGTCGTACCCCGCCGCTGCCCGGTTGCGCTTGAACGCCGGGCCCCAGTTGTACGTAACCCCCGCCCAGCCTTCATCATCCGTCATGTTGATCGCCTTCGACCACGTGTAGGCGCCCTGCACCGTCAGGCCCTTCGCCTGCCGCCGCACCGACGTCTGCAGCGAGTGATAATTCGAGCTCAGATAGCCATCCCACATGCTCGTCGCGATGTTCCGGCCGAATCGCGCCGAATAAGGCCGGCCCGCGTTCCCCGCGCCCAGAACCTGACCGGAATTGATATCCCGGTCCGCCGATTGATGCGTCACCTGCGTCCCGACGTACGCTGCCGAAGCCACGAACGAGCCCGGCAGCCTGCGCTCCACCGTGAAGTTCCAGCTCTGTATGTAGCCGCGCGTGATCTTGCCCGGATACGGACTGCGCATGGCCGCAGCCGCCGGCAGCGACACCACGCCCGACGACAGGTCCGGCCCGATCACCGGAGGTACGCCTTCAGCCAGTGATCGCACCGAAACGTTCTCGTTCGCCGCCGGGAAGTTGAAACTCACTGTCAGCGGATACATACCCTGCAACGGCCGCGACCACGGCAATGGGCTGTAGTTCAAGCCGTACCCGGTCCGGATCACGGTCTTGTCATCCAGCCTGTACGCCAAGCCAAGCCGCGGTGCGAACAGCCTCTTGCTGACGCTGAACCCGGCGTTGCGCGGAACTGTGCCGCGCCCGCCCAGATACACCAGATTGGCCTCCGGATCTAGACGCTCCACGCCCTTGCCGTTGGAACGGCCGATCAGCGGATAGTACTCATACCGCAAGCCCGCATTCACGGTGAACTTGCGTGTTACCTGCCAGCGGTCCTGCGCATACCAGCCGAACTGATATTCGCGGCCCGTGAGCATCACGTGCTGAATGCTCTTCTGAATCAGGTTCGGCAGGCCCAACAGAAAAGCCGCGTAGCCATTGAAGTTGTTGAATGAGCCGTTGCCCGTCGCCCCACCGTTGAAGTTGAACGTGCCGCGGGGCCCAAAGCCCAGATGCGGCGACCAGTGCGTCAACTTGTGCAACACGCCATCGAAACCGAACGCAAAGTTGTGGCTGCCCCTGATCCACCGCAGCGTATGCGTCGTTGTGTAACTCTCCTCCACGCGGTCGAGCGGCATCCAGCCCGGAACACCGAATCCTGTGTAGCCATTGACATTGATGTTGGGGAAGCCCAACTGGCGCGGATCCGGTCCGCCTAGACCCGGTATGCCGAGCGCCGCCGAGAAGTCCTTGCCGTAGTCCTGGCCGCGCACCGTCTGATCGAGCCGGTTATAGCCGATCACCCCGTCAAGCAGCACATTGGGCGAAATCGTATAGTTGTGCCCGGCCGAGGCGTTCTGAATCCGCGTGTCGCCGAACCCCGGATCGGCCCCCGGCGAAGGTCCCACGCCCTCGCCGAAGATGCCGCGGCCGCCGGCCAGCGCATTCATCACTCCGTAGCGTCCCCAGATCATGTGATTCGAGTTGCGCTGGTAATTCACCTTTGCGTCGTTGTAATCGCGATTCAGTTGCGGCGTCGCGCCAATCGCGTAGTTGTTCAACGGTCCGGCCGCGTTCGGCGCCGGATAGTACGACTGAATCTTCTGCGCGATCGGACTGATGCGGCTGGCCGGAATGATGTTGCCCGGAAATCGAGCGCGGCCGGTTCCCGTCGCCGCGTTGCCGGTCAGCGGATCGAAGATGTCGCGCCCCGTCGCCGAGAAGTTGCCGGTGCGAATATCCGCCGTGGGCACCGAATAACGCCCGAATCCACCCGTCCGCTGCTTGGTGTTGTCGTAGCTGTAGAAGTAGAACAGCTTGTTCTTCACCACCGGCCCGCCAATGGTCCCACCGAAATTGTTGTAGATGCTCACGGGCTTCACCGTCGTCGGCGTGAAAAAGAAGTTCCGCGCGCGTAGCCGCTGGTTGTCGTGGAACCAGAAAGCGCTGCCGTGCAACGCGTTGGTTCCCGACTTTGTCACCAGCGTAATCGCCGCCCCGCCCGCCATTCCCTGCTCGGCCTCACCGGCCGTCGTCACCACGTTGACGGTCTCCACCATCTCGGCCGGCATCACGTAGCCCGTATGATGGGGCAGCCAGACGTTCACGCTGGCCGCCCCGTCGATGCGCGTGACATTCGTGCTGGCATTGGTGCCGTTCACGTTGGTGCGCAGCGAGCGGGCGGGTGTATCCGTCACCGCGTTCTGGAATGAAGCAGGTGTAGCGCCGGGCACCAGATTGATCAGCGACTGATAGTTCCGGTAACCGGGCAGCGGCAGGCTCCTCACAAGGTCGGACCGCAGCTCCGTATGGGAATCGGCTTTGTCGGTCTGCAGTTGAGCCACATCGGCCGATACCGTGATCTGCTCGGTCAGCGAACCCACCTCCATCGAGAAATTCACGCGGCTTACCGTATTCACCGTCACCATCAGTCCAGTGCGCGACTGCGTCTTAAACCCCTGCAGCGTCGCACTGGCGTCCCAGGTGCCCGCCGGCACGTTGAGAATGGTGAAGGAGCCAGCCGGGCCGGTCACGGTTTCCAGAGCCAGCCCGGTCCCCTGGTTGGTGATCGTGACTTTGGCGTTCGGCAGCGCGCCTCCGGTCGAGTCCTCGATCACGCCTACAACCGACCCGTAGAGGATCTGTCCGGAGAGCGGTCTGGCGGTGAACAGCAAACCAGCCAGTCCCAAGGAACACAGCACAAGTCTCATGAGCACTCCTTTTGACCGGGATTTCCATTTTGGGTCTCCCGGACCCCAACAGTATACACCAACGCCTCACTCCCGTGCCGGATTTGATCAGAATCCCCTTTCCGAGGGCGGGCCAGTGCCTGCGGATGGCTTCTTTCGACCATCGCACAAAAACGAAAACTGACAACATGCCTGTTTCCAGCAGTTCTTTCGACACCTCTCCCTCCCAGCCTCCTTTCTCTCAAGATTTCCACCTCTCCGGGCCGA